>NZ_BJKN01000001.1:489638-789638 GCF_006538365.1 Moorella sp. E308F | reverse complement strand
GACACGGGTTGCCAGCTTTTCCTGGCTTATCCGGCAGGCCTCCCCGGGTAAGAGCGTTAACCTTCGCCCCGCGCCCGCCCCATATACTCTACCATCCCTTGGCAGCCTGGGATTTCGCTGTGTTTCGCCAGCTCATCCGGATGGTCTAGCCTCCTATGGGGTTCTTGTTCATCGGGCCGTGACTTTGCCTCCGGCTTCCTCCGGATCCCACCTCGCGATGGGCACCCTTGCCTTTGGCTAGCAGACTCGTGCTGCCTCGCCTGCAGTGGACTTTCACCACCAAGTTAACGCCCATGCCGGGCGCACAAAAAGCCCCCCTTCAGGGGGGTTTTGTATCCGGATCTCTTCTATCAGGCTGGAATAGTACGCCTGGCCAGGTTTCCTTCCCGGTCAAGCCATAGCCGCACTCCCCATTCTTCCTGAACAAAAGAATACTGGCGGGAACCTATCCGGATGGAAGTATTCTCAAAAGCATGAGCTATGGTCACAGTAGCCCCGGCCTGGGTTTCGACCCTGGTACTCGTACCGGTACGGGAGCCCAGTTCTTTAATATAAACGTCACCCTGGGCCTGGATCTCCCCACCGCGGAACACACCATGCACAGCTACCGCTTTCCCGGCCTGCAACCTGGTATGATAACAGCCATCACCTATTACTTTAATGTTACCGGTGGCTATAACGGTTGAGTTAATGGCGTAGTGAATTATAATGTCGGCCGCACCTTGAGGCGGTATATTAATCTCATCCCGCCAGGTTATAATTTCTTTCAACATTGATTCCAGTTGTTCTAAACTGTTGATGGCCAATGGTGTCCTTACCAGGCGTTCCAGTTCATTTATCAATGCCGTCGAACTATTCATTGATATAGCAGGAAGGCTGTGGGCTTCCTTTTTTAGTAATTCTACCGCCGCAGGAAGCTCGCGAAATTTCTTCTCTAAAAGCAGTAATACCAGGGGACCAATACCACCTTTAAGGTCATCCTTTTTGAAGGAAGGATGATGGAAAAGCTGGATAGCAGCGGCTACAAATTGCTCCAGGATGGTAGCAACCCTGGCAAGTATTGAGCCGAATTTCTGCTGCAAAGCCACCGTACTCCCGGCGGCCAGCAGGGAAGAAAAAACGTTGCCGCCTACCTCAATTAAGCCCCCGGCCCGGACCATGGCCCTGGATACAGCGCCCTCTATATAAATATTACCGCCAGCCTCAACACTCATCCCTTCTTCAACCTGGCCGGCAATCATTACATCGCCGGTGAAAGAAATGTTTCCCGAGGTAATATCAACATTACCAGGGTGCATGAGGGCGGGGAGCACACTGATAACAACCCGCCCTTTAACCCCCCTTGCCACGGGGCGGCCGGCTATGGTAGCAATGATCTCCAAACCATCTTTGCTTAAAACAGCGCCGGAACCGGCTGTCATTTGAATATCCCTGGGCTCGGGGGGCACGATTATTTCCCCCGTTACCGCCTTCCCCGGCCGCCCAACTTCGGCCGGGTGTTTCCTGGCCAGGACCATTCCGGCTTCAACCGCGGTAAAACGAAACCTTTCCCGGAAGTTCACTGTCTCCTCTTCTCCGACTGCTACTGGAACCTTTTGCTGGGTAGTAAAGAATAATTCTACCGTGGCGTCTTTACCTGGTACTGGTGGTTGCCCCCGGGCAATAATTAAAGTACCCTCGGTTGAGGCTTCAAGTCCCCGGGCACAGGCCTGCCAGTCGATACCATACTTGATACCCTGGCGCCCCATTTCCCTGGTTAAATCTTCCAGGGTAAAGGGTTTATAGAAATCTTCGTGCTCCAGGACCTCCAGGTATAAAACCCGCGCCGGTGGCAGGTCCCGCACTTGCCGCCGGACTAATACCCAGGGTTTTACCTGTAAAAATGCCTCCTGTTTATCCGCACTAACCTTTACCTGCCAGTATCCTTCCCGCCTTTCATCCAGGACGATTATTTCCACCCTGTCCTTCTCATTTACAGGCGTCGGTTCGCTTCGTTCTTCCCCATTTACTACCAGGCGCAACCCCGGGCAGGGCACGATCACCGGATAAGGGCCTCCGGGCGGGTGTTCTATTACCAGCTGTCCGTTTATTATGGCCGCCCGGGGTGCCACGCCCTTTTCCCCGGGCTGTTCAAGGGCTCCAGTCTTTAAAGATTCCACATGCAATCACTCCCCTCCACTTTGAGGGGCGCCTTTAAGGGTTTCTAAGACGCGGAAAAAGCCGATTATTTCCAGGTCATGGCGAATATTTGCGGGGATATGGGTAATTTTCAAAACGCGGTTCTGCTGGCTCAACAACCTGGCCTGGTTAAGAAGCATCCCGGCACCGGAGGAATCCATGAACTGCAGGTCCTTAAGAACTACCTCCACCACGGGAGCCTCCTGCCTTTCAATCTCTTGCTGCAGCTGAGCAACATTGCTGTAGTCCAATTCCCCCGCTACCAGCAGGGTGGCCTTTTCCTTTTCTTTATTTACCCTGATCTCCATGACACTCACCCCCCTTTTCCAGCTCTTTCTTAAGGATTACCAGGGTTACATCATCCCTTTGCTGCCTGCAGCCGGTAAAGGTAAATAAGTCATTTAAGATAACCTCCTGGAGTTCAACTGCATCCAGGCAGGTATTGGCGGCAACTATCTCTTTGAGGCGATTTAAACCATAATTTTGACCGTTGGCATCGCGGGCTTCTACCAGGCCATCGGTATACAGGATAACTACATCGCCGCGAGACAGGACAACTTGTTCCGGTCGAGTACCCTGGTATTCTTCCAGGAAGCCCAGGGCCACCCCCCTTACCCGGGGTACGTGGATATTACGGCCTGAAAATATTACCGGAGACGGGTGTCCGGCGCTGAGGCAGGTTAAACAATTATGCTGCTGTTCATAAGAAATAAGGCACAGGGTAGCAAAGGAACCGGCGCGGTGCAGCTGTTTTCCTCCGATTGCAGCCAGCTGATTTATGATTTCCAATAGGGACAGATCTTTCCTGGTACAGGCATGTAAGATTGTACAAAGCTCCTTCATTTGCCCGGCGGCACGCATACCTTTACCCATTACATCTCCGATAGCAACAATAAGTTGGTCTTCACCCAGGGGAATAAAATCAAAAAAGTCGCCGCCTTCCAGGTCTGCTGGAATACTACACCCCGCACCCTGTATACCGGCATGTATTATTTGTTTCCCCTTGCCACCGGTATCCAGGGACATTTAATATTCACCCCCGGTTGCCTTGCTCTGGTCACTACAATCTAAAAGTTCTTCCATACCTACCAGCCGAAAAACTTCGGCAATCTCCGGACAGGGGTTAATAACCCGTACCTTACCTCCCTTCATTGACCACCGGCGCTGTATTTCTAATAAACCCCTGAGACCTGTAGAATCTATAAAGGATACTCCTGCCAGGTTTATTTCCAATTGCCCCTCTCCTTCCTGTACTTCTGCTGCTCGCTCCAGCGTGGCCAGGGTTTCCATGTCTAACTCCCCTTTAAGGTTTAAACAGCGCCCATAAGTGCCTTTGGTTACAGAAATTGCCAGCATAATATCGCTCCTCCTCTTTCTTTACTTAAGAAGCTGGAGAACAGATATCTTCATCTGCTGATTGATGGAAATCAAGGACCAGGGTGGTTCCCCTGGAACCGGTAGTTAGATAAACTTTATCAGCATAATAAAGCATTAAAGTAAACCCACAACCAAGAGAATTTTTTGTGGAGTAATGTCGCATTAAAGCCGCTTTGGGTAAATCTTTTATCTTAATTCCCTGGCCCTGGTCTTGAATAATTACCCGGATGGCCGCATCCGTCTGCCGTACCACCCATTCACCACCCGTAGCGTGTTTTAATGTATTGGTCAAAGCCTCCGTTAAAGATAAGGCCATGCCGTACGCGCGGGCGCTAAAAGCCGCAGGTAGCAAGCTGCATAACTTGCTGCGAGCCAAAGCTATGTCAGCAGCCTTGTTAACTACTCCCCTTGCCAGTTCATTCCCCTCGGATAATACAGCTACCATTTCTTCTGAAGTCAAAAGCTGCAGGCGCCCATTGGTGACGGCAGCCACGGCTTCCCGGTAGGCCTGCATCTCCTGGCAGCGCATCTGCCTTTCCTTTTCAATAATTTCGGTAAGATCAAAGGCCAGCAGGCCCCCTGACCGGGAGTCAAGGGGTATACCGTGCAGGTCAAAAATCCTTTTACCGTCATCACTTACTATCACTTCCCGGCAGTGGGTTCCCCGGTGTATTGCCTGGCGCATTAAATTTTCTATTGCCGGCAGGGGCAGTTCCAGGTCAGCCTGTCCTGTCAGATGGCGAAAACGCCCCTTTTCGTAACGCATTACCTTGCCCAACCGCATGGCATTAAAAATCTCCGAGCTTTCTAACTCGGCACGCAGTCGTTCTTTAACCAGGTCCTGTAAATGGGCGGGAACTAATTGGGATACTTGCTCAATGAAGTCCCCCGTACTACCCGTCAGTAAACGGTATTCTTCATTACCCAGACGGCTGGCTGTTTCCTCGCCCCGGTAAACGGCTATGATATCAAAGAGGTGGATGTCACCCTTGCCCTTGGTCGGTACCCCTGCTACATCCAGGCTAAGATGCTGCTTTAAATAAATCCGGTATTGACCGGGAATGGGAGCTTGTGTTTCCAGGCCCAGTTCCATGGTATTCAATACGAGAATACGGCCAGCATAACGTTTCCCATCGGGGGCAACCAGGCTAATGCCTATGGGTACCGGTGGCTTACGGCGTAAAGGGCCGGGGCTCATGAAATAATCGCAATCGACACAAGAACGATCTGGGGTCTTGCGGGCACACTGGCTACACTCTTGCATAGCTGACCCCCCCTCTACTGCTCTGGCTTTAAACCAGGTTTAAAGATTCTCTTTCTCCCATAAAGAGAAGTTTTTTCCTTATCTCAAGTAAAATTTGGGTAACTGTATCCCTTTGCACTGAACCCGCCCCCGCCTTCGTTCCATCTAGAAATAGCAAGGCAGCCACGAGTAATTCGCATGGCTGCCCTTTACTTTAAAGTGGCAGCCTGGCAGTCATACCAACAAGTGGCTACAGACCCATGGCTTTGCGTCCCACCCTTTCGAGTGGTTTGCCCTTGAACACTTTAAGCTATTTACATAAGAAAGATATCTCTTAGGAAACCCTGGGAGCAGAGGAGAAGGTATGGTGACGGCTGTCCAGTGACCCCTGGACATTTTTCCGAAAAATCACAAGGAAATTCTGGTTCCTGGAGGTGTTATGGAAGGTAACACTGGATGGGTTGGGAGGAATGTTATTTGCAGTAATTTTAAGGGGGCTAATAGAGGGGAAACTTTTTTCCAATATTTTACATACAAGGCATATAATCCCCCCCCCCCCCCATTGGTTATTTTTATTTTTTATGTTAATTTCTGTTATGCTCTTTGCCATCGCTGGAATTATCCTCCAATAATTTGCTTTAATATTTTTATATTCGACCCCGCTCAACAAATTCCTTCTCTCGGAAAAAAGCAATCGTTAATTTACCCCGCCCATGGTTGCCAGAGCCGTAACAAAAAAATTGCCATGGCACTGGTTGCTTCATCCATGGCTTAGGGGGCAAAACGGTGTTATCTTACCTTCTGGATACCCAGGGCCTTCTCCAGGTCAATAATATGTTCCTGCTCAACTACGGCAATCTCCCTGATGACCTGGGCGACATCGTACAATTTCAAGGCTTCCAGTTGTTCAATGCGCTGCAGGTAACGATTCAGGGCGTCATACTCGGCTTCCAGGTCCTGGCGCAGCATTTCTACGTTATTGAGGGAGGTCTTGATTTCCTGCACCTGGACGGTAGGAATGCCGCCCAGGTACTGGATCTTGTCGCTTAACTTTACGGCATGCTCGTGTTCTTCCTGGGCATGCTGGAGCTCTTCATCGATAATAGCAACATACTGGGGACCGGTAAGCATGCTGGCATGCTGGATATACTGGATCATGGCGGCGTATTCCCAGGACAGGTCCAGGTTGAGAAGCTTGATTATTTGCTCGATGGTCATAGGGCCACCTCCAGGAGTATACTTATACTACATAATATTAGTTTTCCTGGTAAGTGTGCCCATACAAAAAAATCAAGTCCAGGTATTGGTTTAACCATATTTATAAAGGATGCCGAAGCCGCCGCGGGGATAACGCCAGTCAATGTTATCGTGGGCGCAGCCGTAGCGACAGGTGCCACACTCCACGCAACCCTCGTAGGCCGTCTCGATCCGTTTCTCCCCTTCATTCCAGACATATACCCGGGCCGGGCAAATAAAGGTGCAGGGCCTGCCGTCACAGTGGCGGCAGACCTCCCGGTCCTTGATCCTTAAGTGAGGGTGCTTATCCGTTTGGTAACGGTTGAGGAAGAGTTTATCTTCCAGGCGCATCATCCCATCACCCTCCAGAGGTGGTAAAGGTCCCCGGCCAGTTGTATACGGCTGCGTTGGGCCGTAATTTCTCTCCAAATGCGCTTCTGCTTTTCCCCCTTGGGTACATTATCGACAGTTAAAAACTCCCTGGCGGCCCGGGAAAGGAGCTGCGGATACAGGGTAAAGAAGTGGGGATTTTGGTCAAAGAAAAAGGGGGCCCGTTGGTATTTCTGCAAGTCTTGCAAGACAAAGCTCTCCGCCAGCATCTCCCGGTAGGGCGCCAGGTTGGCCGCGCTGTAGTCGCCCTTTTCCCGGGCGGCCAGGATGGTTTTCGCTGCCAGCAGGCCGGAGGTCATGGCGAGATTCGAGCCTTCCCGGTGAATCCCGTTGACCAGCATGGCGGCGTCACCGGCTACCAGGACGCCGTTGCCATAGAGTTTAGGAATGGCCCGGTAGCCGCCTTCGGGAATCAGGTGGCCCTGGTATTCCTTGCTCTCCCCCCCGGCCAGGAGCCGCCGCACCATGGGATGACTTTTCAGGTGTTCCAGGAGATCGTTGGGGTTCAAACGGCGGCGGATCAGGCTCGACAGAAGGACGCCTACACCAACGGATAGGGAATCCTTGTTGGTATAGATAAAGGCCGTACCCATCATACCTTTAGTGGCTTCACCGAGGAGTTCAATGGTGCAGCCCTGGCCTTCTTCCAGGTTAAAGCGGTCCTCAATCTTTTCCCGGGGCAGGGCAATGATCTCTTTGACGGCTACGGCCAGCTGGTTGGTATTGATGCCGTCCTTTTTCAGGCCGGCCTTCTGGGTTAAAAGGGAATTGGCGCCCTCGGCCAGGATGACTACCTCCGCCCGGACATCGCCCTCAGCCCGGCCCGCCCTTACCCCAACGACGCGATCCTTCTCCCAGAGGAGGTCCTCGACGACGGTTTCATTAATCAGCAAGGCCCCGGCTGCCACGGCCTGTTCCGCCAGCCAGCGGTCAAAGCGGGCCCTCAGCACGGTAAAGGCGTTGTAAGGCTCGACGGCAAAGGCCATGCTTTTGTAACCCAAAGTAAGGGCCGCTTCATCGGTTAGCAACCACAGGCGCTGCTCCACCACCGGCCGCTCTAAAGGGGCCTCCCGGTAAAACCCGGGAACTATCGTTTCGGTGGGGTGGCGGTAAAGGACCCCGCCCATGACGTTTTTGCTCCCGGGGTGCTCGCCGCGTTCAAAGATAATTACCTCCACGCCGGCCCGGGCCAGGGTTATGGCCGCCGCTAGCCCGGCCGGCCCGGCGCCCACAACGACGACTTCAAACCTAAGCGCCATAATAATGCCCCCAAGTCAAACTGCAGATAAACTGTGTATACTATTAAATAACCCTGTTTGTTGCCGGCCTACGCGGGTCCCGGGGCCAGCCGGCGGCGAAATTCCGCTGTTAATGCCGGAACTACCTCCCGTAAATCGCCGACGATACCATAGGTGGCAATTTTAAAAATTGGGGCCTGCGGGTCATTATTAACGGCTACGATAACGTCGGCACCCTGCATGCCAACCAGGTGCTGGATGGCTCCGGAAATGCCGATGGCAAAATAGATTTTGGGCCGCACGGTAACCCCCGTCTGGCCCACCTGGTACTCCGGAGGCAGCCATCCGGCCTCCACCGCCGCGCGTGAGGCGCCCAGGGTGCCGCCCAGGACCCCGGCCAGTTCTTCCAGGAGGCGTAAGTTTTCCTTCGACCCCACGCCGCGGCCACCGGCAACGATGATCTCCGCCCGGTCAAGGTAGACGGCTTTGTTTTTTTCTTCGATGACCTCTATAACCTCGGCCCGGGCCTCGGCTTCATTGAAGGCCATATCCAACCGCACCAGCTCTCCCCGGCGGCCTTCCTGGCGGGACGGCATGGGCATAACCCGCGGCCGGACGGTGGCCATCTGGGGACGGTGCCGGCGACAGAGAATGGTGGCCATGACATTACCGCCAAAGGCCGGCCGGGTCTGCTCCAGGAGGCGTGTTTCCGGGTCAATGGTGAGACTGGTGCAATCTGCCGTCAGGCCGGTGCCCAGGGCGGTGGCCACGGCTCCCGCCAGATCCCGGCCCAGACTGGTGGCCCCCAGGAGCAGTATCTCCGGTTGGTACTGTTTTACCAGCTGTACCAGGGCCTGGGCATAGGGGGCCGTACGGTAGTGTGCCAGGACGGGGTTCTCGACCAGGTAGACCTTATCCGCCCCGTAGACCCACGCCCCGTCAGCCAGGCCGGCCACCCCCTGGCCCAGCAGGACCCCGGCCAGCTCTACCCCCAGGGCACCGGCCAGTTGCCGGCCTGCCCCCAGGAGTTCCCAGGAGACGGGGGCTACTTCTCCCCCCACCTGTTCAATAAAGACCCAGACGCCGCGATAACCGGCATTCGCTGTATTAGCCGGCATGGGTATTCCTCCATTATTTATCAGCTATAACCTTCGTCTGTACGAGTTTTTCTACCAGGAGCGCCGCCGCTTCCCGGGGATCGCCGGGAATTATCTCTCCGCCCGGCCGTACCGGTGGGGCAAAGATGCGCCGGACGGAGGTAGGAGAGCCTTTGAGGCCAATTTGCGCCGGGTCAAGGTCCAGGTTGTCTTTACCCCAGGTGGTGATGGTTGCCCGGGCCGCCCTGATTAAGGCTGGCAAGGAAGGGTACCGCAGTTCATTTAAGTCCTTAACCACCGTTAATAGGGCCGGCAACCGGCCGCGGATGATTTCCCGCTTTCCTTCCAGCTTGCGCTGGACATGGATGTAACCCTGTTCCAAATCTACGGCGTCAATGGCCATACAATAGGTCAGCTGGGTGAAACCCAGCCGGGTGGCTATTCCCGGCCCTACCTGGGCCGTATCGCCGTCAATGGCCTGCTTACCGCAAAAGACCAGATCAACCGGCGTTTCCCGGCTTATGGTTTCGATGGCTCGGGCCAGGATATAGCTGGTGGCCAGGGTATCGGAACCGGCAAAGGCCCGGTCGGTGAGGAGGATAGCCTGGTCGGCCCCCATACCCAGGGCCCGCCGCAGCACCTCTTCAGCCTGGGGCGGCCCCATGGACAGGGCCGTAACACGGCCGCCGTACTTTTCCTTTAGCCGGACCGCGGCCTCGACAGCATGGGCATCAAAGGGGTTGATAATGGCCGGTACCCCGGCCCGGACCAGAGTATTGGTCCGGGGGTCAATCCTGACTTCAGCCGTGTCCGGTACCTGTTTGACACAGACCACTATTTGCAACAAAAAACCCCACCCCTGCTGGTAGTATGGGGTAGGGTAACTTAAAATATGCAATCATTGCGATACAAAAAGCTATCAGGTATGACCTGATAGCCCCTTAATGTTTGGCGCCAAGTTTTTTAACGCCGGTCTCACCCTCGACCATTAATTCTACTGTATTGGTAAGGACATCGGTATAGCTGAAGGATATCCGGCGTTCCGGGCTTTTACTCTCTTCCAGTCGGATTACAAAGATGTTGGGGTAAGTCTTTTCCAGTATACCGGTCCTCTCCAGGATCTTTTTCCGCCCGCGGTTGGCCCTCAGCCTTACCTTCTGGCCTACCCGGGCCTCCAGGTCCTCTCTGATAGTTGCCAGTACTTCCTTGCCCGCCAAAAAGACCACCCTCTTTCCGCGTATACCTTATTATACAACAGCAGGAGGGTGGTGTCAAGTTATTCATTTTATTCTACTAGAGAAACCGGCTTATTGTCAAGGGGAATAATGGTATAATTTTCGCCTTTGTTATTAAGATATCTTCAATAAGGGGAAGTAGGGTAACCAAGGCGCAGTTTGCCTTTAATCTCTATGCCCCCTATACCTTCATTGCCGGTGATGGTATCTTTAATTATATCCGCAGGGCCCAGGGTTTTTTCAATGGTTGTATAGGCAATGCGCTCCACTACAAAAACCGGGTCGTAGGCATGAATTAAAACCCGGCGGGGCGAACTGGCAAAGGTGGCTCCGGCTTTAAGCAGGGCTTCATAATGGGACTGGCAGGCCCCGGCAAAAATAGCCAGGTCATCATGGGTAGGCCTCAAAGTCCGAGCCGCCCTTACTGCCGCTACAAAGTGCTTCGAATGGCGGTAGCTGTCCAGATCGGTATAATTGCTGCTCTTTTCCCGTAGCAGGCCATCATGACCCGTAAGGACCAGAATATCGGGGGTATATTCCTTTAAAAGCTCCTCCACTTTAGCTGCCTGCTGTTCTTCAGGCAGGCATACGCCCTGGGCCGGTATTTTTAGCTGCTCATAGGCATGGAGGCATTTATCGAGGTATTCCTCGTCGCCGTCAATATGCAGCACCCGGCCCGGTACCTCAAAAAAACCATCGCCAGGGATGTCTTCCCTCTTGTCCGGTTCCCTTTCTTCCCGGCCCGGCCTTTCACCCCGCAGTAAAAAAACCTCCCTCTCGGCTTCCCGGCGCTGCAAAATCCGCCGGAAACAAAGGCTGTGCTTTTGAATGTCGCAATGGCGGTAACGCAGCACTTTTTCGGCCGGCTGCAGTTCCAGGTCCTCCAGGGGGGCATCAGCTACCAGCCTGACATCCAGTCCTCTTAAAATAGCAGTCGTTTCTCCCGCATCAGTTATAATAAGTGACTTTACTTTAAAAAAAATATCTTTGCCGTATTTTTTCCGCGCCACGATATCCCCGGGCTTAATGTTATTCAACCTTCTCCCCTCCCCCGTAAGCCCTGTATCATTCTATTTTATGCCCCGGGATTTAAGGAGGTGAGGGCTGTACCCGGGCAATAACCTTTCATCTTGCCCTGATGATTATGTAAAGTTACCATAATGCTCCGATGCTGGTAACTATTTAACAATGACGGGCCATGATAATTAAATGTATAATTGTAGTAAGCTGGATGACAGGCCGGGAGATATAGCAAAAATAGTTCGAAGGAGTTGATGGCAATTTCCAGAACAGTTCTTCCCAGCCTGCGGCTATTTTGCCTGGCTTCTCTCCTGCTAATCGGTATCCTCGTCTTTGCCGGCCCAGCAGGTGCCGCCACCTACACCGTCCAGCCCGGCGATACCCTCTATCTCATCGGCCTGCGCTACGGTATCAGCGCCTGGGATCTCCAACAAGCAAACAACTTGACCAGTACGTGGATCTATCCCGGCCAGACCCTCTGGGTACCTGACCGGGATGGTAGTACTTACGTCGTCCAGCCCGGCGATACCCTATTCCTTATCGGTCAACGCTACGGCCTGTCCTACCAGCAAATCATGGCCGCCAATAATCTCACCAGCGATGTTATATACCCGGGACAAATCTTACGCATCCCGGCCGGACCCTACCAGCCTGCGGCCTCCCGGGGTACAAGCAGTAATTACAGTTCCAGCGATCTGGACCTGCTGGCCCATCTAATCTATGGTGAAGCCCGGGGTGAACCATATGCCGGCCAGGTAGCCGTGGCCGCAGTAGCCATTAACCGTACCCGGGACGGGCGTTTCCCCCGGACCATCGCCGGTGTCATCTATGAACCTGACGCCTTTACTTCGGTAAACGACGGCCAGTTTTACCTGACCCCCGATGCTACTGCCTACCAGGCGGCCCGCGAAGCCCTGCGGGGCTACGATCCAAGCGGCGGAGCCCTCTATTTCTGGAATCCGGCTCTAGTTCCAGCAAATTCCTGGGTCTGGACACGGACCATTATTACCCAGATTGGCAACCATGTCTTTGCTCGTTAAAAATTGCATTAAAAAATTGAGGTGGCGGCCTTAAAATTAGGCCATGCCACCTTTTTTACATAACCGCCGGGCTTGAAAAGGCCGGTGTCGACCTGCTTTAACCGCTCTTGGTATATTTATCGGCCACCTTGGAGGCCCCGCATGAATAGGGTTTGATCCTGGCGGCAAAACCGCTGCCCACCACCATGCCGACAATTTCCCGGATTAAATCCCTGGTATTGCCGTTGGGCCCGATGTCCAGGTGGATCTCCAGGTTGAGATCAGCATGACCGCTGGCTGATAGCTTCTGAGCGATAAAGGTTGCCGTTTCCAGGCTCAAAGCCGTTTCATAAAAGATCTTTTGGCGTAAGGAAGTAATCTTGCGCTGGTACCTTTTTCTGTAGTAGTAACGGGCTCCCCTGCCTACCTGGTGAACTATTACAGCTGTAACAAAGCAGGTGCGGAGCCGAGCCTGGGAATCCGTGCCAATAATGATCTTGTACTGGGCTTCGGGATTGGCCTCGATAAACTGCATCATGTCGGCAAACATTTCTTCAGCCGTCAGGCGACCCTTGGTAGGACTGATATAATACACCGTCATCACCTTCTTTCTATTTGCTGTTGTAACGCTTTACTCAAGTTGGCAAACTCTTCAATCGTCAAGGTCTCTCCCCTTCTCCGGGGATCAACTCCGGTAGCTGCCATCGCTTTTAGTAACAGGGGACGTTCCAACCCCAGGCTCCCCAGGGCGTTTAATAGAGTCTTACGCCGTTGGTTAAAGGCGGCCCGGACCACCCGGAAAAAGAAATCTTCATCCCCTACCTGTACGGCCGGCTCAGGTCGGCGGGTCAGTTTCACAACCAGGGAGTCGACCTCCGGCCGCGGGTAAAAGACGGTGCGCGGTACCTTCAAGATAATAGCTGGTTTTGTATAATACTGGACCACTACACTCAAAGCGCCGTAATCCTTGCTTCCCGGTAAGGCCAGCATCCGGTAGCCCACTTCAGCCTGGACCATTAAAACAAGTTCCGTAATCTGAAATTTACCGGTCAGTAAATGCATCAGGATGGGGGTGGTTATATAATAAGGAAGGTTGGCCACCAGCTTATATGTGGGCAACCTTCCTCCTCCATCTCTCTTAAATCTGGCAACTAGCTCGTCAAAATTAACTTTTAAGGCGTCGCCGGCAACCAGGCGCACATTGACCTTATCCTTTAAGTTTTCTTCTAAAGCAGATATTAAATCCCGGTCGATTTCAATGGCAATTACCAGTCCCGCCTGTTCCGCCAGCTCCTGGGTAAGGGCCCCCAGGCCGGGGCCTATCTCGACAACTGTATCATCAGGGCCAAGGCCGGCGGCCCTGGCGATCTTTCGCACGATGTTGCTATCCACAAGAAAATTCTGGCCCCGGGATTTACGGGGTACCAGCCCTTTTTCCCGGATCAGGGCCAGGGTTTTACCTGGCGTGGCTACAGAATCCACCCCTATCCCTCCATAGAGGTATTATACTACATCTGCAGCCACGGTACAAATATATGTAAATGGAAAAAACCTAAATTGCAGGCCGGATGGCATAAAACAAAAAACCACCCGCCGGAGGGTGGTTTTAGCGCAAAATATAAACCTTCACCCGGCGGACGCCCCAGCGGGCCGTATCCGCCTCCGTGTCCAGAAAAACGTCAATGCGGTTACCCTTGATAGCACTGCCCACGTCCTGGGCAATGCCAAAGCCATAGCCTTCCACGTAGAGCCTGGTACCCAGGGGAATTACATTGGGGTCCACGGCAATGGTCCCTACCCGGGGATAAACCCCCGTCGCCGTCCGTGAACCAGTGTGGGTGTATGCCGTAGCGACGGCCCAGATAACCCGCTCAAAGCGAAAACTGTACCCCCCACGGGAAGCCATATCCAGGGTTCCTACAGCTATTATCTCCGGTACAGGTTCTTTAACTACCCTGGTTACTACCAGCTCGCGGCCTGTTTCCTGCCCGTCTTCATAGACGATCCGGTATGTTTCTTCCTGGATACCCTTTTGCCCCCTCTGCACCAGGCGGGTAATACCTTTTTCTATTTTCCCGTCGGGTCGGCGCTCCACCCGGTAATTAATTTCCCTGTTAACCGTTTCCATTTTGTAGGTGACCCTGGTAACTTTAATTGTGTCTCCTGCCCTTACGGTGGTGGTTAGACCCGGGGTAACCCGGTCTTGCGGCTGCAAGGTTACTCCCACCTTATTTAAAACCTCGGCCACCGTCACCGAAGGAGTCCATATTTCCCTTTCCTGCCCATCGGCAATTATCTTTACCGGAACGGCCCTTTTGACCGTCACCACCATGCCTTTAGTCACAGGTGCGTCCAGGGCCGGCAGAACAACATCCTCTGGCCCCAGGGTAATCTGCTGCTCATTTAAAAATTGCCCTACCTGGCCGGCAAAGGTCCGGGCCTCGATTTCACGCCCGTCTACCTGAAGGGTTACCTGCTTCCAGGCAAAGTTCATTACTCCCCACCCAGTGCCGGTAAAAAGCAGCAATACCGCCACCAGGAGCCAGAGCCAGGGCCGGCGGCGCCCCCGGGAAGTCTTCTGGCGCCAGTGAGTAATCCACCCGTCCAATGGGTCACCTCCCTGCAAAATATCGGTTTTACGCCTGCCTCTTGAGAGGCATCGACGAATAAATACTTCGACGCGGGGGAAGATTTTCCTGCCCCCATATCTGGTATTATTTTCCTAATAACCGAGAATCCGCACCGTAACCGGCCGCCGGCCCCACTGGATGGCTTCGGCCTCACTTTCTAAAAACACGTCAATGCGGTTGCCCTTAATCAGGCCACCCGTGTCCTGGGCCACGGCATAGCCGTAGCCTTCTACGTAAAGCCTGGTCCCCAGGGGGATGACCCGGGGATCGACGGCCACTATTCCCCGGTAGGGCCAGATGCCGGTAGCCGTCCGGTTACCGGTGTGGGTATAGGCCGTAGCTATCACCTTCAGGGTATCCCCCACCCGGGCCGCCGTAACTGCCGGGTAGGCGCGGCTACCGTAGGCCACTATCCGTGGCTGGGGCTGGACTTCGATCCAGGTGTCCAGGAGCTGGCGTTCGACTTCGACGCCATTCTCTTTCTTTACCTGGTATTTATAATAACGAACACCAGGCTGACCTTCCTGGACAACCTTTTCCTTCCCCGGCTGTAAAGTTCGATCCGGCCGGCGCACCAGGGGAGGCGGTACTACTTCCTGGCTCAGTTCAATAGCATTTTCCACCCTGATGACCCGGACATACTGGTATGGATCATTGCTGCCCAGATTGCTTTCTACCCGGTCTTCAGGACCCAGGGTTATGCCCTCCTGGGCCAGGATGCCGGCTGCCGCCGGTAACGGCACCTGGGACCAGAGGTTCTGACCGGCAATCTCAGCCGCTACCGGCACACTGCCGGCCATGATCAGCTTTAAACCTGGCCAGAACCAGGCGCCGGGCAGGGGTAAAACCCAGTCACCTATTCTTATCTGGCTGCCAGCAGGGTCCCATCCTTCGCCAAAGAACCACTGGCTGGTGGCCACCTGCCTGGCGCCGCCATCTGCAAAAATATCGACGCGTTTACCGGTCCAGCCTACCAGCAGCAGTGACTGGAGCCCTAGCAGCAGGCAGGTCAGCGCCAGCAATAGTTTTCTCCGACCAGAGGCAGGCCGCTGGCCGGAAGGAGGAAATATCTTGAACATAACGTCACTCCTTCCATATTATGCCAGCTATAGCCTTGCCAGAATATTCGCCTTTTATACCCGTAGAAAATCCTGCCCTGGAGGCAGGAGGATTATAACCTATTTCAAGCGGTATACCCCTATTTACTGGAGCGAGTTTTGGAATGGCCGGGAAAATATTGCTTTATTACGCTTTGTGTAATATAATATTACACAATAAGTAATAATCATGGATAATAATATCAAGGGGCGTTGATAATGCCAGGTAAGCTATTTCCCATCGGCGGTCCTGTTGCGGAAGAAGATATCGTCGACAGGGAGGACTTCATTACCTCCCTTGTAACCAGGCTCTCTGAGGGTCAAAGCGTCATGCTTTACGGCCCACGGCGCATAGGAAAAACCTCGTTGGCCCATGAGGTGCTAAGGCAGCTAAAGGTAAAAGGTTTTTATATCGCTTCAGTTGATCTTTTCCGGCTTTCCAGCAAGCGTGATCTGGCCGTTGCGCTGATTAACGCTTGCCTGGAAAACAGGACTGGCATTCGCAAGACAATCGATGCGTGGAAAGACCGGACTAAAACCATTGTCGGCACTGCGAAACTGGCAATTAAGCTCCAGGACCTTGAACTCGATTTGGGGCTTTCGCAAGGCGAGCAAAGCGATGAAGCCTTGCTTGACTATGCGCTGAACTTGCCCGGGGTGTTGGCTAAACGGGATAAAAAGCCGGTGGTTATCTTGTTCGATGAATTTCAAGACGCTTGCCGGGTAGCAGGGACGGAAATCTATAAAAAGATGCGTTCCTATTTTCAAAATCAAGAAGATGTGGCCTACTTGTTCCTGGGATCAAAAGAGGGCATAATGAAAACCCTATTCGCTGACAAAAAGGAAGCCTTTTACCGGTTCGCCACTATTCTTCCCATACCCTCGATTCCCGAAACGGCCTGGGCGGAATATATTGCCAAAAAGTTCCGCACCAGGGGAATCACATCTACCCCGGAAGCAATAAAGGAAATTACCCGTAAAACCGGAGGGCATCCCCAGGACACGATGGTTGTATGTTCCGAACTATACTACGCATTGCTTGAAGCCGGGCAGAACACCATATCCCTTGAGTTTGTACGCTTGGGATATGATCGTGCCCTGCTGACTCTTGCACCCATCTACGATGAATTACTAGACGATCTAAACCTGAGTTTCACTGGACGCCAGGTATTAAAGCGCATTGCCACAGGAACCAGCATTTATAGCATAGAAAACGCCAATCCTAATGAAATTAAACGGACGATAGATCATTTGCTGGCTAAAACAGTGATCGAGAAGAAGGGGCGCGGGTCTTATACATTCGTTGAGCCGATGTTCCGTGATTACGTACTGCGGGAATTTTTCTGATCAAATCCCAAACAGGCGCCGGGCGTTGGCCGCGGTGGCTTCGCTGACGGCTTCCGGTGCCAGGCCCCGGACAGCGGCTATGGCCCCGGCCACCAATTCTACATAAGCCGGTTCGTTGCGCCGGCCGCGGTACGGTTCCGGGGTTAAGTAAGGGCAGTCGGTTTCAATCAGCAGCCGCTCCAGAGGTACCTGTGCCGCTACAGCCCGCAACTTGGAAGCATTTTTAAAGGTCACCGGGCCGGCAAAGGAGATATAAAAGCCCATCTCCAGGCACTCCCGGGCCATTTCCCAGCTGCCGGAGAAGCAGTGGAGAACGCCCCCCGCCGGGAAAGGCCCAGCCTTTTTTAAAATCCGCAGGGTATCCCCATGGGCGTCACGGTCATGGATAATCACCGGCAGGCGTAAAGATCGGGCCAGCTCCAGGTGCCAGCGAAAGACTTCCTGCTGGCGTTGCCGCGGCGAAAGGTTGCGATAGTAGTCAAGCCCCGTTTCGCCAATGGCCACCACCCGGCTGTCCCTTGCCAGGCCGCCGATGACCGCCTCCGCCTCAGTGTCGAAAGTCGCCGCATCATGGGGGTGGACGGCCACGGCAGCGTAGATGAAGGGCCAGGCGTGGGCCTGCTCCACCGCCCGCCGGGAAGAGGATACATCATAACCCACGTTGATTACGGCCACGACGCCGGCCTCCTGCAGACGGCCCAGGACACCGTTCAGGTCGGCGGCAAAGGCCGGATCGTTGAGGTGGGCGTGGGAATCAATGAGTTCCGGCATTTACCGCACCTGGGCGCCGTCCTGAACAGCCCGCTCCGGTGTGATGAGGCTTAAGGTATCGCCGGCGACAGCCGCCAGCACCATCCCCTGGGAGACAATGCCCTTAATTTTGGCCGGCTTCAGGTTGGCTACAATAACCACCTTTTTGCCCACCAGTTCTTCCGGCCGGTAGTAGCGGGCGATGCCCGCCACGATAGTCCGCCGTTCGTCACCAACTTTAACTTCCAGCTTCAGGAGCCTGTCGGCGTTGGCCACCTTTTCTGCGGCCAGCACCTCAGCTACCCGCAGCTTGAGCCGGGCGAATTCCTCGATGGTTATCTCTTCGGCCACGGGTTTAACAGCTGTGTCTTCTTTAACTGCGGGCGACGTCGCCGGCTTCTCCTGTAGTGTCACCTGGTCTTCTCCTTCCTGTTCGTCAAGTTCAATGCGAGGGAAGAGGGCCGGGCCTCGTTTCACCCGGGTGCCGGCGGGAATCCCTCCCCAGGTGGCCAGGCTTTCCCACGTATGGGCCGCAGGGACATGCGCAAGGCCCAGCTGCTCCCACACCCGGGCCGGTACGCCGGGCATAAAGGGCCCCACCATGATGGTAGCCTGGCGCATGGCCTCGGCCAGGTTGTAAAGGACCGTCTGCAGGCGCGGTTTCTTTAAGGGGTCTTTCGCCAGGGCCCAGGGAGCCGTCTCCTCAATGTATTTATTGGCCCGGTTAACCAGGCGCCAGATGGCGGTGAGGGCCCGCGCGAATTCAAAATTGTTCAGGGCCGCGTCCACCTCATCCGGCACAGCCCTGGCTATGGCCTTTAACTCCTCATCCAGGGGCTCCGGGCTGCAGGGCGCGGCAATCACCCCGCCGTTAAATTTTTCAATCATGGCCGTCGTGCGGCTCAACAGGTTGCCAAAGTCGTTGGCCAGATCGGTATTGATGCGGGCAATTAAGGCCTCTTCACTGTAGTAACCGTCGGCGCCGTAGGGCATTTCCCGCAAGAGGAAATAACGGATGGCGTCGGCGCCGTAGCGATCGATGAGCACCATGGGATCGACAACATTGCCCCTGGACTTGGACATCTTGCCGCCGTCCACCAGGAGCCAGCCGTGGCCAAAGACCTGGCGCGGCGGGTCAATACCGGCGGCCATGAGGATAATGGGCCAGATAATGGTATGGAAGCGGACGATATCCTTACCCACCAGGTGCACGGCAGCCGGCCAGTATTTACGGAAGAGGCGATCATCTTCCGTGCCGTAGCCCAGGGCGGAAATGTAGTTGGTGAGGGCATCAAACCAGACATAAATAACATGCCTGGGGTCCATGGGCACCGGTATACCCCAGTCAAAGGTGGTCCGGGATATACACAGGTCCTCAAGGCCGCCTTCAATAAAGCTGATCATCTCGTTGCGCCGGGAAACGGGCAGGATGAAGTCAGGATGTTCTTTTATATATTGCAACAGGCGATCGGCATATTTACTCATCCGGAAGAAATAGCTTTCTTCCTTTACCAGTTCCACCGGCCGGCCGCAGTCGGGGCAGTTGCCGTCCTTGAGCTGCCGTTCTGTCCAGAAGGTTTCACAGGGGGTACAGTACCAGCCCTCGTAGGTGGACTTATAGATATCCCCCTGGTCGTAAATTTTTTGCAGCAGCTGCTGGACCACCCGCGTATGGCGCGGTTCGGTGGTGCGAATAAAGTCGTTATAAGAAATATTAAGACGGCGCCAGAGTTCCTGGAAAGTGGCCACTATCCCGTCAACGTACGCTTTGGGCGGCAGGCCTGCTTCCCGGGCCTTGCGCTGGATCTTCTGGCCGTGCTCGTCGGAACCGGTGAGAAAATAAACATCATAACCACGCAGGCGCTTGTAGCGGGCCAGGGTATCGGCCATGGTGGTCGTCAGGGCATGACCAATATGCAGTTTATCGCTGGGATAATAAATAGGGGTGGTAACGTAGAAAACCTTGTCCCCCATCCTGGTCGTCCCCTTTCGGCAAATTCAGGAGTATTATATTAAAAAAAAGAGCAAGTTGTCAAGTTTTGGCTATAATGGCGCGAGAAGGCTAATTTTTTGTCCGAAATATGGTTGACTTTTACTGGAAACGCTGGTACCATATAGACAGGTTGTCGAAACATGTTGAAATGGGGAGGGGAGAGCCATGATTAAATCTACGGGTGTGGTACGTAAAGTGGACGAGCTCGGCCGGGTAGTCATTCCCATTGAGCTGCGGCGTACCCTGGGCATCGATGAAAAAGACGCCCTGGAGATTTACGTCGACCACGAGAAAATTATCCTGAAAAAGTATGAGCCCGGCTGTGTTTTCTGTGGTAATGCCGAGGACATCGTCAATTTCCACGGCAAAAACGTCTGCCGGTCATGCCTGGAAGCCATGAGCCAGCAGGCCAGGGCTGTCTAAATCAGGTAAAAGCAAGTATGGAAAAGGGGCGCCTTCAGGCGCCTTTTATTTTGTCAGGGGAGCCTGGCAGCCTTTTTTACGGGCCTGCAGGCAGGCGCGATAAATTTCCCGCCGGGGCTGGCCGTAGCGCCTGGCTACCCTGGCCATAGCCTCTTTACGGTCGCAACCGGCAGCTTCCAGCTCCGCCACCTCCGCTGCCGCCCGGGCCGGATCATAAGCCGGCAAGGGGGGCGGGTCGGCCCCGGCCACTACCAGGGTAATCTCTCCCCGGGGCGGGTTGGCCTGGAAATGCGCTACTGCTTCCGACAGCAACCCCCGCCAGATGGTCTCAAATTTTTTTGTCAGCTCCCGGCCAACGGCAACCCGGCGTTCTCCCAAGGTTGCCGTTAAATCCGCCAGGGTAGCCACCAGGCGATGCGGGGCCTCATAAAAAATCAAGGTCCGTTCCTCGGCCGCCAGGGCTGCCAGCCTTTCCCGGCGCTCCTTCCCGGCCCGGGGCAAAAAACCCTCAAAGACGAAACGGCCGGCCGGTAAACCGGAGGCCACCAGGGCCGTAAGGGCGGCGTTGGCGCCGGGAATGGGTACTACTGTGATGCCGGCGGCTATCGCTCGCCGCACCAGCTCTTCTCCCGGGTCGCTGATGCCCGGTAGGCCGGCATCGGAAACAACAGCAACCTCCTTGCCTTCCTGGAGCATCTTTAATAAATAAGGAGTTTTACTGGCCTGGTTGTGGCGGTGATAACTGGTCAGGGGCGTGTGCAGATCATAATGGGCCAGGAGTTCCCGGGTGCGGCGTGTATCCTCAGCAGCGATTAAATCGACCTCCTGCAGGACCTTTAGAGCCCGCAGGGTAATGTCTTCCAGATTGCCAATGGGGGTTGCTACCAGGTAAAGGCTAGCCATGGGGATGTAATCCCTTCTTCTCTAAGAAACTCAAGCAGAAAAGGCAGCCATCACTATCCCGCACCCGGGCAAAATGGGGCGGGCAAACGTGGAAACCCTCCTCATAAAAGCGTAATAGCTGCTGGTAACCTCCTTCCCCGGCCTGTTCTGCAAACATGATAGTCCTGAGGCGCTGGTTTTCTTCCTCCAGGGCCCGCGCTAAAGCCCGGAGGCGCCGGACTTCCTTTAAAACCTCACCCAGGTGCCCTTCCAGTTCCGCCAGGGCTACAGCCAGTGTGCCGCCTTGAGAATCCGCAAAATTACTGCTCATGCTCTTCTCTCCCGATATTTTTCAGGGGAAATTCCATAGTACCATGCTCGGGTATTTCGACCATGACGGTTTCCTTAAGGATATTGTGCCCTGTTACCCGGCCCGAACCTGCCGGTGTCTTGACCATGGTGCCACACGGAGGGAAGTGGCGTCGTGCCTCTTCATAAACGTTATTCTCGTAACGCAGGCAACACATAAGCCGGCCGCACAGGCCTGAAATCTTGGTGGGATTTAAAGACAGGTTTTGTTCTTTGGCCATACGGATGGAAACCGGGTCAAACTCACCCAGAAAAGTGGCACAGCAGATAGGCCGGCCGCAGCAACCCAGCCCACCCAGCGTCTTGGCTTCATCCCGGACACCAATCTGGCGTAATTCTATGCGGGTGCGAAAGATAGCCGCCAGGTTTTTGACCAGCTCGCGAAAGTCGACCCGCCCTTCGGCCGTAAAGTAGAAAATGATTTTGCTCACGTCAAAGGTAAATTCGACGTCAATTAATTTCATGGGCAAACCGTGCTCGGCAATTTTTTGCCGGCAGATGACGAAGGCTTCCTTCTCTTTCTGGCGGTTGATATTCACCTGTTCGGTATCGGCCGCCGTTGCCCGGCGGATAACCGGCCGCAACGGCTGCACTACCTGGTCTTCATCAACCTGGCGCGGCGGGATGACCACTTCACCATATTCCAGGCCCCGGGTAGTCTCCACGATTACATGGTCGCCCCTGTTAAGCTCCAGTTCGCCAGGGTCAAAGTAATATATTTTACCGGCCTTTTTAAACCGAACGCCAATAACAGTAACTATAATGTTTCACCTCCCTGCATTTGCGTCTATTTAATAATGGTGGAAGCTAAGCATCACGAAAGTTCCCGCTCTATACAGGGGTATCGGCCAGCTCCCGGTGCAGGTTAAACATCAATACTTCCAGGGCCAGGCGGCGGTTGCCGTTGCGTTCAATAGCCGCCTGCGCAGCCTGGATGAGCCGGAAACAACGCCATAGTTTCCGCGGTGACAGCGGTACCGGTAAAAAGCATCCTGGCTGCAGTAATAGTGTTGCCGCTCCTGTTAACTGCCAGACCAGCTGGTCCCGGCAGGCCAGGGCCATGGCCTGGAGAACGCCCTGGAGATCGTTTTCCTTTTCCAGCTCGGGCAGGATTTCTTGCAACATTGCCGCCAAACCGGCCCTCGTCAGGCGGTTCCAGTAAGTGACACCGGCAGGCGAAACCCCGCTTTCCCAGCCCAGGTGCAGTTCCTGGCAGCGGGAACGGATGGTGGGCAGCAATAAGTCCGGCTGGGCAGCCAGTAAAATAAGATAAGCTCCTTCCGGGGGCTCTTCCAGGGTCTTCAGCAAACAGTTGGCTGCTGCTTCGGTCATAGCATCGGCCCCGGCCAGGACGGCCACCCTGGCCCCTCCCTGGAAGGCCCGAAAAGCCAACTGCCTTTCCAGTTCCCGGATCTGGTCAATTTTTAGCGTGGTACCCTGGGGCTTGAAGAGATAAAAATCCGGGTGGTTACCGCCGGCCATTTGCCGGCAGGAACGACAGCGGCCGCAGGGTTCCCCCTCGCGGGGTTCCCGGCAGTTCAGGGCCGCAGCCAGGTACCTGGCCAGTTCTATCCGCGCAGCCTCACTACCGCCTGCCAGGAGATAGGCATGGGCGAGTTTACCCTTTTGCAGGGCCTGCTGCAGCTGCCGGCGGGCCGCCATTAAAGCTTTCGGCTTCACACCTGCCATCTGCTCTCCTGCTGCCATTCAGCCTCCCCTCGCTTCCAGCCAGGGCTCTACTACCTTTTCAATCTGCGACCACACAGCATCCGGGGAACCGGTACCATCAATGAGGCGAACGCGCTGCGGCTCCAGGCGCCTCAATTCCAGGTAACCCCGGCGTACCCGCCGGTGAAAGGCGAGGTCTTCCCCCTCCAGGCGGTCGGCAGTTCCTTTCCCCCGGAGCCGCGCCAAACCCAACTCTACCGGTACATCGATTAAAAGGGTAAGATCCGGTAAGAGGCCCCCGGTAGCCATTTTGTTTACCTGGCGCACCATCTCTATCCCCAGCTTGCGGCCGTAACCCTGGTAGGCGATGCTGGAATCTGTAAAGCGGTCGCAGAGGACTATTTTCCCTGCTGTCAGGGCCGGCCGGATGCGCTCGGCTACATGCTGGGCCCTGGCGGCAGCATAGAGCAGGATTTCGGCCCGGGCATCAACAGGACCGTAGCGCGGTTCCAGGAGCAGCTGCCTGATGGCTTCAGCCAGGAGCGTCCCGCCGGGTTCCCGGGTACATTCGACAGCATAGCCCCGCCGGCGTAAGAAACGCTCCAGGCGTTCCATCTGGGTAGTCTTGCCGGCACCGTCCGGACCCTCCAGGGTAATGAACAGGCCGCCAGGCACGTAACGTCACCTGCACTTTTTCCTAAAGAATAAACATTTCTCACTCATCTACTACCAGCACCTTACCCTCCGGCCCCCGCAAGCATACCAGCCTGGCAATTACTTCCTCGGTCAGGACCTCTCCCGGTACGACCAGGGCCAGGCCGGGGGGGCAGGGGGCGATCAGCTCGGCGCAAATCCGGCCTTCCCCCTCCTTTAAGGGTATTTCCCGCCGGGGGGCCAGCCAGGCTTCCCGGGGCGTCAGCACCTGCCGGGGCGGAACAGTCCAGGGGCCGGGACTTGCTCCCGCTTTACCATTTGCTTCCGGCGGCACCCGGCCGGCCACCCGCGGCAGGGCCAGCAGAGCTTTCAAGAGAGAATTGATTTTGGCCCCGCCATCGCCGGGGGTGATGATTAACAGGATATAGTCCGGCCCGGCCAGCTCTATTTCCTGACCGGCGCGTCGTAAAAAGGCAGCTATTTCCGGCCCGCTGACACCGAAAGGGGCCGCCGGCAACAACAAGCGGGTGACATCCAGGCCGGAAGCCGCAGGTCCCGTCACATCTGCAGGGGCCAGGCAGGGTATGCCGGCCGCTGCCAGTTTTTCCCGCAGCCGCAACGCCCTGGCCACAGTCCGGCCCCAGTCCCGCCGGCCCCGCTCTTCCGCCTGGAGCCGGGCCACATCCAGGGAAGCCAGCAGTAAATAGGAAGGGCTGGTGGTCTGTAAAAGGTTTAAAGCCGCTGCTATTGCATCACCTGTCCCGGCTTCCCGCAGGTGCAACATGGCCGCCTGGGTAAGGGCCCCCATGGTCTTGTGGGTGCTCTGAACCACATAATCCCCCCCCAGGGCCAGGGGTGAGGGCGGCAGCATCGGGTCAAGGCCGAAGTGGGCTCCATGGGCGGCATCTACCAGGACGACCAGGCCATGGTCATGGGCCAGGGCTATCAGTTCCCGGCTATGGGGAACGATCCCCTCATAGGTTGGGTGAACCAGGAGCAGGAGCCTGGCCCGGGGATGGGCCTTAAGTGTTCTGGCTAAAACCGCCGGGGTCACCCCCAGAGGGATGCCGGGTGAGGCCAGCCATTCCGTTTCCATATAAACCGGCCTGGCCCCGCTCAAGATCAAACCGTTAAAAACGGAACGGTGGGCATAACGGGGTAGTATAACCTCATCCCCGGGCCGGCAGACAGCCAGGATGACGGCCATAAGGCCGCTGCTGGCCCCATTCACCAGAAAAAAGGTCCGCGCCGCCCCATAAAAGGCGGCGGCCTTCTCCTGGGCCGCCCGGATGGCCCCGCCGGGACAGGCCAGATTGTCCAAACCCGGCACCTCGGTAAGGTCCAGCCCCAGGGTTTCCTCCCCCAGGGCCTGCCGCCAGGAGGGCCAGGTATAGGCTCCGTCCTTATGACCGGGTGTATGCCAGGAATTAAGTCGCTGGCGCCGGTAATTTAAAAGCGCCTCCCAGAGAGGCGCTTGCCCTTGGGTCTTCACGATGTTATTGTAACACACATCCCGGGCCTACAAAATATTTTTTCGCCCCCTCATCGCCCGGGGTGCTGTACGCCGGCGTGGTCAATATAGTAATCCCCCTTGATGATCAGATCCCCTACCGGCACCACCTGGTAGCCATCGGCCTTGAGCTTTTCCAGGAGGGGGCTCAGAACATCGGCCGTATAGCGACCGTTATTGTGAAAAAGAACAATGGAGCCCGGTTTAATGTTTTTTAACACCCGGTTCAAAATGGCCCCGGCCGTCATGTGTTCCTGCCAGTCCAGGGAATCCACATCCCACTGGATGACCCGGTACCCCAGCCGCTCCGCGGTACGGATGACCGTGTCGTTATAATCGCCAAAGGGAGGCCGGAAGAGTTCTGCCTTATAGCCAGTTATTTCCCGCACCATCCGGCTATTTTCCTGCAGCTCTTTTTCCATTTCCGCCTCACTTAAGGCGGTAAAATGAGGATGGGTGGCCGAGTGCAGGCCGATTTCATGACCGGCAGCAGCGATCTGTTTGGCAACTTCGGGGTATTTCTTGAGCCAGATATTGGTTAAAAAAAAGGTCGTTTTAACATTATGCTGTTTTAAGGTGGTTAACAATTTGGGTGTGTACTCTGCACCCCAGGTGGCATCAAAGGAAAGGGCTACCTTTTTTTCTGTGGTGTAAACGCTGTATATAGGCAATAATTTCCTGGTCCGCCCAACCATAGATGCCAGGGGCTGGTAATCGGCCAGCCTGGCACCCAGGTATAAACCCAGGAAAAACAACAGCGCCGGGATCAGGATGTTGACCAACCGGCGCCGGCGCCATAACAGGATCATCTCCTCACCCCCTGAGATGATCCTATTCAGCCCTGCATTGCTATATGAAATGAAAAGGGGGATAAGATAAGCCCCCTGCCGATCAGACAGGGGGCTCAAGCTGCCAGTTCCCTTAAACAGCCCTGGCACCGCTCTTCACAGACCGGTTCTGGTAGGCCTGGTCCAGAAGCTGCATGACGTGGATGGCCCGGGCAGGTAAATGGTGGACGTCCAGGCCGTGGGCCAGCTGCATCAGGCAGGCCGGGCAGGAAGTTGCCAGGTACTGGGCACCGGTTTTCTTAAAGTTCTCCATCTTACGGGCCAGGATTCGCTGCGATAAGTCATAATGGGTAACGTTATAGGAGCCGGCACCGCCGCAGCACCAGTCGGACTCATTCATCTCCACAAATTTGACTCCCGGGATGCTCTTTAAAATCTGGCGCGGCTCATTCTTGATTTTCAGCCCCCGGACGGCATGGCAGGGATCATGATAGGTTACGGTGGCGTTGACCGGTCCCATCTCTTTCTTAAAGCCCACTTCCGCCAGGTACTGGGAGGCTTCCTTTACCTTGGCGGCAAACTCCTGCGCCAGGGGGCCATACTCGGGGTCATCTTTAAGGAGTTCGGCATAATAGTGAAGACCGTGGGCGCAGCTGGCACAATCGGTAACTACCGCTTCCACATTAAAGCGTTTAAAGGAATCCAGGTTTTCTTTGGCCAGTTTGATATGCATTTCTGTCTCGCCGTAAGCTTCGTGGGGAATACCGCAGCAGTTGGAAACCGGTACCACAACCTCGATATCATTTTCCTGGAAAACACGCAGGGTAGATTCGGCGACCTGGGGAAAGAAGTTGTTCATCATGCAACCGGCAAAATAGGCCACTTTATGGCGGGGTTTCAGGGGCTTCTTTAAAACTTCCGGTAAGCGCTCCCTCAAAGTACGGGCCGGGATGTCGGGCAGCAGCCCTTCAGCCTTGCCCAGGGACCCCAGCAAACCAAGGAAGCCGGTATGGCGGGCGAGCCACCTGGCGCCGCTGCGCTGGTAAAAGCGCAGGGCCTTCGCCCCCAGGGTCAGGCGCCTCTGCCTGGCCAGAACGCCGCGCAGGGCCATGCGAATGGGGAAGGGATTGCCGTTGGCACGGGTAATTTCCGCCCGGGCAGCCTTAACCAGGGTATCGGTAATAACGGAGGAGGGGCAGGTGACAACGCAGGCGCCGCAGAGAAGGCAGGAGTAAATATGGTGGTTTATCTCCGGCTCTTTGGTTAAATCAAAGTGTCCTTCCATGGACTGGCGCATCAAACGGTTGCGCCCCCGGGCCAGGGAAAACTCCTCGCCGGTTACCTTATAGGTAGGGCATACCTCTTCGCAAAAGCCGCACCGGTTACAACGTACGATATCTTCTTCATACTGCCGAAAAGTCTTGACCATGACCTGTTCCTCCTCGTCTCAGGATACCGCCCTGCTGTTATCAATAACATACGCCAGGACCTTGCTGTTGGGGGCCATAATCCGCTGCGGGTCGAAGGCCGCCTTAAGCCGGGACAGTAACTCCATAACAGCCCTCCCCCGCGCCTCAACCCAGCGCCGCGTTAAAGTCAGGTCATCGATATTATCTACAACCAGCAGCCCGCCCAGGTCTCCGGCTAGTGTTGCCAGGCGATTAACAGTTTCCTGTACACCGGCATAGGCACCTGGAGCCTCGTCGAGGAAAATATGGACGTGACCGTTGCCGAAATGGGCTGCCAGGGCTGCTCCTTTGCGGCTCTGTTTCAGCTCGTCGCGGGCCCGGGTTAAAAATTCCTCCATGGCAGTAAAAGGTATGGCTACGCTGGCCAGAATGGCCCCGGACGCACCGGCAAAGACAGGGAATAGCTGCCGGCGGGCCTGCCAGGCGGCAGCAGCCGCCTCCCCTTCCAAGATGGTGGCAGCCGGAAATTGTTTTTTGACATAATCAACCTGGGTGTCTACCTGTTCTCTAAAGCCATTATAGGCCACCAGCACGCCGGGTCCCTTACCATCAGCCTTCCACCCGGCCCGGGCCAGTACCGCCATGGCGGCGCCGTCCAGTAATTCCAGAGCCACAGGTAAGGTATCATTCCTGATGATGCGGGCCGCTGCTATGGCTTCTTTCAGTTGTTTAAAGGGCAAGAAAACCGTCGTTTCCTTTTCCGGCACGGGCCTTAATTTCAACATGGCCTTGGTGATAATGCCCAGGGCTCCCCAGGAGCCGGCCAGAAAGCGGGTGTTATCATAATCCTGGACGTTTTTAACGGTTTTCCCGCCGGTGTGGATAATTTCTCCGGTAGGTAAAACAACTTCCAGGCCTAAAATATGAAATTTAACATCGCCATAACCGAGCTTGCTGGGGCCTGACGCACCGGCGGCTATGCACCCGCCAACGGTGCAGGTATCCGGTTCTACCGGCTCGACGGGCCAGTATAAGTTATGGGTCCGCAACGTTTTTTGCAGCTCGCCCAGGGGGATACCAGCTTCCACATAGGCGGTCATGTTCTCATAATCATATTCAATAATTTTATTCATCCGGGTAAGGTTGATTAACAACCCTCCCGCCAGCGGCAACAGGCCTCGGCAGGCCATGGTACCAGCTCCCCAGGGGACCACAGGTATGCCCTCTTCACCGGCGAGCTTCAAAACCTCAGCTACCTGCTGGCTGCTCTCCGGGTAAACAACAGCGTCCGGCAGGGCCGTCTTGCTGCAGCTGTGCTGGCGCCGGATGTCTGGGTCTATCTGACAATTCCCGGCACCAAGAATCTTCTCCAGCTTATTAATATTTTCTTGCCGCATTTTGCTGTCCTCCTCAGGCCGCCGTATCGGTATCGGGTACAGTCTTACCGGCGTTTAATATCTCGCTGGGATCAAAGGCCAGGCGCACCCGGCGTAAAAACCGGAGTTCCTCCGGGTTGAAGGCCCAGCGTACAAATTCCAGTTTGGCCAGGCCAATGCCATGCTCGCCAGACAGGGTGCCACCCAGATCCAGGGCCTTGCGGAAAAGGGCGGCCCTAACTTTTTCCACCCGCTCCATTTGTTCTTTATTCCGCTCATCGAAAAGAACCAGGGGATGCAGGTTGCCGTCGCCGGCGTGGGCCAGCATACCAATGGCCAGATTATATTCCTGACTTAAACGGTTCACTTCTTTCAGGATCTCCGGTAGTTTGGTGCGGGGTACGGTGGCATCTTCCATATCGTAATTGGGAGCCAGGCGGCCAATGGCACCAATAGCCATACGCCGTGCCGTCCACAGGTCGTCCCGTTCCTTGGCATTCTTGGCCAGCTTTACATCGGTAGCCCCATTCTCCCGGCAGATCTCCATTATCTGCTGCGCCTGGCGGTCCAGGCCGGCATCCCAGCCGTCCACCTCAATTAAGAGTATAGCACCTGCATCTACCGGCAAGCCGATATGCAGCCAGTCTTCAACGGCATTGATGATCTTGTTGTCCATCAGTTCCAGGGTACAGGGGATAATGCCGCGGGCAATGATGGCCGAGACTGAAGTGCCGGCATCTTCAAGGGTTTTATAGGTGGCCAGCATGGTGCGGTTGGCACGGGGTGCAGGCGTCAACTTACAAATGATCTTGGTAGCAATACCCAGGTTGCCCTCCGAACCAATCAGCAGGGCATTGAGGTTTAATTCCTGGGCAATCGGCTCCAGTTTGCCTCCGATTTGCACAATTTCACCGTTCGATAAAACAAGCTCCATGCCGATGATATGGTCCCTGGTGAGGCCATATTTAATCCCGCGCATACCACCCGAGTTCTCTCCCAGGTTGCCTCCCATGGTCGATACTTTCTGGCTGGCCGGGTCGGGCATATAAACCAAACCATAAGGAGCGACGGCCTTTTGCAGTTCCATATTGGTAACGCCCGGTTCCACCACCGCCACCCGGTTTTCGGGATCAATCTCCAGGATGCGGTTCATCCTGGTCATGACAATAACTATTCCGCCGCGCTGCGGTACAGCACCGCCGCTCAAACATGTACCACCCCCGCGAGGGGTTACCGGGATCTTTTTACTGCTGGCCAGTTTCATGATAGCAGCTATCTGCTGGGCATTTTGTACATAGACAACAACTTCGGGCTGGCCGTAAACGAGGGAAGCATCGTACATGTAGGTATTCAAAGATACTTTTGACGTTAAGACATTCTCTCTGCCGACAATTCTCACCAGCTCGTTAAGGGTTGATTGATCGACCATTATTAAACCCCTCTCCCTTCCCCATTAAAAATCATAGCCAGACTCATTATCTATATCCAAACACCGCTCGCCAGCGGTGCGACCAGGATAAAAAAGTATATTTCCGCCAGCACCAGCCTCCTGTCTATTTTGTTAGTAATATCACAAAGCTATAATATTCATTAATTTAACTCTAGCAATAACTTTGGACAGGTGTCAAGAATTGTCTGGTTTATAAAATCCTTTAGATAGACAAAATAAAACGCTGATAAAGCTTTTTTCTCCTTCTTTTATTAATTAGCTGCCTGTCTTATGGTCTAACCAGCAGACAGGGAATATATTATTAAATGCCCACCTGTTCACCCGGCCGGATAGCAGCAGAAGTTGCAAACTGCAGGGCAGAAACCTTATCGGAAGAGCTACCGTACTGCACCCGGCGGACCAGAATGGCCCCGTCTCCTGTAGCGATAACAAAGCCTTCCTCGCCCGGGATTGCTACTATGGTACCCGGGTTGCCGTATGCCCGGTATGGACTGGCCTCCCATATCTTTAGCTTTCCCCCCCGGAAGGTAGTCCAGGCCCCCGGGTTGGGGTTGGAACCGCGGATAAGGTTGTAAATCTTTTGGGTGCTTTGCCGCCAGTCGATTTGCACATCTGCTTCCTTTATTACCGGCTGGAAAGAAGCTTGCCTCTCATCCTGGGGCACCGGGCTCGCCTTCCCCTCCCGGATTAAACGGACGGCCTCGGCTACCATTTGCACGCCTAAGGGGTAGAGTTTCTCAAAGTATAATGATTTTACCGTATCATCAGGGTCGATAGCCACTTTCTGCTGCAGGATAATGGGACCCGTATCAATACCGGCATCAATCTGATGGATGGTAACGCCTGTTTCCGTTTCGCCGTTGATAATGGCCCAGTTCATGGCACTGCCACCGCGGTATTTAGGTAGCAATGAAGGGTGATAATTAATGCCGCCGTAAGTGGCCAGGTCAATCATGGCCTGGGGGACAATATCGGTTACGAAGGCCAGCACCAGCAGGTCGGGCCTGAGGTTTTTAACCCACGTCAAGGCTTCCGGTTCCTTCAAACGCGCAGGCTGCAAGAGGGGCAGGCCGCGCTGCAGGGCCAGCTCTTTAACCGGATTGGGCCCCTTTTGCCCCGGCCGGTCCGGCACGGTGAGGACGCCGGCAATTTCTTCCCCCTGATCAAGAAGGGCCTGCAGGCAGTCTCTACCAAAGGGCGCCTGGCCAATAAATATAATACGCAAAAAAACATCTCCCCTCCCATATTTTTGCCTACCCCTGACAGGTAGATGGGGGTTATAAATTTTCCCTCAACTTTAATATATCCTTATTCCATCATCCCTGTCAATGCTTTTCCGGCGCAGCCGTCTGGCTGCCAGACCATATACTCTTGCCTCTATCGTGGCCAGGAGACATGAACCTTCTGTTTCTGTTTTGGGCAGATAGTATAGCGTTTTTAAGAATCTAGAGGCGTTTTAGACCTCCCTCAGGGTAATTAATCTATTTTATCACTAATTTTTTTAAGGACATTATAGATGTTTGATAGGATAATAATTATAAATCCAAGCATAAAAAAGGTTACGATCTCTTTAGTGAAGAAAGCTATTATCCCCATTACTATAAGAATAAATGTATTCCAGATGGTACTATTAAGAAATTTATCCAACCAATTTACTCCTTTCCCATGGTCATTTTTTCCACTGCCTAACACAATCTATGCTATAATCATTATGGAAAATCAACAGTAAAAGTACAATAGTTACTCATACCTGGTCCTGTTGCATTAGTTACAAAAGGTTTGGCAACAGCCCCATGATTCGTTTACAATAAATTGTATTTTATGTCATTATTCGCCATAAACCTAAATTTTCCTGTCGTGGGATGGCACTCCGCGGCTAGTTTTATATATTTTTATCCGTCTATATTTCCAAAGCTCAGGCTAGAGAAAAATTGATCGACTTCGCGCAGGTCCATGAGCCCTGTGTCCAGTAAATTGCTTTTCTCATCCTCTTTGTTAAATAATATATTTTCGCAAAACCATCCGTGCTAAAGTGCATTATTTATGTTTGATATTTCGCCAAAGGGAGATAAATTCCGAAGGATTAAGAATAGTTACTGGAGATTCAGGCACCGTAAAGTGTTTCTTGTTACCTGTAACAAGTATGGCTCCTTCAATGGCCATAGCAGCTTCTAGAAAAGGTTCGTCATCAGGATCTGGTAATGGCACCGGCAAGGGTTCAGTTGTCACTAGAATACCTTCTGCTTCGATCAGGGTTATAAGGGCATCAACTTCTGCTTTGGCAAAACCAAATTTGGGACGACAAAGCACTTCGCGGTACTCAGATAGGATACGGGCATCATAAACAACCTTGATTCGACCATTAGCAATGAGCCGGACAATGGTACCGGCATGGCTATGGGCTTTCAAAAGTCCCGAAACCAACACGTTTGTATCGAGGACAATTTTCATTGGCTGCGGCTCCGTCTAACGGCTTTAATTTCAGCTTCAATTTCTGCGTCCTTAATTTTATTCAATCCTTTTTCCCTGGCTCTTGCTTGCATATTTTTTACAGCCAGTACTGCCCGGACACGACGCAAGTTTTGCAAGTACTCTTCCAGATATTTTTCTTCTATATTGGAAAGTACCGCCACTGGCTTACCATTAGAGGTAATTACCAGCTCTCCCTCCTTTTGTAACTGGCGCCATATCTCGCCCGATTTTATCCTTAATTCACGCACGGTCACAAAACGCACCTTTAAGCCCCCCGGAAGTTATGATACACTAATTGTACACGATCAGGCTACATATATCAATAAAGACAATAAAATTAGCCTTGCGGCTTTTGCATAAAATAGGGTTCCGGACCCATCTATAGATCCTTATGATGGTGTTGGAGATATGGAGATATCATGGAGCTTCAGGTCGGCAAAGGCTTTACTGCCATTGGTGCTGGAGTTCCATTTTTCCCTACGGAGACCCCTAAGTTTCTAAAAGAGCGCGGCTGACGGCATCTCTACTGGGATATTTCTAACCTGTAGTTTTATTTACGCCGCTTTCTGGCCAACTTACAAGCCATCAAAATAGATCTACGCCAGCTTCCTGCCCCGCGTCCAATTACTGGACATGCTTTTCCGGAGCAGCTGTCAGGCTAGTATCCCGGCCCTTGCCGTCGCGCCTTTCGATCCAGATGGCGGCATCGGGGCAGACGAGCTGGCATTTTTTACAGGCAATGCAGGGTTTCCCGTGCCCCGGTTCCACCACCGGGGTACCGAAGGCCCCCAGTTGTTTAGCCCAGCCGATGGTGTCTACAGGACACTTCTCGATGCAGAGGCCGCAGCCCTTGCACAGGGCCGGGAACAGATGGAAGATCCCTTTGCCATTCTCGGTGGTAATGGCTTTGAAAGTTACGCTCATAAGTTCTCTCTCCCTATCTCGTACCCCCGGTCCAGGGCACGGTAGTTTAATTCCCTGAGGTCCGGGTCCTGAGCAAACTTGTGGCCAAACTGGCGTTCCAGGGCCTGTTCTACATCCCGGCGCTCTAAAAAGCCCGTTACGCCCACCAGCACTCCCAGGATGATGACGTTAAAGACCCTGGGGTGCATTTCCTCCTGGGCTATGGCCAGGGCCGGGACGGCCAGACGTCTCTGCCTTTCCCCGTAAACCTGCCGCACGTCGTCTTCCAGGCCGGCCTCATAAACCAGTAATGTCTTTTCGCCTACATACTGCCGTACCCGCTCTACGGCCCGGTGGCTTAAAGCTACCACAATATCACCGGTAGTAAACTTGGGCGCGCTCACTGGCTCCCTGCTTACCTGAACAAAGGCCACCGAAACGCCGCCCCGCTGTTCGACGCCAAAATTGGGGATATACAGGGCCTGGAAGCCGGCCTGATAGGCCGCCTCGGTGATAATCTCGGCCACCGACTGCACCCCCTGCCCTCCTTCCCCGGCCAGGGCGATTTTAAGATTGAAATCCACGGGGTGGCACCTCCTGGAGCCGGCCGGCTGCTTTCTCTTCCGGTGTCCTTAGTTCCCCGACAGGGAAATAGGCGGTCATTTCTTTTTCCACAAAACGCCAGGTTGCGGCAGCATTGGTATGCCAGTTGGTGGGGCAGGACGACAGGGCCTCGATAAAGGCGATACCCCGGCCTTCCAGCTGGTTCTGCAGGCCTTTCTGGATAAAGTTTTTCAGCTGGACGATATTGGCTATGCTCCCGCGGGCGACGTAGGCTCCCGGCGGGGCAATGGCCGCCACCAGTTCCGGGCCCAGGATGGGCCGGCCGGTGAGCCTGGCGTCGCGGCCATAGGGAGTGGTTTCCGTCTTCTGTCCCGGCAGGGTGGTCGGGGCCATCTGGCCGCCGGTCATGGCGTAGACGGTATTGTTGACCACGATAATCGTCACCAGGTCGTTGCGGCTGGCGCTGCTGACCAGGTGCTGGGCGCCGATGGCGTAGGCGCCGCCGTCGCCCATGTAGGAAACGACCACCAGTTCCGGCCGCGCCCGCTTGATGCCCACCAGCACCGGCGTGGTGCGGCCGTGGTGGGTCTGGACGGTGTCCAGGTTGAAAAAGTCCCAGGAAAGCAGCGAGCAGCCGATGTCGCATCCAAAGATGGTTCGTTCCTGGATATCCAGGGCGTCGATAGCCTCCCCCAGGGCTTTGAGGACTATACCGTGGCCGCAGCCGGGGCAAAACTTGTGGGGCTTGGTCTCTGCCCGCCATACCCGGGGCATTTGCGGTTGGGCGGCGATGGCCATTAGATCAGCTCCTTCGCATGGACAAACTCCACTATTTCTTCCGGCGTAATCCCCATTCCCGGGCGCAGGTAGCCGGTGACCGGCGTCTCCAGGCCGTAAAGGCCGGCCTGGACCTGCCGTTTTAGCTGCCCGTAGGCCGACTCGACCACCAGGAGGTTGCGGGCCCGGGCTGCCAGGGGCCTCAAGGTTTCCGCCGGGAAGGGCTTTAAGGTTACGGGCCGGAAATAGCCGGCCTTGAAACCTCTTTCCCGCAGGGAAACAACGGCCGCCCGGGCGGCCCGGGAAACAACCCCGTGGGCAATAATAAGCAACTCGGCGTCATCGACGGCGTAGGTATCCCACTCCACCACCTGCGGCGCTATGGCTTCATACTCTTTTATGGCGGTCATCAGCACCTCATAAAGCTCATCTTCCAGGTTATAGGTATTACGCAGGTGGACCGGGTCGCGCTCTTCTCCAGGCAGGCCCGGCAGGCCCACCATGGGGCGACACGGTTCCATGGTAATGCCCCGGGCTTCAGGGTCGAAGATGGTTACCGGTTCCCGCATTTTGGATTGATACCCGTCCCCCAGGACAAAGGTGGGAAAACGATATTTCCAGGCGCTGTTAAAGGCTTTAATGGTATAAAGAAACAACTCATCATGGGAAGACGGGGAATAAACAATCCTCAAGCCCTCGCCATTGCCGCCGAAACAGGTCAGATTGAGCTCCTGCTGGGAATAGATGACCGTGGCCGTCGAAGGACCGCCCCGCTGGGTTACCACAACTACCGTGGGCAGGCGCATCATTTCGGCCATGGCCATGGCTTCCTGCATCAGGACGTTGCCCGGCCCGGCCGTAGCCGTAAAGGCCCGCTTCCCTGCCAGGACACCCCCGACAGTAGCAAAACCGGCCGCGATTTCATCTTCCGTCTGGAGAAAGCCCCGTTCATATTTGGGCGCCATCCGGGTCCAGTAGTGCATGATTTCATTCTGCGGCGTAATGGGGTAGCCGTACATGATGTCGGCCCCGGCGGCCAGGGCCGCCCAGGCCACCACCTCGTTGCCGGTCATGAAGGCCCGCTGCTCGCCCGTAACTGGCCTGGTTGCCATAATTATACACCCCGTTCCAGCGAAAATCCCCCTGGGAAAATACCCCTACCAGAATGCCAGGGGCATGTAGCGTTTGATTGCCCGGACAGGATTGCCACAAATATCGCGCTCGCCTATAAATGAGGCCAGTTCGAACATTACTGCCGTGGCCACTACCGGGAGGTTTAATTCCCGGGCCGCAGCAGTTACCTTCCTGGCCCCGGCCTGGATGAGGTCTACCGTTGTCTCTTCCCCCAGGTGGGTGTTATTGAGCAGGCCGTCCACCCGGCCTAAAGAGCGTACATGGACGATAATATCCTCAACCGTGGCCGTGGCCGGGCGGGCAGTATTGATCACAGCCAGGACCCGGAGATCGGATGCTGTTCCTGCTCCTTCCAGCAAGTGTAAAGTACCGGCACCGGCTGTGCCATAGCCGGCATCGATGATCACGTCCCCTTCCTGGTGCAGGGCCCAGCGGACAGCCGGGTGCAGGACCGTCCCGGCCTCACCCCAGCCGGTCACCTGCCGCGTCTCCCAGCCCAGTACCTTGATCCCCATGGCTTCCAGCTTGAGTTTCAGGGGGCGCAAAGTATAGCACGGTTCCACGGTATCCAGGTCGGCCAGGGTTACCTGCCGTCCCTGCTCCCGTAAAAAAACAGCCCGGTTAACGGCGTTTTCCGACTTGCCGCTGCCGTATTCCCCCAGGTAAGCCTCAACGATACGCGCTTTTCTTCACCCCGGTAGTTAGTATGCGCTCCTGCAGAAATAGCATACTTGCAGGCATGGCTCCCGCTTTGAAATACTGTCTAAAAAATAAAAAAGCCCGGCTTTAACCGGACTGCTGGTGCCGCGGGCCGCCCCGGGTGTATACCTACCCTCACGTCCCCAGGACCAGGCGTAAAAAAATCAGCAGGATTAATCCGGGTAGTCCCAGAAAACCGGCGATTAAAACAGTAAGCCAGTTCAGGGGGATGAAAAAGTTAAAATTGGAACCAAAAAAGTTAAAAGCCCAGAGGAGGAGAAGTCCGAAGAAGGAGTTAACAATAATCTTAAAAATCCACTTCAAGGGCTTTAATAAAATGCTGCCCACGAGATAAAATAGAAACAGTAAAAAAATACCTGCCAGAATCAGCTGGACGGTCTCACCACCCATGGCTACCACTCCTTACTAACTTCCACAGGTACATATATTTCCTTTCTGCCGCTTCCAGCCGGTAGATGGCCTGATCCACCAGATCGGGTTCCGTTACCTCGGCAAAAAAGCGCTGGGCTGCCCACCATTCTTCCCTGGCTTCCCTAATAGCTTCGGCCAGCACTTCCAGTTCCGCTTTCAGGCCCCACTCCTGCATGCGGCCACCTCCCAACTGCCATTTGCTTATAAAATATGCAGCTGGGAATAATTTCTTGCCTGCTTTTTATTCCATTTTTATTCCATTTCATGGCGGCCGCTGAAGGCCCGGGCCAGGGTGATTTCATCGGCGTATTCAAGGTCGCTTCCCACCGGCAGGCCGTAGGCCAGGCGGGTTACCCTGACGGCCAGGGGCTTTAACAGCCTGGCGAGATAAAGGGCCGTGGCCTCTCCTTCCACATCGGCATTGGTGGCCAGCACTACTTCTTTGACCTTCCCTCCCTGGAGGCGCCGTAAAAGCTCTTTAACCTTTAGCTGGTCCGGGCCTATCCCGTCCACGGGTGAAATGGCACCCTGTAAAACATGATATAAGCCCCGGTACTGGCGGGTTTTTTCCAGGGCCACAATGTCCCGGGCCTCCTCCACCACGCAGATTATGGTATGATCCCTTTCCGGATCGGTGCACAGAAGGCAGGGATCGCGGTCGGTGAGGTTACCGCATATAGAGCAATAATGGATCTTACGGCGGGCCTCCAGGATGGCTGCGGCCAGGTTTTCCGCCTCTGCCGCCGGGGCGTTGAGAAGGTAGAAGGCCAGGCGCTGGGCTGTTTTGGGTCCCACTCCCGGCAGTTTGCCCAGGGCTGCAATCAGTTTGTTCAGGGGTTCCGGGTAATTCATTTTTTAAAACCCCGGCAGCCGCATGTTTCCCGTAATTTTTCCCATTTCCCTGGCCGCCATTTCCTGGGACTGGCGCAAGGCTTCGTTGACGGCGGCCAGGATCAGGTCCTGGAGCATTTCCACATCATCAGGATCCACGGCAGCCGGGTCAATTTTTATCCCGACAATTTCCTGGCGGCCGTTGGCCGTAGCCACAACGGCACCGCCGCCGGCGGCTGCTTCCACTGTCTTTTCCCCCAGCTCGTCCTGGAGTTTGGCGATCTGGGCCTGCATCTTTTGCATCTGCTTCATCATCTTGTTGATATTGTTCATACCCACTGGCTTAATAGTCCTCCTTTTTAATCCTTGATCTCCACTTTGTCGGGACCGAAATATTCTACCAGCTTATCTAATACTTCCTGGCTCACCCCGTCCACAGGCGGCCTCCCCGCCGTAATAACAAGCTTGAGGGGCCGGCCGAAAACCCTAGCCAGGACTGCTTCCACCTTCTGTCGGTTGGCGGGCTGTTCCAGCATGCCGCGGTGGAAATCCGTTTTGACTTCCAGGGTCAGGCTATCCCCCGTGACAGCCACCGGCTCCCCGGCCCGTAAATAAGCCTGGAGGTGGACGCTTTCCCGGCGGGCCGCTGCCAGGACTTCCGGCCAGCGTTCCTGAACGGTAGATAATTCTAATGGCGGAAAAACGGCAGGCGAAACTCCCTCCTGCTGCCGGGCTGCAGGCCGGATCCGGGAAGCAGGGTTTTCCCCTTTACCAGGCAAAGTCACGCCTTCTGCTTTTCTCTGGCCGGTCGTCTCCGAAGCATGCCGGCCCCTGCCGGCAAGTCCGGGCTTGCCCGGCGTTTCCCCGGGTTTTATTTCAGGCAGTTGCCCTTTTGCATGCCCGCTGCTATCCAGGGCGGCCAGGCGTTTTTCCAGTTCCTCCAGCCGGTGGGCCAGGTCGTCCAGAGAAGGGCCGGTATCGAGCAGGAAACCGGCCAGGGTCATCTCCAGGAGGACCCGGGGCTGGCTGTTCCAGCGCAGGGCTGCTCCACCCTCCTGCAGCCGTTCCATAAGGTCCAGCAGGCGCCGGGGAGTAAATTTTTGCGCCTGGGCCGCCACCTGTTCCATTTCTTCCGGCAGGAGACCGGTAAACTCTCCGGCCCGGGGATCCATATGCAAAAGAAGGAGATTGCGAGTATGCTCCAGCAGGTCCTCCAGCAGCCGCTGTGGTTCTACTCCCGCTTGCAGGGCTGTGTCTACCAGGCGCAGCATATTTGCCCCATCGCCGGCTGCCAGGGCATCAGTTATGGCCAGGAGGGTATCCAGGCGCGCCGTACCCAGGGTTGCGGCCACCTGTTCGGCCGTAATAATCTCCTGGTCGCCGGTGGATATGATCTGGTCCAGAAGGCTTAAGGCGTCGCGTAACCCCCCGGCAGCCTTGCGGGCTAAAAGGCTTAAGGCCGCCGGCTCGATCTGGACATTATTGGCTGCCGCCACCTGCTGCAGGCGCCCGCTGATGGCTGCTGCCGCCAGGGGACGAAAGTCAAAACGCTGGCAGCGGGAAAGTATAGTCGGTAGCACTTTACGCGGCTCTGTAGTAGCCAGGATAAAAAGGGCATGGGCCGGAGGCTCTTCCAGGGTTTTCAACAGGGCATTAAAGGCCTCCTGCGTCAGCATGTGGACTTCATCGATAATATAAACCTTGTAGCGGCCCTCTACCGGCCCCAGGGGGATCTTTTCAATTAATTCACGAATCTCGTCAATACCCCGGTTGGAGGCAGCGTCGATTTCCAGGACATCCAGGGAGTTACCGGCATTGATGCGCCGGCAATTAGGGCACTCATTGCACGGTTCTCCTTCCAGGGGCGACTGGCAATTGACAGCTTTGGCCAGGATTTTGGCAGTACTGGTTTTCCCGGTGCCCCGGGGTCCGCAGAAAAGATAGGCGTGGACCAGGCGATGGTTGCGCAGGGCATTGAGCAGGGTACGGGTAATATGTTCCTGTCCCACTACCTCGGCAAAGGTTCGCGGGCGCCATTGCCGGTACAGGGCCTGGTACTGGGCCAAGCTCCTCACCTCGGGAGGCTAAAAATAAAATAAATATATAAAAAGGGATTATTCCCCGCTCGAATAATCCCTTCTTGTCTCATTAGGTGACCGTGCACCCACTGTTGAACATGGCCTCCGGGCGTTACCGGCGCAGGTAACTCCAACCAGGCACTCCCGCGGCACCCGAGGGGGTTCACTTACCGCTGCTTCCTCCCGGACCTGACGGGGTTCATGAGTCCTCGTCGCGCAGGACCCGGCTCTCTTCGCCCCTTACACCGGCCGGACCCCACAGGTCAGGCCCGCCAGTGGGACTTCGACCCCGCTATAGCGGTTTGCGGGCTACAGGGCACCGCTACCTCCCCGTCTAGCACGGTCAAAGCTATAAAATTAAAATGGCGGAGAGAGTGGGATTCGAACCCACGAGACGGGTTTGTGACCCGTCTACTCGCTCTCCAGGCGAGCGCCTTCGACCAACTCAGCCATCTCTCCGCGCAAATTTAGTGCTTATATAAAATTATACAGCGAAGTGCAGCTAAATGCAAGTCGCTTCAGAAGAGCATGTCAAGGCGTTTAAGAAAAAGGGGAGGCCATTTATAACGGCAACACCCCTTAATTAACTTTTACTGGCGGAGAGAGTGGGATTCGAACCCACGAGGCGACCTCTTCAGCCGCCTACTCGATTTCGAGTCGAGCGCCTTCAACCAGCTCAGCCATCTCTCCGCACTTGCTGGAAAAAGCGTTTTAATAACTGCCGGCATTCCTCTTCACGGATGCCGGGGATAACCTCTACCTGGTGGTTAAAATGGGGATTTTCCACCAGATTGACTACAGAATCTACGGCCCCGGCGCGTAAATCCGGGGCACCATAAACTAGTCTCTTTACCCTGGCCTGTACCAGGGCACCAGCACACATGGGACAGGGTTCCACCGTTACGTACAGGGTAGTACCTGTCAAGCGCCAGTTGCCCCGCACCCGGGCCGCTTCCCGCAAGGCGATAATCTCGGCGTGGGCCGTGGGGTCGCCCCAGGTTTCCCGCCGGTTGCCGGCCCGGGCAAGAATTCGCTCCCCTTCTACTATTACGGCACCGATGGGGATTTCCCCCAGGGCAAAGGCCTTTTCTGCCTCGGCCAGGGCTTCCCCCATATAGAAACGGTGGTCCACGCAGGACCCCCTCGCTGGTATTCTGGTGCGCCTGGAGGGACTCGAACCCCCGGCACGCGGTTTAGGAAACCGCTGCTCTATCCACCTGAGCTACAGACGCACGAATAAAAAATGGCGCGCCCGGAGGGACTCGAACCCCCAACCACCTGGTTCGTAGCCAGTTACTCTATCCCGTTGAGCTACGGGCGCACAAACTTTTTTACCGGCAGAGTTAATTGTACCAGAGATGCAGGAGTAAGTCAAGGGTACACATACATATCTACGCCGGCTCCTGCCACAGGGCCGCGGACCTGGCGGGCCGCCCCAAAGGTAAAGTTAAACCGGCGCCTTCCGGCGCCGGCATCCTGTGGCGGAGAGAGTGGGATTCGAACCCACGGTACAGGTTTTATACCCGTACAATCGCTTAGCAGGCGATCGCCTTCGACCTACTCGGCCATCTCTCCACGCCTTCTTCCTTTTGTTACTGGCGGAGGGGGTGGGATTCGAACCCACGGTGCCCGTAAGAGCATCACTGGTTTTCAAGACCAGCTCCTTAAACCGCTCGGACACCCCTCCCCAGCTCGGCAAGTATAGTATAACATACCCTTGCCGTCGCTGTCAATTTAAAATGCAAATCGAACTTATGTTGGTAATAGTGCATGGAAGCTAAAGCCCCGGCATCCATATGGATGCCGGGGCTTTAGCTTCTTCTGTTCTTATTTATTTACTTACCGCTATTTACTTACCGCCAGTGACTCGCTTGTTGCTTTTTCCTTTCTACGCTGCAGGTAGGTTAATACCGGCCGGTCGACGCCGTAATAGTAGGACGCGCTTCCTGCCAGCAACAAGATGATGGCCACTGTGTAGAGCACCGGGTTGGTGCTCGCGGTACCAGCGAGCATAAAATTGAGGTTCATAAATGCACCGACACACAGGGCAAATACGGTTGCTGCTCCCAAAATCAGGGCAATACCCGTTAAAATCTCACCGGCTACTACCAGCTTGGCAAACCAGGTGTAGTGGCCTCCATCGTATAGGGAACGAATAAACGCTTCGTACCAGCCATACTTAATAGCCGGCGTGCTTCCCGGCAGGGCGCCGATAGCCTTGGCCCAGAAACCTTTCAATGCTTCACCGCTTTGTGTCCATTTGGGATTACTAAGTTTGTGCAGGCCAGCCTCCAGCCACTGCCAACCCAGCCATATACGCAAAAGGGTCCAAACAATGCTTAAACGCCGGTCGCGCAGTAAGGTGAGCATCTTTTCTCTCCCCTTTCGTGATAGTCTTCGCATATTTACTATAACTCTGGGAAGAGAAAGAACCCATAGGTTCGCGACCTTAATTTTCCCCTCGGTTCTAAGCCCTATAACCGCAACTAATCGTCTTCCAGTTTAAGAATGCCCTTTTTGATGGCATACTTAACCAGGTCTACCCGATCGTGGAGCCCCAGTTTTTGCATCAGGTTGGCCCGATGGGCCTGGACGGTTTTGACGCTGATAAACAGGCGTCTGGCAATCTCCGCATTAGTCATACCCTCGGCAGCCAGGCGCAGGACCTCCATCTCCCGGTCGGTCAATTCTGCCTTCCCGGCATCATCCTCCCTGGCTGCCGAAAATCCCTGCTGCAGGCCGTCGATAACCCGCCGGGCAATCTGGGGATCGAGGAAAGCTTCACCTTTGACCGCCAGACGAATGGCCTGGATAAGTTCCTCCACCCCGGCCCGCTTTAAAACATAACCCCTGGCCCCCGCTTCCAGGGCCCGGAAGATTAGCTCGCGATCGTCGTACATGCTTAAAATAACAATCTTGAGGTCCGGCCATTTTCGCAATAAAGCCCGGGTCGCCTCTACTCCGTTCTGGCCGTTGCCCAGCTGGAGGTCCATGACTACTACTTCCGGCCTGACCTTATCCACCAGGTTTAATAACTCAGCGGTACTACCGGTTTCCCCCACCACCTCAATATCCTTTTCCCTGGTCAGGAGGGCCCGCAACCCCTCCCGGACTACGGCATGATCATCTACCAGCACCAAGCGGATGGCCATGGACTCCACCCCCGCTATCGCCCTCGTAGGGCAGCCAGAAAGTCATGGTTGTTCCCCGCCCGGGCGAGCTTTCAATATCCAACCAGCCCCCGGCCAGGGCCGCCCGCTGCCGCAGGTTTTTGAGGCCCTGTCCACCGGTGGGGACCGTCGCATCAAAGCCGGTACCGTTGTCTTTAATCTTTACCCTGAAACCGCCGGCCCCCAGATCTATCCCGATCCAGACCTCGCTGGCCCGGGCATGACGGCGTATATTACTTAAAATCTCAATCATTATATGGTAAAGGTGATCCCGCTGGTCAGTATCAAGGTAAGACTGTCCGTTTCCATGGACATGCCAGTTTACTTTTATATCACTATTCCTGGCCAGGTCTGTCACCAATTTTTTCACCAGGGCCACCGGGTCAGCCGGCAGGTCCCGGCCCAGGTGCAGGCCGGTCAGATATCCCCGCAGATCAGATATTACCTTTTCCGCCTGTTGCGACAGGGTCGCGAGCCTATCCGCAGCTGCCGCCGGGTTGTCCGCCAGCAGGGTGCGGCTGTGTTCCAGACCAAGGGCCAGGCCGTAGATGGATTGGATAACTCCATCATGGAGGTCACGCCGTATTTTTTCCCTTTCTCGCCAGATCATCTCTCGCTCCCTGGCAACCTCCCGGTAGTGCTGTTCCTCGGCATCATAAACATCCAGAAGACGGAAGATAAAAAAGGCAACCAGGATACTGCTTAGGATGCGCAAAGCCGGTGCCGGCAGACCCAGGCGCAGCAATAGGTCTGTATTGAGGAAATTGGCGGGAAAAAAAGACGCCGGCGGCACGATCAACCCCCCGCCGAAGGCATAAAGAAATAAGGCCGTGGCAGCACCCGCCAGGAAAAATTTTAAGGAGTTGCGCCTTAAATGTTGCAGGTCATCCCCCTGGGCCAGAATCGCCAGGCCACTCATTACCGCACCCGGCGCCGCCAACAAATATCGTGCCGCTATTTCAATCAGGATCAACCAGGCATCAGTAGCCGCCCTTTCCCGGGGGAAAGTAAAGGCGGAAAATAGCAGCCACCCTCCGAAACCAGCAAGTGGGAAAAACCTCGTCCAGGCCGGCCACCCCCTGGTATCCCCAAGGAGGTTGATGCCAAAGACCAGCAGAAAGAGGTAGGATAAAGCCAGGAGCAGGGCATGCCCGCCGTTAAAGAGAACCCCCCTGAGAGTCTGCCAGCCTTCAGCAACTGCGGCAGCCGGAATAAAAATGTAGCCCCACTCCACTAGACCATGTAAAAGCCCAAAGACAGCCAGCCATGGTAAACGCCGTCCCAGGGGCAGGCTGCTCCCCCGCCGGGCCTGGAGGAGGATGCTAAAGCCCATGAGGAAGAAAGACAGGCCGTAGAAAAAAAAGAGTAAATTCCAGTACCAGTTTTCCCTGGTTAGGAAGTGGAGGGATGGGTTCATGCCCCTGATCCTTGCTCCGGCCGGATGGCTTCCAGGCCACCCATATAAGGTCTTAACGCTTTGGGGATAAGTACCGTGCCATCCTCCTGCTGGTAGTTTTCCAGGATGGCCGCCACCGTCCGCCCCACGGCCACCCCGGAGCCGTTCAAGGTATGGACAAAGCGGGGTTTTTCTTTGGGGCCGGGCCGGAAGCGGATGTCGGCCCGCCGGGCCTGGAAGTCCTCAAAGTTACTGCAGGAGGAAATCTCCCGGTAGGTGCTGGCGCTGGGGAACCATACCTCCAGGTCATAGGTCTTGGCCGCTGAAAAGCCCAGGTCGCCAGCACAGAGGACCACCACCCGGTAGGGAAGGCCCAGGAGCTGCAGGACCTCTTCCGCATCCCGCGTCAATTTCTCCAGCTCTTCATAAGAATCCTCCGGCCGGGTGAATTTAACCAGTTCTACCTTGTTAAACTGGTGCTGGCGGATGAGACCCCTGGTATCCCGCCCGGCTGCCCCGGCCTCGGCCCGGAAACAGGCGCTGTAGGCCACATGGTAGATGGGTAATAAATCGCCCTTTAGGATTTCCCCCTGATACAGATTGGTAACCGGCACCTCGGCCGTCGGTATCAGGTAGTAATCCGTTCCCTCGACGTGAAACATATCCTGGGCGAATTTGGGCAACTGGCCGGTACCGATCATGCTGGCGCTGTTGACGAGATAGGGCGGGAAAATTTCCGTATAACCATGCTTGATGGTATGGAGATCCAGCATAAAATTAATCAGGGCCCTCTCCAGACGCGCTCCGGCGCCGCGGTAAAAGACAAAACGCGCCCCGGCCACCTTGCTGCCGCGCTCAAAATCGAGGATGCCCAGCCGTTCCCCTATTTCCCAGTGGGGCCGCGGCTCAAAATCAAAGCGAGGCAGCTCGCCCCAGTGGCGTACCGGCTTGTTATCGGCGTCGCTCAAGCCGTCGGGTACGGAATCATGGGGTATATTGGGAATCCTTAATAACTCCTGCTGGAGCTCGTCTTCCACAGCGCGCAGGGCCGCATCCAGTTCTTTGATACGGTCGCCGACCTCGCGCATAGCGGTAATTAACTCCGTAGCATCCTGGCCGTTTTTCTTCAGGCGGGCTACTTCGGCCGATACCTGGTTGCGTTTATTCTTCAGTCCCTCGACCTCTACCAGGAGGTTCCGACGCCGGGCATCAAGGGCTAAAAAGTGCTCTAGCCCGGCCTTCAAGCCCCGGCGGGCCAGGGCTTCAGCCACCCTTTCCGGTTCCTGGCGTATTAGTTTAATATCCAGCAAAATACCGCTCCCCTTTCATCCAGTTAGTGTGGATAATCCTGCCACTATTATGCCACGATTAAAGGCTCGGGGCAAACCTGCCGTAAAAAACTTAAGGGGCGTTACCGCCCCCATAAGGAACTTAAAGGTAAATATAGCGCACATCAAGGACGCCGTCCACCTGGCGAATGGCCTGCAGTGCTTCCCGCGGCACTTCGGAATCAACGCTAATAAGCATGACGGCTTCGCCACCTATTTCCTGCCGCCCCACCTGCATGGCGGCGATATTCACTTTATGGTCCCCTATGGCCAGGCCTACCGGGCCGATTATACGCGGCCGGTCCAGGTGGGGCACCACCAGCATGTGCCCTGCCGGGCTGGCGTCGACGCTATAACCGTCCAGGTTTACCAGGCGGGGTTCCCCGGCCTGGTTGACGGTCCCGGCCAGGCGGTGGCTCTCCCGCCGCCCTTCGACCTTAACGCTGATGAGGTTTGCAAAGTACTCCATCTCCCGGCTCTTCTTTTCCCGGATGCGTATGCCTCGCTTTTTGGCCACCAGAGGCGCGTTAACGTAGTTGACGGCATCGGCCAGGAGGGGGCGCAGTAGCCCTTTCAAGAAGGAGCTGGTCAGGGGCGCCAGGTCATACTGGGCCAGCTCGCCATTGCAGCTGATTTCCGCCGCAATTATGGGGCTCTCCATGAGCTGGGCCAGGAAGCTGCCCAGTTTTTCGGCTAATTGCAGGTAAGGCCTCAAGACCTCGGCTACATGGCCCCGCACCACCGGGATATTGACGGCGTTCAAAACCGGTTCTCCCTTAAGGCAGCGCACTACATCGTGAGCAACCTCAACTGCTACGGCTACCTGCGCTTCCTCCGTCGAGGCTCCCAGGTGGGGGGTAACAATGACGTTGTCCAGTTCCAGCAGGGGGCTGGCCTTTAACGGCTCTTCCTCAAAGACATCCAGGGCCGCCCCGGCCAGCTGCCCGCTTTTTAAGGCTTCATAAAGGGCTGCCTCGTCAATAATGCCTCCCCGGGCTACATTCAACACCCGCGCTCCGGGTTTCAAGAGTTTCATTTCCTCCCGGCCCAGAAGGTGCCGGGTCTCCTTGGTCAGGGGCAGGTGGACGGTTACAAAGTCGGCGGCTTGCAGTACTGTTTCCAGGGGGGCCAGTTCGACCTCAAGGCGCGTGGCCTGTTCCGGATCAACGTAGGGATCATAAGCCATAACCTTCATTTCCATACCCCGGGCGCGGCGGGCCACCTCGCGGCCGATTTTGCCCAGGCCGATGACCCCTAAGGTTTTACCCCGCAGCTCAACGCCTACATATTTTTTCTTCTCCCAAATACCCTGCTTTAAGGTGGCATTAGCCTGGGGTATGTTGCGGGCCAGGGCCAGCATCATGGCCATAGTATGCTCGGCAGCCGCAACGGTGTTGCCCTCAGGGGCATTAACAACCACGATACCCCTTTCAGTTGCGGCGGTGACGTCGATATTATCGGTGCCCACCCCGGCCCGGCCGATAATTTTTAACTTTTTGGCAGCGTTGATGGCCGCCGCCGTTACCTTAGTTGCGCTGCGGACGATTAAGGCTTCACTGTCACGGATAGCGTCTTTGAGTTCTTCTTCATTCATTTTACCGGCGGCCGTAACTTCCAGGCCCGCCTCCCGGAGGATAGCCAGGCCGCGTTTATCTATACCGTCCAGGGCTAAAACGTGCATTTTGGTTATCCCCTCCCTCGGAAATGGGACTCTGCCAAAAATGGTTACAAGCGGCTCCTCTACTCTAGCTGGCCAGGGTTTCCACGCCAGCAGGCATTCCTTCGCTTAATATGGCCCCGGCTGCTGCCACTGCCGCGCCCCGGGTCACCGGTACACCGGCATCAATGAGGACATTTTCCAGGGCAGCCAGGCCGGCCAGGATATCGCTGAAACTTACATAGCCCAGATGACCGATGCGGAATACCCTGTCCTTGACGTCACCCTGCCCTCCGGCCACCACCACACCAAATTTTTCCCGCAATGGAGTGATGATATCTGCCGGTTTCATACCCTCCGGTACACAGATGGCCGTCACTGCCGGCGAGGCTACTGTATCGTCAGCCAGGAGCTTCAGTCCAAGGGCACGGACCCCGGCCCTTACCATATCCCGCATCAGGGCGTGGCGGGCAAAGCTGCCGGCCAGGGTTTCCGTCTTCAGGAGACGCAAGGATTCCTGTAGACCGTAGAGCTGGGGGACAGCCGGTGTAAAGGGCGTCTGCCCCTTTAGCCCCGAATTTCTCGCCTTTTTGATATCCAGGTAAAAACGATGGTTGGTGCATTTTTCCGCCGCCTGCCAGGCGCGATCGCTAACAGCCAGCATGGTTAATCCCGGGGGTAACATGAAGGCTTTCTGGGAACCAGCGATGACCACATCAATATGCCAGGCGTCCATAGGTAAATCGGCTGCCACCAGGCCGCTGATGCTGTCCACAATGAGCAGGGCCGGGTGACTTCCCCGGGCACGGCTGATGGCTTGAATGTCATTTAAAACCCCGGTCGAAGTCTCATTATGCTGGACTAGAATGGCCTTGATCTTATGTTCCGTATCCGCTTCCAGGCGTCTGGCTATGGCCCGGGGGTCAGCTGCCTGACCGTACGGGAAGGCCATAACCTCCGTTTCAACACCGAAGGCACGGCAAATCTGAATAAAACGCTCGCCAAAGGCGCCAATGGTTACGGCCAGCACCTTTTCCCCGGGGGAAATGAGGTTGGCTACGGCCGCTTCCATGCCGCCGGTACCCGAAGCAGTTAAAATGACTACCTCGGAACGGGTCTGGAAGACATCCTTTAACCCTTCCGTTACTTCTTCCCACAGGGCTTTGAACTCCGGGCCGCGGTGGTTTATAGCCGGCCGCGCCATGGCCAGGGCCACCTGCGGAGGCACCGGCGTCGGCCCGGGGAGAAGTAAGATTTGCTTGTCAGTCATGGAGAACACCCTTTCCTGTTATTTTGTCGGTAAAAGCAGTTATCATAAAGCCTTACTATATTAAGCTAAAGGGTTAAGAACGCCAGCAAAAGGCTTTGAAAATTGCTATAACCCCCAGGTCACCTGCCTTTTTTAACCAGTTCAAAATAAAAACTCTCGTCCCTTCTGCAAGGGACGAGAGTTTCACCCGCGGTGCCACCCTAATTGACCAGGTTAGAAACGCCATAACCTGGCCCCCTCTGCATGCGTAACGGACATGACCGCCCCGACTTCTTCCTTATCCAGGATTTCTCGCCGGGTACTCAGGGGTGCCTCTCGACAGCCTCCGGGCTGGTTCCCACCGGCCACCAGCTCTCTCGCCTACCGGAGTGGGCCGCCGACACTCCCCATCATCGCTTTGGCATTAACTAATTTGTAAGATATATTAGCATACCATGGCCAGGAACGCAAGGGTGAAAGAAATATTTTAACAAAGTCTTAAAGAAAACTGCCGGCACAACTTTAAATTTCCCGGGGATGCCCGACAATTAATTTAACGATCTTTCCCGCCAGATCCTCCTCCCGGTCAATCTCGATACCGGCCATCCTCACATTGGCCACAGTACGGCGGTTAATGTTGGACCCGATTAGATACAGGACCAGCGGGTTCAGGGCATCCATCACGGGGCCGAGGAACCAGTGCTCACTGCGCACATGCTCCAGGAGGACAATCCTGCCATCGGGGCGGCAGACCCGGCGTACTTCCTTCAGCCCCTGCACCGGATCGGGTACTGTGCAAAAAACGCAGGTAGCTACCACCGTGTCAAAAGTGGCGTCTCCAAATTCAAGGTGCTGGACATCCATTTCCTTTAAATCCACCGGTGCCCCGGCCAGGTGGAGCTTTTGTCTGGCCCGGGCCAGCATCCCGGGGCTGAAATCAATGGCCGTCATCCGGCATCCGGGTGGGTAAAATGGGAAATTGGCTCCTGTGCCTACCCCGACTTCCAGCACCCGGCCCCGGGCTTCCTGCCACACCCGCCGGCGCCATTCATCGGGGATCATCCGGTCCATCCAATCATAAAAGAGCGCCGTGCGGTTATAGCGTTTTTTGATTATTTCCGTTAGTTCTCTGGCCACTTTTCATCACCAAAATTATTATATCATCATGAATTCGCCAGTATCTAGAGAGAGCTAAATAGATAGACGCGTATATGGTAACACCTGCTCTACCCCTTGTCAAAGTGGTGACATCATGATAGCATTATTATGCTTACTTTTAATCATTATTGAAGGGATGATATAACAAATGATCCGTACGCAAATCCAGCTCACGGAAGAACAATATCATGCCCTGAAAAAAATGGCTGCTGTTAAAAAAATATCCATGGCGGAATTAATCCGGCTCGGCGTGGACCAGGTCTTGGCCGGTAGCAATCCTGGCCAAAACGAACGAATTCAGAGGGCTATAAAGGCAGCAGGGCGTTTCCGCTCCGGTGTTAAGGACCTCTCTCGCAATCATGATGCCTACTTAACGGAGGCTTTTGCGGAATGAATGTTTATCTTGATACTTCAGCTTTTTTAGCCATCCTCGATGCTGACGACGAGAATCATGCCGCTGCCAAAAAAATATGGGAAAATCTTTTAAACAGCGGTGTTCCGATGATTTGCAGCAGTTACGTTCTCGTAGAAACATATGCCCTGGTACAGCGGCGACTGGGGATGGAAGCTTTGCGGGTATTTCATGAAGATATACTTCCCCTGCTGCAAGTAGAATGGATTGACGCCGAGTTGCACCAGTGGGGTGCCAATGCCGTTTTGACCGCCAACAGGAGAAATTTGAGCCTGGTAGATGCCGTTAGCTTTGCTGTGATGCGTAAACTGGGTATTAAAAAGGCATTTGCTTTTGACAGGCATTTTTTTGAGCAGGGATTTGAAAATATTAGCGAAAGATAAGTTAGCGGGCAGGATTTCTGCTTTCCCGTGGCGAAAAAACGTTAACATTACCCATTATTATAAAGAAGCAGGGAAGTATATGCCTGACAGGAGAAAAGATATTGCCGCCAGGGCCCGGGAAATACCGCCCTTTATCGTCATGGACATCCTGGAAAAGGCCAAAGAAATGGAAACCCGGGGGGAGAACATCATCCACCTGGAAATCGGCGAACCGGATTTTGACACCCCGGAACCCATCAAAGAAGCCGCCCGGCGTGCTCTCCGGGATGGTGACACCCACTACACCCACAGCCTGGGCAAGCCGGAACTCCGGGAAGAAATCGCCCACTACTACCAGCGGAAATACGGGGTCAATATTTCGCCCGACCAGATCGTCGTCACTTCCGGCACCTCGCCGGCCATGCTCCTGACCTTTAGCGTCCTCCTGGAGCAGGGGGATGAGGTCATCCTCCCCGATCCCTACTACGCCTGCTACCCCAATTTTATCCGTTACGTCGGCGGGCAGCCTGTCTTTATACCGGTAAAAGAAGAAGACGGCTTCAAGTACCGCCTTCCAGCTATCCAGGAGAGCCTCGGCCCCCGGACCAAGGCTATTATGGTCAATTCTCCCGCCAATCCCACCGGCGCCGTCTTTACAGCGGCCGAATTAGCAGCCCTGGCCGGCCTGGGACCCTGCATCATTGCCGACGAAATCTACCACGGCCTGGTTTACGAAGGCCGGGAGCATACCATCCTGGAGTTTACCGACCGGGCCTTTGTCATCAACGGGTTTTCCAAGCTCTACGCCATGACCGGCTGGCGCCTGGGTTACGTTATCGCGCCGCCGGAGTTTGTCCGGCCTTTACAAAAGCTGCAGCAGAACCTCTTTATCTGCGCCGGTTCCTTCGTCCAGGCCGCCGGCATCGCCGCCCTGCGGGAATGCGACGAACACGTGGCGCAAATGGTCGCCACTTACGACGAGCGCCGCCGTTATCTGTTGAGCCGCCTTAAAGCCATGGGCCTGGCCACCCGGGTCGAGCCTACCGGCGCCTTCTACGCCCTGGCCAACGTCAAGAAATATACCAGCGATTCCTATTCCTTCGCCTTTGAGATTTTAGAGAAAGCCCGGGTAGCCGTCACCCCGGGCATCGACTTCGGCCGCAACTGCGAAGGATATTTACGTATTTCCTACGCCAATTCCCTGGAAAACATCAAAGAAGGCCTGGACCGGTTGGAAGAGTTTCTGGCCGGGAGAAAGGCAGAAAAAGGCTAACCACAACGTAAAGACCCGCCCACAGGCGGGTCTTAAATTCACTTAACAAGCTCCTCTCTTACTTCTTTAGCGTCTGGTAGTTCCAGCAGTCGCTGCACCAATTCCCGTCCCTTCTCATAAGAAAGGCCCATGATTTTTTCCTTCATCTCGGGAATAAATACAGGACTCATACTTATCTCATCCAGCCCCAGACCTACCAGGAGAGGTGCGGTCAGGCTATCTCCGCCCAGCTCCCCACAAAGACCTACCCATTTGCCCTGACGATGAGCTGCCTCTATCACTTGATAAATAAGTTTTAAAACCGCTGGATGGTATGGTTCGTAAAGAGTTGCTACTTTTTCATTGTCACGGTCTACGGCCAATGTGTATTGGGTCAGATCGTTGGTACCAATGCTGAAAAAGTCCACTTCTCTGGCTAAAATATCGGCCATGAGGGCAGCTGCCGGCACCTCAATCATAATACCGATGGGAATATTTTTACTTGCTTCTATACCCGCAGCCCGTAGCTCATCTCGCGCTTCCTCCAGGAGAGTTTTAGCCTGGCGGATTTCCTCCAGGGTCGTTACCATGGGAAACATGAGCTTGAGGTTTCCGTAAGAAGAAGCACGCAGCAAAGCTTTCAGTTGCGTCTTAAAAAGCTCTTTATATTTTAAACACAGCCTTATTCCCCTTAATCCTAAGAATGGGTTATCTTCCTTATCCTGGTTAAGATAGGGAAGAAGTTTATCGCCCCCAATGTCCAGGGTGCGCACAATTACGGGTTTATCTTTTAAAGCAAGCAAAACGTCCCGGTAAATCAAAAATTGTTCTTCTTCTCCCGGAGGCTCCTGGCGGTTCATATAAAGAAATTCTGTGCGGAAGAGCCCTACGCCTTCAGCGCCATATTCCAGCGCTAACTCCGCCTCTTCAAAGTTGCGGAGATTGGCTGCTATCTCTATTTCATGCCCATCCACGGTTACGGCTTTAGCTAAAACCTTCCTTATACGCCTTTTTTCTTCCTTAGTGGTTTCTTCTCTTGTTTCCACATTCTTGATTAGCTCTACATCGGGGTTTAAATGTATTACCCCTTCATCTCCGTCTATTAAAACGAGATCACCATCTTTAACCAGGTCTAATAAATTGGTTACCCCGGAGACCGCAGGTACTCCTAAAGCCCTGGCTACTACTGCCGTATGGCTAGTAGGCCCTCCTTTTTCCGTAATAATCCCGGCTACTGTCCGGCGAGAAAAACTTGCTGTTTGGGAAGGTGTTAATTCTTTAGCTACAACAATGGTGTTGGCTGCCACTTCGCTTACTTCCTCTGAGCCATTTCCTAGACATTCTATTAGACGCCGGCCTATATCGCGAATGTCCACAGCCCTTTCGCGGAAGTATTCGTCCTCCAGGGAGGCAAACTCCTGAGCTATCTCTTCGGTAGCTTCACTAACCGCCCAGACAGCATTTTTCCTTTCCAATTTGATTTTTGTTCTTATTTTTTCCCCCAATGCCGGGTCGGAAAGAAGCAAAAGATGGGCTTCAAAAATTTTAGCTTCCTGGAGGCCGATCTCGCGTTTAGTTTTATCAATAAGGCTTGTCAGTTGTTCCTTAGCCTGGTTGAAAGCCTCTTCTAACCTGGCAAGCTCTTTTTCCTTCTCTTCTTCACTGTTTAAATAGCTCCTGGAGTAATTGCTGGCAAGCTCCATTAGCCGGCGTACCCGACCTACCACCTTACCTGGGGAAATACCTATTCCTTTAAGAAGCATCTTCAATACCTTCCCGGAAATTGCTTTTAACTAATCGTTCTAAGGCCTCTATAGCTTCCTTCTCATCTTCCCCTTCCGCCCATAACGTAATAGAAGTTCCTTTAGTGATTCCCAGGCTCATTACTGCCAGAATACTTTTGGCATCGGCTTGCTTCTGTCCCTTTGTTATCCCTATTTTACTTTTAAAAGCCTGGGCAGTTTGGACAAAAAGAGTAGCCGGCCGGGCATGAAGGCCTGTTTCGTTGGTGATGATTAGCTCTTTTTTAATCATTTCTCTAATCTCCTTCTACAACCGTATTCAATATTTCTAATATCTCTTGGATAGTTTTAGACTCTCGCAGGCGCTGGCGAAATTCTTCATAGATCAATTTGCGGGAAAGCAAAGATAATACCTTTAAATGCTCATTCTCTTTTTGCTCTGCTGGCGTTGCAATTAGAAAAACCATATCCACCGGTTGTCCATCCAGGCTTTCCCATTCAATTCCATGTTTGGAACGACCAAAGACTACTGCTGATTTTTTAACTGCTTTAGATTTGGCATGGGGTATGGCAATACCATACCCTATGCCCGTAGTGGTAATGCTCTCCCTTTTTAAGACGTCTTGAAGAAATTCTTCTTTATTAGTAATTAACCCGCATTTCTCTAAAAGACCAGCCAGTTCTCGTATGGCTGCTTGTTTATCTCTAGCTTTTAAATCAAGTGTAATTAAATCTTCCCTGATCAAATTTCTTATATCCATTTTTAGAGGTCCTCCAATTTTATTTGTTGGGTTTCAAAAGTAACACCATTAAAGCCGTCACGAGAGTACCGATAGCAATAGATAGGATATATAATCCTAAATGACCCACTGCATTAGGGATAGCAAGGACGAATATGCCTCCATGTGGCGCCCTCAGGGTTGCATTAAAAGCCATAGAGAGGGCACCAGCTACGGCTGAACCTACCATAATAGATGGAATTACCCTAAAGGGATCAGCTGCAGCAAAAGGAATAGCTCCTTCGGTAATAAAAGAAATCCCTAAAACTGCTGCCGCCTTACCAGCTTCTCTTTCTTCGCTAGTAAACTTTTTAGGGAACAGTAAAGTAGCTAGCGCCAAACCTAATGGAGGCGTCATGCCCGCAGCCATAACCGCAGCTTGGGGCTCATAAATATTGCTACCCAGTAAGCCTACTGCAAAGGTATAAGCCGCTTTATTTACCGGTCCTCCCATATCGAAGGCCATCATGGCACCTAAAATAAAGCCTAAAATAACAGCATTGCCTTTGCTCATAGTAGTCAACCAGTTTTTAAGACCGTCCATTACAATTTTTGTTGGTGTGCCTATAACATATATTAACAACAAACCTACCACTAAAGTAGATATTAATGGAATTATCAATACGGGTTTTAATCCTTCCAGGCCTGCAGGAAGCTGGATATAGTCTCGTAAGAATTTGGCTACATAACCTGCCAAGAACCCAGCAATAATTCCTCCCAAAAACCCTGCCCCCATTTGAGCAGCAAGCATTCCTCCTATAATTCCTGGAGCCAGGCCCGGCCGATCAGCGATGGAAAACGCTATAAAGCCTGCTAGTATTGGAACCATTAAGGCGAAAGCTGTGCCGCCACCAATGCGCATAAGGTTGGCGGCTAAAGTGCCTTCTTGCTTAAAGGCCTCGATACCAAATACAAAGGAAAGAGCAATGATTAGCCCTCCTGCTACTACAAAGGGTATCATATAAGATACGCCTGTCATTAAGTGCTTATACAGACCAGTAGCCTGGGAGCTCCGCTCACTTTTGCGCTGCTGGACTTCACGAATAAAATCAGTGCTTTGCCTTGAGGGCTCTCTACCCTCCAAGGTTAAAGCTTTTTCTATTAAACCTTTAGCATTTTTAATAGCTTCTCCCACTGAAGCCCTAACTACAGGTTTACCTTGAAATTTTTCCTCGTCTACTTTAGCGTCTGCAGCTATAATGACTGCCACAGCCTCTTTGATGTCTGCTGGTGTCAATTCATTTTCTATCCCGATTGATCCACGGGTTTCTACTTTTATAGCCAACCCTTGTTCTTTGGCTGCCTTCTGCAAAGCTTCAGCCGCCATATAGGTATGGGCTATGCCTGTTGGGCAAGAAGTAACAGCAACTAATTTTTTCATTAATTACCCTTCCTTTCCTCCTTGTTTTTAGGATACCATTTTTTCTAGATTTCTTGTATTTTTACCTCGGGTAGCATATTTTTAGCTAGCTCTATATCTCCCACCTCGCTTCCATGGGCAGCAGCTGCGGCCGCGCTTACGGCAGTGGCCAGCCGCAAAGTATCAGTTAAAGATAAGCCTCTTTCTAAGCCATAAGCAAAAACTGCTACCATCGCGTCACCTGCGCCTACTGTACTGTTTGCCTCTACCACCGGTGGATAGGCCCGCATTTTTTGCTGTCTTGATGCCAAAAGAGCACCCCTAGCACCAAGAGAAATGACCACTATCTCCGGACCTGAAGCTAACAGTCGTTCAGCAATATTTACTAGCTTATCTTCACTCACCTTCACCTGGAGAACTTCTTCTACTTCGTACTTGTTAGGCTTAATTAACGTAGGACATGCAGCAAGCCCCTGCCATAAAGCTATCCCTCCTGTGTCTAAAATTGTCTGTGTTCCCTTCTCTTTTGCCAGGAGGATTAATTCTTTATAAGCATAGTCCGGCAAACCGGGGGGCAGGCTTCCGGAAAAAACTATCACTTGACATTGGGAGGCCAATTCCTTAACCTTATCCATCAACTGTTTTAAATAACACTCGTCTACCTCAGCCCCCGGCTCATTAATTTCGGTTATGGTCTTTTTAATTGGATCAATGATTTTTAGATTTTGCCTTGTTTCGCCGGGGATGACGATAAAATCATTCATTATTCCTTGTTCTGTTAAGAAAGAAGAAATATAGCGTCCATTGTTGCCTGCCAGAAAACCGGAAGTAATTACCTGGCACCCCAGCTGTTTTAAAACTTTTGCTACATTGATACCTTTACCTCCTGGATCAATCCTGTCTACGTGGGCTCTATTCGTCTTCCCAATGGTAAAATTTTGAATAAATATTGACTTATCAATGGCTGGATTTAAAGTAATTGTCGCTATCATTTGCTTTCCCTTATTTCCCTCCAAGATAATTTAGTTTATGTTAAAACTTGGCAATATTGATTCCTTTGTAATTTATTTACTGCTATTTTTTACTTCCTACCCTGCCACGATTAGTCTGGGCGGTATCAAAATGATGCTTCTATTACGGCCACCTTGTCCAGGGAAGGGTTCAGGGTAACGGTGACAACTAGTGCAGGCAACAATCTTCCCTCCTGGCAGTTCAGTTTCCGCCGGCTACGATTACTTCCACGCCGCGCTCCTTCAGGCGCTCCAAGTCCTCTACAGGAGCACCGGGATCGGTAATGACGCGATTAACAGCGGTAACAGGGCAGATGAGTCCCAGGGAGATACGGCCGAACTTGCTGTGGTCGGCCAGGACAATAACCTCACGGCCAGCCTTGACCATCTTCTGTTTGGTCTGCGCCTCGTAGATATTGGGCGTAGTCAGGCCCCGCTCGACATCCAGGCCATTTGTAGCCAGAAAAACTTTATCGACGTATAAACCCTGCAGGGTGTTGTCAGCAATGGGACCGACGGATGATAGCGTGGAGTGGCGCAGGTGACCACCCGTAAGGATTAAATCAATGGTTTCGATAAAGGCCAGTTCCCAGGCTACATTGAGAGCATTGGTCACCACTGTCAGGGGGTGTTTTTTATTCGCCTTCAGCAAGCGGGCCAGCTGCAGAGTGGTAGAACCGGCATCCAGTAAAATAGTATCGCCATCGGCAATCAAATTTATGGCGGCCTGCGCAATGGCCTTTTTCTCTGCCAGGTGTTCTTCTTCTTTCTCTGTCAGGGTTGGTTCAAAGGAAGCAGTGGCAATGCTCACGGCCCCGCCGTGGGTACGTTTCAGGAGGCCGGCCGCTTCTAATTCCTGGAGATCACGGCGGATGGTTACCTCGGAAACTTGAAAGAGATCGCTTAATTCCGCTACTCTAACCGCCGGTGTTTGTTCCAAGATTTCTATTATCTTTTGTTTGCGTTCGCTTGCGAACATATATTACCTATATGCCTTTCATATATTTTCATTTTCTTTATTTAGAGTTTACGATCATTTATTTTTAATGTCAAGATCATTTTAACGAAAAAAACCGTAACTTAATAGTTAAAAAGACAGCCACGAGCGGCCGTCTTAATCAATTGTCATACCCTTTATAGCAATGATATACATGGCGTGGGACCACAGGAGGGGTTTGGCGATGGGCCCCCAGCGCTCCAGCCAGTAATGATAGTGCTCCTCGGAGGTAAGGTTTTCCGGCACCTGCTCCGGCAGGTAGCCGTTGGTATCGGCCCGGGCTTCCACCCAGTCCAGGAGTTCCCGCGCAGGAACTTCTTCTCCCTTCAGGCGGTAGTACCAGGCCAGCCAGGCAGTGAGGAGCAGCCACTGGCCACCGCCGTAGTAGGTATCGGCAGAATAGCGTTTCACCCCGCCTGTACAGAGATCGGCTTCAATCCTGGCCACCGTCGCCGCGAAAACGGGATCATTCAGGCTGCAGAGGCCGAAGGGCACTCCCAGCCAGAGGAGGTTGGCATCAACGGCATCCTGCCCGGCAAACTTGACCCAGTGGCCGTCCCGGACAAATTCTTCCCGGGCCCGGTCGGGCAGCTGTTCCAGTACTGCTATGACTTCATTTCGATCTCCCAGCCAGGGTAAAATGGCCTTCAAACCGCCATATATGGCCGCCAGGGTGGAGGGGTGGCGGTAGTCACCGTATTCCTCCCAGCAGTCCAGGCAGGGGTGCTGCCAGAGGCCGGTGAGGTAGCGCACCACCAGGTCAACGGCCCGGCGGTAAATATCTTCCCAGGGGCCGCCGGCCTGCAGGTGGGCGGCCAGGCCCCAGAGGAAGGTGCCGTAGCCGTCCAGCTGGAAATTTCCCCAGGGCTCCCGGCCCTCTTCCCCGGTGAGGGTATAGCGGGTATGGAGGCAGCTGGCATCTCCTATGGGCTGACCCCGGGTTACAGCCGCCAGGGCCCGCTCTACCTTGTAGCTGTGGGCGATGATAGTGCGGGCGCCAAAGCGGTAAAACCCCTTGGCGGCTTCCCTTTCCCCCACCAGGTCTAGGGCGCGGGCGATAAAGGTCCCGTCCCGCAGCCAGACGTAATTATAGGGCGGGTAATCAGGGGCCGCCGGGAAGGCACCCGTCGAGGCCTGGTAGGCTTTCAAGATATCTATGCTGCGGGCAAAAAGTTGACCTGCTTTCATAATATTAAAAGAAGGGCTGTCGCCAGCCCTTTTATTTTATCATCTCCAGGAAATAGCGGTGTATTCGCAAATCATTAGTTAATTCCGGGTGAAAGGCCGTCGCCAGGAGGTTCCCCTGACGGGCCATGACGGTCTTACCCATAAAGGTGGCCAGGGATTCCGCCGGGGGTTCTACCCTCTCCAGGTAGGGAGCGCGGATAAAGACGGCATGGAAGGGTTCCTCTCCCAGGACGGGGATCTCCAGGTCGACCTCAAAGCTGTCCACCTGGCGGCCAAAGGCATTGCGCTGGACACTCACGTGCATCAGTCCCAGCCGGGGCTGGTCGCTGCCGATTATATCCCTGGCCAGCAGCACCATCCCGGCGCAGGTGCCAAAGAGCGGCATCCCTGCCGCTGCCAGTTCGCGGATGGGCTCCAGAAGGTTGAAGTCTACCATTAGCTTGCCGATGGTCGTACTCTCGCCGCCCGGTATGATCAGCCCGTCAATATCTTCCAGCTGCCTTTCCCGCCGGATCTCTACACCCTCAACACCCAGGGCCGCCAGGGAGGCAATATGCTCCCGGAAGGCACCCTGCATGGCCAGTACGCCAATTTTCATTTTTAACTCGCCTCGCTATTACCAGCCGCGTTCCTGCATGCGTTCTTCCTGCCTGATGGTGGCAATGTCCAACCCGGGCATGGCTTCGCCCAGGTCTTTAGATACCTCGGCCAGGACTTCCGGTTCCCGGAAGTGGGTGGTGGCGGCTACAATGGCCCGTGCCCGCTTCATGGGGTCGCTTGATTTAAAGATACCGGAGCCGACAAAGATGCCGTCGGCGCCCAGCTGCATCATTAGCGCGGCATCCGCCGGGGTGGCGATACCGCCGGCGGCGAAGTTGACCACCGGCAAGCGCCCCAGTTCCTTCACCTGCTTGACCAGTTCATAAGGAGCCTGAATTTCTTTGGCAAAGGTCATCAATTCCTCATCGGGCAGGTTCTGCACCCGCCGGATCTCGCTCATGACCCGGCGCATATGACGAACGGCTTCCACGACATTGCCGGTACCGGGCTCCCCCTTGGTGCGGATCATGGCCGCCCCTTCGCCGATGCGCCTTAAAGCCTCGCCGAGATTGCGGGCGCCGCAGACAAAGGGCACTTTGAATTCATGTTTATTGATATGGAACTCTTCATCGGCCGGGGTGAGAACTTCGCTTTCATCGATATAGTCAACGCCCAGGGCTTCTAAAATCTGCGCCTCCACGAAATGGCCGATCCTGGCCTTGGCCATCACCGGGATGGTTACGGCGTCCATAATCCGTAAGATAACCGTAGGGTCGGCCATGCGGGCCACCCCGCCGGCAGCGCGGATGTCGGCCGGCACCCGTTCCAGGGCCATCACGGCGCAGGCCCCGGCCTCTTCGGCAATTTTAGCCTGTTCTGGGGTGGTGACGTCCATGATGACGCCGCCTTTCAACATCTCCGCCAGGCCCTTCTTTACCGTCCAGGTTCCCTTTTCTGCTGCCATCTTTCTTCCCCCCATTGCTACACTCTTCGACCTTTCTGGCTGCACAGCTTCATTCTACTACAGGGTACCTTCTGAAGCAATAACCTTTTAATACAACCTTATCTTTCCTGCGAAATTTAAATTTTATTGAACACGAGCCATGGCTACCACGCGGTCATTATGTTCCAGGCGCATCAGGGTAACTCCCTGGGTATTGCGGCCCTGGCGGGAGATGTCTTCCACCCCCAGGCGGATGAGAATCCCGTCGGCTGAGATCAGCATCAGTTCGTCATCCTGGGTAACAACGGCTACAGCTGCCACCGGACCGGTTCGTCTGGTAACGTTCATGGTAATAATACCCTTGCCGCCCCGGCTCTGGGTACGGTACTCCTCCAGGGGCGTCCTTTTGCCAAAACCATTGGCGGAAACAACAACCAGCTCAGCCCCCTCTTTAACCCGGACCAGGCCGACAACCTCATCACCGTCCTCCAGAGTGATGCCTTTCACGCCGTGGGCGGTCCGGCCCATGGGCCGTACTTCATCTTCGGCAAAACGAATGGCTTTGCCCTGGCGTGTCACCAGGATAACTTCGTGATTGCCTTCCGTACGCAGGACGCCGATGAGCTCATCACCTGCATCCAAACCTATGGCAATCAAGCCGTCCCGGCGGGAAGTGTGGTATTCGGCCAAGGAGGTTTTCTTGACCGTACCCTTCCTGGTAGCCATAAAGAGGTAAGCGTCTTCATTCAGGTCGCGGATGGGAATGACGGCGGTGATGGTTTCTCCCTTGTTTAGATAAATTAAATTAACCAGCGGCGTCCCCCGGGCCTGGCGACTGGCTTCAGGGATTTCATGTCCCCTCAGGCGGAAGACACGACCCTGGTTGGTAAAGAAAAGGAGGTAATGATGGGTGGTAGTTACAAAGATATCCTCGACAAAATCTTCTTCCCTGGTACCCATGGCCTGGATGCCGCGGCCGCCCCGTTTCTGACTGCGGTAGGTGTCTACCGGCTGGCGCTTGATATAACCGCGATGGGACAGGGTGACGACGATATCTTCCCGGGCAATGAGGTCTTCTACCTCCAGGTTTTCTTCATCCAGCATAATCTGCGTGCGACGTGGATCGGCAAATTTATTTTTAAACTCCAGGAGTTCCTCTCGAATTATGCCGTAGACCATGGCTTCGCTATCCAGGACTTCTTTCAGGTAAGCAATGCGCTTTTGCAGTTCCTGCCATTCTTCCTCCAGTTTTTCTCTTTCCAGAGCCGTAAGGCGACCCAGACGCATGTCGACAATGGCTTTAGCCTGCCTGTCGCTCAAATTAAAACGCTCCATCAAGCCCCGGCAGGCTTCTGGTTCATTGGGAGACTGGCGGATAATCTTGATTACTTCATCGAGAAACTGAATGGCAATGCGTAAGCCCGCAACGATATGGGCCCGGGCTTCGGCCTGGGCCAGAAGGTAGCGGGTACGGCGGGTGACTACCTCCTTCTGGTGATCCAGATAGAGAGTCAGCATTTCCCGCAAATTGAGAACCCGCGGCCGGCCGTCCACCAGGGCCAGCATAATGACCCCGAAATTCTCCTGTAGCTGGGTATGCTTATAGAGCTGGTTAAGAATAACCCTGGGCTGGACGTCCCGGCGCAGCTCGATGACGATCCGCATCCCCGTCCGGTCGGACTCGTCCCGTAGATCAGTAATGCCGTCGATCTTTTTCTCCCGCACCAGCTCGCCAATGGTTTCCACCAGGCGGGCCTTGTTGACCTGGTAGGGGATTTCCGTCACCACAATCTGGCTCTTGCCGCTTTTTAAGGTCTCCACCTGGGCCTTGGCCCGGATTTTGATACTGCCCCGTCCGGTCCGGTAGGCGTTTCTAATTCCTTCCCGGCCGATAATCAGGCCCCCGGTAGGAAAGTCCGGTCCTTTGATAATCCGGGTCAGGTCTTTGAGATCGGCCTCCGGATTGTCAATAAGGTATACCAGGGCATCGATGACTTCTCCCAGGTTATGGGGCGGGATGTTGGTTGCCATGCCCACGGCAATCCCCGCCGACCCGTTGACCAAAAGCTGGGGAATCCGCGCCGGGAGCACCACCGGTTCCTTGAGGCTGCCGTCATAGTTATCGATAAAGTCGACGGTCTCTTTATCAATATCGGCCAGCATGGCCAGGGCAATCTTCGCCAGCCGGGCTTCGGTATAGCGCATGGCCGCCGCTGAGTCGCCGTCGACGGAACCAAAGTTGCCGTGGCCGTCCACCAGGGGATAGCGGCAGGCAAAATCCTGGGCCAGGCGGACCATAGTTTCATAGACGGCGGCATCGCCGTGGGGGTGGTAACGAGCCAGCACCGTACCTACGACGACAGCCGACTTTTTATGGGGCCTATCCGGCGTTAATCCCTCTTCGTACATGGCATAAAGGATACGCCGGTGAACGGGTTTCAAGCCATCGCGGACATCGGGCAAAGCGCGGCCCACAATTACGCTCATGGCGTAGTCAATGTAGGACCGCTTCATTTCCTCTTCCAGGTTGACTTCTAGAATTTTACCGCCCTCTTGCAAGGCCAAAGTATTTTCCACCTTCTTTCAAAAGTGACCCTTTACCTAAAATATAACCTGCTGGAAGCTAACGCCAAACAGTTGTAAAGAAAAACGGGGGTCAGACCCCCTCCACCCTAAATATCCAGGTTTCTGACTTCGTGGGCGTGTTGCTGGATAAATTCCCGCCGCGGCTCCACCCGGTCACCCATAAGGATGTTAAAGATGGCATCAGCTTCCGCAGCATCCTCCAGGTTAACCCGGAGCAGGGTGCGGGTTTCCGGGTTCATGGTCGTTTCCCAGAGCTGGTCGGCGTTCATTTCGCCAAGGCCTTTATAGCGCTGGACTTCCCATTTTTCACCGGCATGGTTCTGTAAAAATCTTTCCAGTTCGGCGTCATTATAGAGGTAGTGCTCTGTTTTACCCCGGGAAACTTTATACAGGGGCGGCTGCGCGATATAGATATAACCTTCGGTGATTAAAGGCCGCATGTAACGGTAAAAAAAGGTAAGCAACAGCGTCCGGATATGGGAACCGTCCACATCGGCATCGGCCATAAGGATAGTCTTATGATAGCGGACCTTGTTGATGTTAAAATCATCGCCAATACCTGTACCCAGGGCGGTGATGATGGTCCGGATCTCTTCGTTATTTAAAATCTTGTCCAGCCGCGCCTTCTCGACATTTAAGATTTTACCCCGCAAAGGCAGGATGGCCTGGAAACGCCGGTCGCGGCCCTGCTTGGCCGAACCGCCGGCAGAATCACCCTCCACCAGGAAAAGCTCGGCCACGGCCGGGTCCTTATGGGTGCAGTCGGCCAGTTTCCCTGGCAAAGAAGTTATCTCCAGGGCATTCTTGCGCCGTGTCAACTCCCGCGCCTTGCGGGCCGCCTCCCGGGCCCGGAAGGCATTTAAAGCTTTATCGACAATCCGCCGGGCAATGGTGGGGTTTTCTTCCAGGTAGGCGCTTAAATGCTCCGCCACCAGGGCGTCGACGATGCCCCGCACTTCCGTGTTGCCCAGCCTGGTCTTGGTCTGGCCTTCAAACTGCGGTTCCATCACCTTGACGCTGATGACAGCCGTCAGGCCTTCCCTGATGTCTTCGCCGGCCAGGTTGCTGTCGTTTTCTTTTAAGATATTAAATTTACGGGCATAATCGTTGATCACCCTTGTCAGGGCCGTTTTAAAACCAATTTCGTGGGTGCCGCCTTCGGTGGTATTGATATTATTGGCATAAGAAAGGATGAGCTCGTTATAACCGTCGTTATATTGCAGGGCTATTTCAACCTGCACGTTATCCTTTTCCCCGCTAAAGTAGAGGGGTTTGTTGAAGAGGACTGCCTTGTTTTTATTTAACTGACGAACAAAGTCAATCAATCCGCCGGTGTGGTAATAGGTGGTTTCAGTGTCGTTTCTCTCATCCCGGAAAATTATTTTAACGCCCCGGTTTAAGAAGGATAACTCCTGCAAACGCCGGGCAATTATTTCATCCTGGAAAACTATATCCTCAAAAATCCCTCTGTCCGGGAAAAAGGTGACGCTGGTGCCCGTACCCTTGGCTTTTCCGACGACCTTTAAATCCGATACTTTGTTGCCCCGGCGGTACTTTTGCTGGTATACCTTGCCATCCCGTTTTACCTTTACCTCCAGCCACTCGGAAAGGGCGTTGACAACTGAAAGGCCTACGCCGTGGAGGCCGCCGGCTACCTTGTAGCCGTTGCCGCCGAATTTACCCCCCGCATGGAGCATGGTTAGGGCTACTTCTACGGCTGGTAACCCCGTTTTTTCATGGATGTCCACCGGGATACCGCGGCCGTTGTCGGTAACCGTCAGGCTGCCGTCCTGATGAATAATTACTTCAATGCGATCGCAAAAGCCGGCCAGGGCCTCGTCAATACTGTTGTCCACTAGTTCAAAAACCAGCTGGTGCAGGCCCCGGACCCCGGTGTTGCCAATATACATCCCGGGTCGCCGGCGCACGGCTTCCAGGCCCTCCAGAACCTGGATTTGACTGGCATCATATTCCGTGTGAATCTGTTCCATCTTTTCCTCCCAGGTAAAACTTACCCTGACAAATATAGCACAAAAGACAGGCTTCCTTCAAGCAGGCGTAAAGCAGGTCCTGAGGCGCGGCCGGAGTTTTTATTCCTGTTCCAGGTTGCTAAAGATTGAGCTGGCTCTCTTCATCAGAGTGCCGGAAGAAATGCTGGAAAAATATATGTCTTTATCAGTAACAATGCAGGATTTATAACCCCCGGAAGCGGGATCTTTATCTTGAAGTTTGGCCGCCTTTAAAAATTCCCTGTTAACCGTGGACCGGCCGGTTGTGCTCAAGTTAAGAATGACGATAATGTCCTTACATGGAACATCCATCTCATTACCTATGTGCAGGTACATACAAAACCTCCTTCCCTTTTAGAAATTATTGTCTTATTTATCCTGCCACTAACTTTCTTTCTCCTGATAATTGCCAGATGGTGGCTTGCTCCAGGAGACTGGCCGGCAGTCTGGTCAACTCTGTTGTCGTTAAAAAGATTTGGCCGGCGGTGGCCAAGAGTTCCAGCAGGGCCTGCTGGCGTTTGCTGTCCAGCTCGGAAAAAACGTCATCCAGAAGCAAAATGGGCCTCTTACCTATGACCTGCATAAAAATCCTGGCTTCAGCAATTTTAAGGGCCAGTACCGCCGACCTCTGCTGTCCCTGGGAAGCAAAGAAACGCGCTTCATGATCACCAACAAAAAAAGAGAAATCGTCCCGGTGGGGTCCCCAGAGGCTTAAGCCCGCCTGAATCTCCTTCTCCTGTCCGGCAGTTATTTTTGCCAGCCAGTCATCATAATCGCCGACGCTGGGCCGGTAGATAAGGGTTAGCTGTTCCCTGGCACCCATACTCCGGTAAATGGCTGCTGCCAGTGGTTCCAGGGACTGGATAAAGGCCCGTCTTCTCTGGATAATGGCCGCTCCGGTAGATACTAGCTGGATATTCCAGGGTTCAAGATCCTGGTCTTTTCCCCGGCCGGCCTTGATCTCCCGCAGTAAACGGTTGCGCTGTAAAAGGAGGCGGCGATAAGACTGGAGGTTATGGCAATAAAGCCGGTCAAGGATGCTTATCTCCCGGTCCAGGAACTGGCGCCGGTAGACAGGTGCACCTTTTAAAAGGAGCAGGTCCTCGGGTCCAAAATATATAACCGGCAAAATTCCTAGCAGATCAACTAAGCGGTGGTTCTGACCGTTAATTGTTAACTCTTTGTGATTGTGCTGGTAAATAATAGCAAGCTCCACGTTTTCCTGGCTGGAATTACAGCAACCTTTTATCTGAAAAGAGCTTTCTCCCCAGGTTACCAGGTGCTGGTCCTGCTGCTGGCGTAAAGAGCGGGCAAAGCTTAAATAACCAATAGCTTCCAAAAGATTGGTCTTACCGACCCCATTTGGACCCTGGATAATATTCAGGCCCGGCTGGCAGTGCCAGGTCAACTCGCGGTAACAGCGAAAATTAGTCAACTGGAGCTGCCGTAAGCTTAAAGCTGGCACCCTTGACCTCCACCTCATCGCCAGGCTCTAAAGTATGGCTGCGGCGTTTCTCAACCTGCCCGTTAACCCGTACCAGGCCGCCGGCGATCATCGCTTTAGCCTGGCCGCCGGTTGCTGCTATACCAGCCCATTTTAAAAACTGGTCCAGCCGGATAGTTGGAGTAGTAATAGGTACGTTTTTACTGGGCATAATTACCCCCTTTAGACACCCGGCGAATTGTTTTCCGGTGTGGTATTGATCCTTACCGGCAGAATAAGGCAGAAATAATTATCTTCACCATCCGGTTTCACAACTACCGGTTTTAAAGGTGCCGATAGCTCCAGGATAACCTCTTCCGTGTCTATTATACGCAGCGTTTCCAGTAAATAACGGCCGTTCAAGGCCAGGGTTAAAGGCTCACCTTCAATCTGGGCCGCCAGTTCCTCCTCCAGGTGGCCAACTTCAGCAGCCTCGCTGGTAATCTTTAAAGTTTCATCAACCTGCAAAAAGATGATATAGGAACGGGATTTTATTTCATCCCTGGCCAGCAGGGTAGCGCGTTCTGTTGTTTCCAGTAGATCCCTGGTAGCCACCTTTACTTTGGTAACGTAAGATTGAGGGATAACCTGGCGGTAATGGGGGAATTTGCCATCAAGCAGGCGCGCATACATCTTTAAGTTTTCATAGCGGGCAAAAATCTGGCTGGAGCCAACAGTTATCTGTACCTGACCTTCTTCACCTGGCAGCAGGCGGGCCAGCTCATTTAAGGAGCGGCTACCAATAAGAGCGTTTACCGGTTCGCTACTGGTAACTCCAGCCAGAGGGCCTCGGTAGACGGCCAGGCGGTGGGTATCGGTAGCTACCAGGTTAAATTGTGTCCCATCCGGTTTTATTTCCAGTAATATACCACTAAAGATACTACGCAAATCATCACTGCTTGTAGCTATACTTACCTTGCGGACAGCATCTTTGATAATGTTTAAATCAACTTCCAAGGAAATATTGCCCTCAATGTCTGGCAGGGAAGGAAACTGGCTGGGATCAAAGCTGTTTAAGTGGACCCTGGACTGCATATAAGTTATCTCTACAGTATTATCCGGCAGGGCCTGTAATGAAAGGTTAGTAGGTGGTAAACGCCGCACCATTTCTGTAAAAATGCGGGCCGGCAGCAGAAGTTCGCCGGGGGTTAAAACTTCTACCGGGAAACTGTAAATAATGCCTAAATCGAGATCAGTTCCCTGTAACGTTAGCATATTTTCTTCAGCCTGGAATAAAATACCTGTAAGGGCTGGTAAAGTAGTAGTCGTGGCTACAGCACGGTGAACTTTTTGAACGGCTTGTAGAAGCTGGGGTTGGGAACAGGAAATATGCATGAGAGGCTTCCTCCATCATCATCATCATCATCTAACTAAAGATGATAGTAGCCGTAGTAATAGGGCCTGTGGAAATGTTGATAGCAATCGCTAATGCAGGCAGGATTGGAGTTTTGCTTTGTGGATTACTGGTTTCTAATTTCCTGCATAAGCTGGGATATTATCTGAGACAGGGATGGATCGCTTTTTAAATCATCGCGTATCTTGGTATAGGCGTGGAGGACTGTTGTATGGTCCCTGCCGCCGAAGGCTTCACCGATTTGGGGCAATGAAGCATCGATCATTTCCCTGGCAAGGTACATGGCTATTTGCCGGGGAAAGGCTACCGCACGGTTCCGCTTTTTGGCCTTTAAATCTTCCGGCTTCAGGTTGAAATAGCGGGCCACCACTTCCTGGATAAGGTTAATGGTAATAGGCTTCGGACGGGCCAGATTTAAAGCATCCTTAAGAAGCTTTTCGGCCATCTCAATGGTAACTTCTTCTTTAGTAAAGGCAGCATAGGCTGCCACCCGGAGTAAAGCTCCTTCCAGTTCCCGGATGTTAGAATCTATTTTTTGGGCCATAAAAAACATGACGTCATCCGGAATACTAATATTTTCAGCAGCTGCTTTCTTTCTTAAGATGGCCATCCTGGTTTCCAGATCGGGCGGCTGGATATCGGTAATAAGCCCCCATTCAAAACGCGACCGCAAGCGATCTTCCAAGGTAGGTATTTCTTTTGGAGGCCGGTCGCTGGAAATTACTATCTGTTTGTTGGCTTCATACAGGTGATTGAAGGTATGGAAAAATTCAACCTGGGTACTTTCCTTTTTTGCTAGAAACTGGATATCATCAATAAGGAGAACATCGATGTTACGGTATTTAGCTCGGAATTCTTCCGTCTGCTCATCGCGAATGGCGTTAATCAGGTCGTTGGTAAACCTTTCCGAAGAGATGTACAGGACCCGAAAATTGGGCAAGTGCTGGCGTACGTGATGGCCGATAGCTTGCATGAGGTGGGTTTTCCCTAAGCCAACGCCGCCGTAAATGAATAAAGGATTATAAGAATGAGCCGGGGTTTCGGCTACTGCCAGGCAGGCCGCATGGGCGAAGCGATTGCTGTTGCCAACAACGAAGGTATCGAAAGTGTACTTAGGGTTAAGCCGAGGCAGGTCGTCATCTCCTGACTCGGAGGTAACCGTGGCCCGGTCTCCAGCCGGTGAAAAGCAAATGACCTGGATATTAATTGGTTCCCGGCCCAGTACTTTCTGCAGAGCATCCTGTACCAAAGGATAAAAACGGCTCTGGATATAATCGCGGGCAAATTCGTTGGCTGCAGCCAGAACCAATGTGTTACCCTGCATAGTTACCGGCCGGGCATCAAAAAACCAGGCTTCTAGGGCGGAGAAACTAATTTTTTTTTCCAAGATGGACAATACCTGTTGCCAGGCTAGATCGAGTTGATTGGGTGGCAAAAAAGAGACCTCCCTGGGGAAGATGTTAATAAATACTGTTGTATATAACATGAAAAGTGGGGATAAGTGATGGGAATAAAAGCAATCATGCAATCTTATCTTAACAGCTTTGGGTATAACTATCAACAGGCAACAAAAATTCCTTTTCCTTGACAGATGGAAAAAGACTCAGCTATAATTTGAATGATACGGCTGGAAAAAGATAAAAGATAAATTTGGTAGGAGGGAAAAACAAGTTTGAAACGGACTTATCAACCCAAAAGGAGACGCCATAAAAGGGTTCATGGCTTTTTAAAGAGAATGCGCACTAAGGCCGGGCGGGAAATTATCAAACGGCGGCGCCGGAAAGGTCGTAAACGCCTGTCTGCTTAAGGCAGGCTTATCCCTTTATCCTGGGGGCAGGATGTTGTTAACTGCAGGGCGGCGTATTGTCAAGGCAAGGGATTTTCACCGAGTTTACCGTCAAGGACGCAAAATAAGCGGTAAAATATTAAAAATGTATTACGCGCCCAATATCTGTGGTCAGACCCGTTTTGGTTTTTCCATTTCCAAAAAAGTAGGCAAAGCTGTAAAGCGTAATTTATTAAAACGCCGCCTGCGAGAAATTTGTCGCAAACATTTAACTTCTTTCCAGCCGGGTTTGGATGTAGTGCTGGTAGCCAGGGAAAATGCAGTGCAAAGTAGCTATAATGAATTGGAGCAAGAAGTATTAAATTTGGGACGCTGGGGGAAAATTTTAGTTAAAAAGGAAAGCAGTGGCCTGGGTGATTAAAAAAAGTATTGTGTTCTTGATACGTTTATACCAGATATTTATATCTCCTTTCCTGGGAAAAAATTGCCGTTTTTATCCCAGTTGTTCCCAGTATACCTTGGAAGCAATCACCAGATATGGAGTGCTGCGGGGAAGTTTCCTGGCCTTCAAAAGGTTGGCACGCTGTCACCCGTGGCACCCTGGAGGTTATGACCCGCTTCGTTAAAGCCAATGTGGAGGTGAAGGCTGCCTTTTCCTAAAAAAGAGGGAAGGCAGTGGGGCTACTTGAGTATATTAATTGATTTCCTGTCACAATCAATACAATTTTTATATAATATTACCCGGACGTTAGGTATACCCAATTACGGTCTGGCTATAATTTTATTTACCATTCTCGTTAAGGTAATCCTTTTCCCTTTGACCTACAGGCAACTGCGTTCTATGAGACGGTTGCAGGAACTTCAACCCAAGATCCAGGAATTGCAAAAAAAGTATAAAGGTAACCCGCAGAAGGCCCAGCAGGCAATGATGGAATTATACCAGAAGGAGGGCGTTAATCCCCTGGGGGGATGTCTGCCTTTGCTGGTGCAAATGCCCATTCTTTTTGCTTTATTCAGTGCCCTGCGTACCTTCTTTGATCCTGTTCATCATCCGGCCTATGTAGAACTGGCTCACGCCAACTTTTTATGGATAAGCAATCTGGGACAACCGGATCCCTATATTTTACCTATTTTAGTCGCCTTGGGCACCTTTTTCCAGCAAAAGGTAAGTATGGTAAGCAGCAATCAGGACCAGACCCAGAGAACAATGCTTATTGTCATGCCACTACTAATAGGCTGGATGAGCCGGAATTTTCCAGCCGGCCTCTCTCTCTACTGGGTAACTTTTAGTTTAATGGGCATTTTAGAACAATGGTTAATACGCCGGCAACCGCAGCTGGTGAAGGAGGAAATCAGCGCCAAATGAAGGAGATTGAAACCAGCGGCAAGACTGTTGAGGAAGCCATTGAGGCAGCGCTGAGAAGTTTAGGGGCCAAAAGGGAAGAAGTTGAAATTTATATTTTAGAAGAAGGCAGTAAAGGTTTTTTAGGTTTGCTGGGTTCACGCCAGGCCCGGGTAAAAGTTGTTCTGCCTGATAGCCCGGAAAAGGTGATTAATGACTTTTTAACGCGGGTCTTGAAAGCCATGAACATTGAAGCAGACATCGAAATCCGGCAGCGGGAAGGATACTTTTTTGTCAGTTTTCATGGTAAAGAGCTGGGTATCTTAATCGGCCGACGGGGCGATAACCTGGATGCCCTGCAGTATCTATGCAACCTGGCTGTAAATCGGGTATTAAAAAATAAAGTTAAGATTATCTTGGATGTAGAAGGTTATCGCAAACGACGGGAGCAAACATTAATCAATCTTGCCCGCCGCTTGTCGGCGCGGGTAAAAGCAACCGGGAAAAGGATTGTCCTTGAACCCATGAATCCCCAGGAGCGGCGCGTCATCCATACCGCACTGCAAAACGATAATGAGATCTTGACCTTTAGCGAAGGGCAGGAACCGAACCGCAAAATTGTTATTGCCTTGCGCCAATAAGTTTTTTGCGTTAAAATAGAATCACTTAGGTATTTATCTGTGGCCCAGTGATACCATAAGTATTACTGGGTCTTATTATGTGGGGAGGAAAGGAATGCTGGCCGACACCATAGCCGCAGTAGCAACCCCGCCGGGTGAAGGCGGCATCGGTATTGTACGCCTGAGCGGCAGCGATGCTGTTGCCATCGCCAGTAAAATATTTAAAACCCGCCAGGGACCGCATTTTTCTGCCAGTCGCAGCCATACCCTGCGGCTGGGAGTGATTATCGATCCCGAAACAGGGGAAACCATTGATGAGGTACTGGCATGCATAATGCGAGCCCCCCACAGTTATACAGCCGAAGATGTAGTGGAAATTAACTGCCATGGTGGTGCCCTGGCAGTAGCCAGAGTTTTACAACTTGCTTTACGCCATGGAGCCAGGCTGGCCGAGCCGGGAGAGTTTACGCGGCGTGCCTTTTTAAACGGCCGTCTCGACCTGGCCCAGGCTGAGGCTGTGCTAGATGTAATTCGCGCCAGGAGCAGCCAGGGACTCTCTGCTGCCATAAGCCAGCTAGAGGGCAAACTGTCACAAAAAATAACGGTGATAAACGATTCCCTTACCGGTGTACTGGCAGCAATTGAAGCCAGCCTGGATTTTACCGAAGAAGTCGGCGAGGTAAGTGCCAGCGAGCTGGAGAAATTGAAACATGCCCGGGAAGAGGTATTAAAACTCTTGGCCACCTGGGAAGAAGGTCGTCTCCTTAATGAGGGCCTGAAAATAGCCATTGTTGGCCGGCCCAATGTCGGCAAGTCCAGCCTTTTAAATGCCTTATTGCGGCAGGAAAGGGCTATTGTCAGTCAGATCCCGGGTACCACCAGAGATACCATAGAAGAAACTTTACTCCTGGGCGGCTTTGCCTGCCGGCTTATCGATACGGCGGGCTTGCGGGAAACTGCCGACACGCTGGAGAGTATCGGTGTGGCGCGGACAAGGCAGGCTGTCAAGGAGGCCGACCTGGTCCTGATGGTCGTCGATCTAAGTACCGGTATCTTGGCTGAAGATAAGCGCATTCTGGAGGAAGTTACAGGTAAAAATGTAATTATTGTCGGTAATAAAGTTGACCTGATAGGTGAAAAAGAGAACGGGCTGAAAACTTTTGCCGCCAGTTACCCCTGGGTGACTATTTCTGCCAGGGAAGGTAAAGGATTGGATGAACTGGCCAGAAAGATAAGGGAGGTCGTTCTCAGCGGTAAGGTGGCAAGGACGGGGGAAGAGCCCATCCTTACCCGGGCCCGCCACCGCGACGCCCTGGAAAAATGCCTGGAGCACCTTAACGCTGCCATAGCCGCCTGGGAGAATGGTATACCCGGCGATTTAATCGCCGTTGACCTCTGGGCGGCCCGCGATTTCCTGGGTGAAATCACAGGAGCCACAGCTCGGGAGGATCTCCTGGACCGGATTTTTAGCGACTTCTGTATTGGTAAATAGATGGCAAGACCCTTATACCGCAAACGCGGTACTATCAAAAGAATGAAAATAAATATACTGGCATTTGTTTGGCGCGAGCTAAAACAATGCCAGCAAGGAGCGAAGTTATTTTCATAGTAGAAATTAAGAAGAAAGAAGGTGAAAAGGATGTACAACGCCGGAGATTACGATGTCATTGTCATTGGCGCCGGTCATGCCGGCTGTGAAGCCGCCCTGGCAACGGCAAAGCTTGGCTGCCGTACCCTGGTGCTGACCATCAGCCTGGATAATATTGCCATGATGCCCTGCAACCCTTCGGTAGGGGGGCCAGCCAAGGGTCACCTGGTACGGGAGATTGACGCTCTGGGCGGCGTCATGGGCTTAAATACCGACCGCAGTCGCATCCAGATCCGCCGTCTCAACGGCGGTAAGGGACCGGCAGTCAGGGCCCTGCGGGCCCAGGCAGATAAAAAGCTTTACCAGCAACTGATGACCCTTAACCTGGAAAGGCAAGAGAATCTCGAAGTTAAGCAGGGTGAAGTCACACGTCTAGTGGTGGAAAATGGCCGTGTCAAAGGTGTCTTGACCAGGACAGGAGCTTTCTTTACCTGTTCTGCTGTTGTTTTAACTACCGGCACTTATCTAAGGGGACGGATAATTATTGGCGATGTTGCCTATTCCGGCGGTCCTAACGGCCAGTTCCCGGCCATTGAACTGGCAGCGAGTTTAAAAGACCTGGGTCTCACCATGGGCCGCTTTAAGACCGGTACACCACCCAGGATCAGCAGCCGTTCCATTAACTGGGACAAGTTGATTGAGCAACCCGGTGACAGGGAGCCCTTAAATTTCTCTTTCTGGGAGGACAACAGCCACCGGCCCAATGTCTCCTGCTGGTTAACCCATACCAATGAGACAACCCATCGGATTATACGGGATAACCTGGACCGAGCGCCGCTGTTTAGCGGAATGATAGAAGGTAAAGGACCGCGCTATTGCCCGTCAATAGAAGACAAAGTGGTACGTTTTGCCGACAAACCGGCGCACCAGATCTTCCTGGAGCCAGAAGGGCTAGGAACGGAGGAGTGGTACGTCCAGGGTCTGTCCACCAGCCTGCCGGAAGACGTCCAGCTGGCCGCCCTGCACAGTATACCGGGGCTTGAAAAAGCAGAATTGATGCGGCCGGGTTATGCCATTGAGTATGATTACCTGGACCCGACCCAGCTCAAGGCAACGCTGGAATGCAAGACTATAAGTGGTTTATTCACTGCCGGACAGATCAACGGTACCTCGGGTTATGAAGAAGCCGCAGCTCAGGGGCTAGTAGCGGGAATAAATGCTGCTCGTCTGGTAAAGGGAAAAGAGCCGTTTATTCTAAGGCGCGATCAGGCCTATATCGGTGTCCTTATCGATGACCTGGTAACCAGGGGTGTGACCGAACCCTACCGCATGCTTACGGCGAGGGCCGAACACCGCTTGCTGCTGCGAGAAGATAACGCCGACCTGCGCCTTGCTGCCCTGGGTTATGAAATAGGGCTTCTGGATGAAGAAAGGTACAGGAAGCTCCAGGCCAAAGAAAAAGCCATCAAAGCAGGAATAGAACTTTTACAAAAGCAGCATGTTGGTAGTAACAATGAAAACATCCAGGAAATACTCCACCGCCGCCGGGAGACGCCGCTGAAGGGAACAGCCAGCCTGGCCGATCTCCTGAAAAGGCCTGGAATAAAATATCAAGATCTAGCAGAAGCCGGCCTGGCGCCAGACCTTCCAAATGACATTGCCGGGGAAATCGAAATGATTCTCAAGTACGAAGGCTATATTGCCAAGGAAAAAGCCCAGGTAGAGCGGATGTTAAAACTGGAGGGACGGCGTTTACCAGATAATCTTAATTACCGGGAAATCCGTGGCTTATCCCGGGAGAGTATCGATCACCTGGAAAGGGTAAGACCACGTTCCCTGGGACAGGCCCTGCGTATACCAGGCGTCACACCGGCAGATATCAGTATCTTGCTAGTCTATCTAGAACAAAAAAGGCGTGAAGGTGTAAATACCTGTGCTGGATAAAAATAAAATCATAAACAACTTAAGTCAAAATACGGGCATAGATATAACGGTTGAACAAGCTGCTGCCATAAAAGCTTATATCGATCTCCTTGTAGAATCTAATCAACAGATGAACCTAACGGCTATTGTTGAGGAGGAAGAAATCTGGCGGAAACACATCCTGGATTCCCTCCTCATTTTTTGTGCCTTGGCAATTCCGACAGGTGCCAGGGTTATCGACGTTGGTACCGGCGCGGGAATACCCGGCTTTATTCTAAAAATATACCGGCCGGACCTGCAGCTTACACTTCTGGAAGCCCAACAAAAAAAGGTTAAATTCCTGGAAAAGGTAGTAAACAAGTTAGAATTAAAAGGAGTTGAATGCCTGTGGAGTCGGGCCGAAGAGGTAGGTCAAAATAAAAATTACCGGGAAAAATATAACCTGGCCGTAGCCAGGGCTGTAGCGCCTTTAAATACCCTGGCGGAATACTGCCTGCCACTGGTAAAGGTAGAAGGTTTTATGGTAGCCTATAAAGGACCGGCTGGGGAGCAAGAATTAAAGGCGGCCGCAGGGGCGATAAACCTCCTAGGAGGTGGTGCGACAAAAATATGGCAGCGTAAGCTTCCAGGGGGGGAAGAAAAACGCCTTCTTGTTATAATCAAAAAGGAAAAGGTCACTCCGCCAGCTTACCCGCGCCGCCCTGGACTGCCCGCCAAACGGCCCCTTAAGTGAAGGAAAATAAACAGGGTCGGCAGGAACCCTAACAAACATGCCGAAATAAAGAAAAAAAGTCAAGGGAGAGGTCAATCCCATGGGCAAGGTTATGGCCATTGCCAATCAAAAGGGAGGGGTTGGTAAAACTACCACAGCCGTCAATTTAAGTGCCTTTTTAGCCCAGGCAGGAAAGCAAGTGCTCCTGGTAGATATTGATCCCCAGGGTAACGCCACCAGCGGTCTGGGTGTTGATCGCCTGCACATCGAGCACTGTATCTATGATGTTATTATTAACAGCGTGCCTATAGCAGGAATCATTATTTCTACAGGAGTACCCCATCTCGACCTGGTGCCGGCAACCATTGAACTGGCAGGTGCTGAAGTTGAACTGGTGACAGCAATTGCCAGGGAGCAGAAATTAAAGAAAGCATTGCAGGACGTCAAAGATAAATATGACTACATAATTATCGACTGCCCGCCATCCCTGGGTTTGCTCACCATCAATGCTCTGACGGCCGCCGAAGGCGTCTTAATACCAATCCAGTGTGAATATTATGCCCTGGAGGGGCTGGGCCAGCTGATGAACACCATCCAGCTGGTTACCCGTCACTTAAACCCCCGCTTGAAAGTAGAAGGGGTTGTTTTGACCATGTTTGATCCACGGACCAATTTATCAATGCAGGTAGTTGATGAAGTAAAAAACCACTTCCCCGAAAAAGTCTTCAAAAGCATTATCCCACGTAATGTGCGGCTAAGTGAAGCGCCAAGCTACGGCCAGCCGATAAGTCTTTATGATCCTCGTTCCCGCGGGGCCGAAGCCTATAAAGAACTGGCCCTGGAGGTGATGAACAATGGTTAAAAGAGGCCTGGGCCGGGGCCTGGAAGCTTTATTGCCTGCAATCGAAGAAAACGAAGTTCTGACCGGAGAAGTAACCCGGGTAGCAGTGGACCGGATTGTCGCCGGGCGACACCAGCCAAGGCGCGATTTTGATGCCACAAAGTTAGAGGAACTGGCACAGTCAATTAAAAGTCACGGCGTTATCCAGCCCATTGTTGTTAAGCCTATTGGAGATGAACGTTATGAACTCATTGCCGGTGAACGCCGCCTGCGGGCCTGTAAAATCGCCGGGTTAAGGGAAATACCAGCAATCATCAAAGACCTGGATGCCAGGGAAACAGCCGAAATAGCTTTGATAGAGAATTTACAGCGAGAAGATCTGAATCCTATGGAAGAAGCTGAAGCTTACCAGGCGCTAATAAACGAACATAATCTTACCCAGGAAGAAATAGCCCGTCGCGTAGGCAAAAGCCGACCGGTAATCGCCAATGCCCTGCGCCTGTTCCAGTTGCCGGAGGAAATCCAGGAAATGCTCCGGAAGAGTGAAATATCAACAGGTCATGCCAGGATAATACTGAGCTTGAAGGATAGAGAACAACAGTTAATGCTGGCAAGAAAAATCAAAGAAGAGGGGCTGGCGGTAAGGGAGACAGAAATAATTGCTAAAAAGTTGCAAGCTTCAATTGATCAACCTACAAAAAAGGAGCGCAAGAACGAAAAGGTTGATTTAGAAGTCAAGCAGCTAGAAGATAGACTACAACACATTTTAAGCACAAAGGTTAAGCTATCTCACGGGAAAAATAAAGGTAAAATAGAAATATATTATTTTGGAACTGAGGACTTAGAAAGAATTATAGCCGTATTAACCAGGAATAATGTTTCACGTGAAACATTTTAAAGTTTGCGCTCGGGCGTCTGCTGGAAAAAAGGGTGACCCGGTCTCAGGTGGAGTTTAAGAGTGGGGGCATGGTCGAGGACGAGAATGTCCGGAGCCGGCCTATGAGGCAAAGATAAGGAGGATGAAGAGATGACAACATACTGGCAAGCGAAAGGAAAGACTAATACAGAAGGTACAATTAAACTGGCCCTGGAACGCGCCAGGCAGCTGGGGCTAAAGGATGTTGTCGTTGCCTCGGCAACGGGCTACAGCGCCTTACTGTGCCTGGGAAATAATGATTTAAATATCGTTTGTGTAACCCACCAGGCCGGTTTTAAAAAACCGGGGGAAATAGAGATGGATGCGGCCACGCGCCGGCGCCTTGAGGAGGGGGGGATTAAAGTTCTGACCACCACCCACCTGATGGCCGGCCTTGACCGTGCCGTGCGTTTCGCCTTCCAGGGTATTTATCCAGCTGAAATTATTGCCAATACCCTGCGCCTCTTCGGCCAGGGCACCAAGGTGGCTGTCGAGGTTGCCGGCATGGCCCTGGATGCCGCCCTCATACCAGCAGGGGTGGATGTCATTGCCCTGGGCGGGAGCAGCGAAGGTGTAGATACGGCCCTGGTTTTACGTCCGGCCCATTCCCAGGACTTTTTCGCTACTAAAATTAAAGAGATAATTTGCAAACCAAGGGAGTTTTAAAGCAAAAGGTACCGAACGTAACCTGAAATCGGGGTGAAGAACTTGTGGGGTACGTGGGTTAATGTCCTGGCCATCCTGGCCGGTTCCCTTCTGGGAACCCTAATTGGCCGGCGTCTTTTTCAGCGCTTGCTGACAACAGTTACCCAGGCCACCGGCCTGGGTATATTGCTGGTTGGGTTGACCATGGCCATCCAGAGCCAAAATATCGTCCTGGTGATTGTCAGCCTGGTAGCCGGTGGCATTAGCGGAGAACTTTTGGATATTGAAGGGCGCCTGGCCGGACTAGGGAAGCGCCTTGAATCACTCCTTTCCCGCGGCGGCAGGGGGGAGATTACCCGAGCCTTTGTAAGCGCCAGCCTTCTCTACTGTGTCGGTGCCATGGCCATTATAGGTTCCATGGATGCAGGTTTACGCGCTAATTACAATACCCTCTATGCCAAAGCTTTACTGGACGGCATCCTGGCCGCTAGCATGAGCACCACCATGGGCTGGGGAGTAGCCCTGTCGTCCCTCCCGGTGCTTGTTTATCAGGGCAGTTTGACCCTGATGGCAACCTGGATGCAAAATTATCTAACCCCGGCTGTAGTGACCGAAATTACGGCCAGCGGTGGTCTGCTGATTATTGCCATTGCCCTAGACGTTTTAAAGATAAAAGAAATTCATGTAGGCAATCTTTTACCGGCTATTTTCTTTGCGGCCATCCTGTCACTATGGTGGCACTAAAAAAACAAACCCCTTGTCCTGTGGCTGCAGGCAAGGGGTTTGTTCAGGTCACCACATCTTTACAGCACGGGCGGCAGCCAGGGCGGCGGCGTAGACTTCCTTCACCGGCACGCCTGCGGCCAGGGCGGCCCGGCGGCAGGATTCATATTCCGGGGCTACGTTAGTGATTGCCCGGCCTTCAGGATCTTTGTAGCGACCCCACTTGACGGTTACCGGGCCGTAAGGCGTTAGCACCTCTGTTTGCTGCCGCTGGCAGACCAGGCGCTGGTCGCGGCGGAAGCGCAGGCCCAGGGTGCTGGAATGGCGGAAAATAGCTGCCGCCACTGCAGCAAGGTTGGTTTCCGGGCAGAGGGCTGTAAAGAGGACGCCGGGCCGGCCCTTTTTCATTTGCACCGGGGTAAAGTAGGCATCAACTGCTCCGGCAGCCAGGACCTGTTCCTGGAGGGCGGGGAAAAACTCGGGGTTCATGTCATCAATGGTCGTCTCAATGACCAGGCTGCTCTCGTCTCCCTCCAGCTGAGTTGAGGTGATTTCTCCCAGGGCCAGGCGCAGGAGATTGGGATGCGCTAAAGACGTCTTTCCGGCGCCAAAGCCGACGCTGATCAAATTCATTGCCGGGAAAGGACCGAAAGTTTCGGCCAGGGTGGTGATGAGGGCTGCACCGGTGGGGGTTACCAGCTCAGCTTTATCTTCGGTGCCGTAAACAGGATAACCCCGGAGCAGGTAAAGGGTGGCCGGTGCCGGTACCGGCAGTTTGCCGTGATGGCATTCGATCCATCCGGAGCCCAGGGGCAGGGGCGAGGATATAATCCGCTCAATACCCAGGAGGTGCAGACCCAGGACGGTGCCTACAATATCGATAATGGCATCGACGGCTCCAACTTCATGGAAGTGTACTTTTTCCGGACTGATGCCGTGAACCTGGCCCTCAGCCCGGGCTAGGTTATGGAAAACGGCTGTTGCTTTTTCCCGCACCGGCAGGGGCAGCGGGCTGTTGTCGATTAGCTCCAGGATATCTTTCAGGTGGCGGTGAGGGTGGCGACCGGTCACCTGCACAGCTACATCTATGGCCGCAATACCATGCTGGCTGGTCTCCCTGATCTTTAATTCCCATCCGTCCAGGGCAAGCTCTTTTAACCGCTCTACCAGTTCATCCTTGGGAAGGCCATTGGCCAGCAGGGCCCCCAGGCACATATCACCGCTGATACCGGAAAAGCAATCAAAGTAGGCAACTTTCATCTTTCTCACCCTGCTCTAATGTTTGTGCCTTACTACCCGTTCCTCCGGGCTAAGAACAGCATTCATGCTGCCGCTGCGGAAGCCTTCTAAATCCAGGGTGATATAGGTAAACCCAAGTTCGTGGAGACGGTTAACCAGCTTTTCCCTGACATTAGCATCAATGAGGAGGGCAAAGGCAGTTGGGTTTACTTCCAGGCGGGCAATGGCACCGTGGTGACGTACCCGGATTTCTCTTAGACCCAGCTGGCGTAAGAATGCTTCGGCAGCAGCTACTTGTTCCAGTTTTTCCGGCGTAATGGCCTGGCCGTAGGGGATACGGGATGAAAGGCAGGCCATTGAAGGCTTATCCCAGTTGGGCAGGTTTAAATGCCTGGCCAGCTGGCGGATCTCCTCTTTGGTCAGTCCTACTTCCTGCAGGGGGCTGCGGACACCGAATTCCCTGGCCGCCCGGCTGCCAGGACGAAAATCGCCGCTATCATCGGCATTGGCGCCATCAACGATTACTTTCAGGCCGTATTCCCGGGCCAGTTCTTGCAGTTTAGCAAAAAGTTCCTTTTTGCAATGATAACAACGTTCCGGCGGGTTAGCAGTAAAGGCGGAATCTTCCATTTCGTTGGTATTTATTACCAAATGCTGAAGCCCAAGTTCCTGCGCCAGCCGGGTAGCGGCGTCTATTTCCACCTGGGGATAAGTGGGCGAAGCGGCCGTAACTGCCAGGACTCTGGCCGGCGTCATACTGGCTACCTTGAGTAAAAGGCTACTGTCGACACCGCCGGAATAAGCCACAAGGACGGCTTCCATGTCCGTTAAATTTTTTTGTAGGAGTTCCAGTTTGGCAGCTAAAGCATCAGGTAACATTGAAATCACCACGCTTTAAATTTTTTAAGATCAAATTTTTCTCCATGGGCCGAGAGAAATCCTGCTGGCTTAATCTTTTTCAGTGCTGAAAAAAATTGCCGGTTTACTAAATTTAGGCGCGCAAATGAAATACGCGCAGGAAAATGGCATTTCATGTGGAAATAAATCTTTTGCTGTAATTTAGTAGGGAGGATTTAACTTTGGCGGTACTGACTTCTTTATTGGCACCCTATAATATCCCTATCCTCCTGGGGCTGGCCCTCCTGCAACTTTTTATTATCTTTTTTCTCTGGTATAACCATGCTGAGGTTAGGCGCCTGGAGGGACGCATCAAGCGTTTGATTGAAACCGGCGAAGGCCACGACCTGACCGCCGTTCTGGAGCGCTTCCACGACGTGGGGCAGATAAAGAAGGCCCTTGACCAGGTGCAGGAAAAGGTAGCCGACCTTCAGGTGGGTTTGGAGAAAAGTTTTAGCCGCATAGGTTTGATCCGCTTTAATGCCTTTCCAGATACGGGTAGTGATTTGAGTTTTGCCCTGGCACTCCTTAACCGGGAAGCCAATGGTTTTATCCTCACCAGTCTTTATGCCCGGGACGAGACCCGTGTCTTTATTAAACCCGTTCACAGCGGGCGTTCTACTTACCGCTTGAGCGAAGAGGAAGAAAAGGCCCTGGCCATGGCCCTGGGCCTGCTATCCCCGGGAGAGGCAGCCAGTTAGGGGGAACTGGGTTTGCAGGGTATCCGGCGTGATCGTTATTTTACGCTGATGCTTGTCCCGGAAGGGCGGAGAATTTATCGCTTTTTTCTCCCGGCGTGGTTTTTCCAGGTCGCAGTCGTACTGGCCATATTGCTTATCATAGCCTTAATTGCAGCTATAGGAGCAGTATACCACCTGCAAAAAAGGGTTGCCGAGCTTAGAGCTGTTGACCAGATCAACGCCAGGCAGGCCGCTCAGATTCTGCAGCTGGAGGAACAGGCCAGGGCTTTGCAGGAAAAGATTCAGGGCATCGACGAACTGGACGCCCGGGTAAGATCCTTGCTTGGCCTGGGCCAGGGTGGCGGGGAGCGCCCCGGCGTAGCTTCCCGGGGCGGTCGTTTAAGACCAGGAGAACAGGAACAAACTTTAAAGCAGGTACGTTTAATCCTTAGCAGCGTCGCCCGGGACACTCCTCGCCAGGAGGTTAAAATAAAAGAACTGGCCCGGGAAATGGAGCAGCACCTGGCTTACCTGGCAGCACTGCCCTCTCACTGGCCGGTACGAGGGCCGGTTTCTTCCCCCTTTGGCTACCGGGATTCCCCCTTTGGCCGGCGAGAAGAATTTCATGACGGTATTGATATTGCCGCTGCCTATGGCGCGGAGGTTCAGGCTGCCGGCAACGGTCGGGTAGTTTTCGCGGGCTGGATGCCAATTTACGGACGTACTATTGTTATTGATCACGGCTATGGTTTAACCAGTATGTATGGTCATAATTCTGAACTCTTAGTTAAAATAGGGGAACAGGTAGCGAGGGGCCAGCCTATTGCCAGGGTGGGCAGCAGCGGCCGCAGTACTGGTCCCCACCTGCACTTTCAAGTGAAACTGAATGACCAGCTACAGGATCCCTTAAAATATCTTACAGGAGGAGAGGGTGCCGGAAGTGCTGGGGAGAAAGAATGACAATGTTGCGGCAACGGTAGACACGGTCATTGGTAAGGGAGCTAAAATAACCGGGAAACTGGTGGCGGAAGGAGCCGTCCGCATCGACGGCGATTTTGAAGGTGAGGTAAGTACCGAGGGTGACCTGGTGGTCGGGGAAAGCGGCCAGGTGGTAGCCACGGTCAGGGCGCGTAACCTGCTGGTGGTAGGAACCATCAAAGGTGATGTGGCCGCCACAGGGCAACTGGAAATTGCCCCGACGGGTAAAGTAGAGGGCGACGTCCAGACGGCGCGGCTAATTGTCGAACCCGGCGGTTTGCTCCAGGGCCACTGCCAGATGCCAGTACCGGCGGATGCCTAGCCTGGAATGAGCTTATCCAGGGTAGGTATGGCCGGCCCCCCTGGAATTGCTGTGCCTCCGGCCAGGAGAATACATAGTCACATATAAATAAGGGAAAAGCTATTACTACTTCTTTTTCCGGGGGTTATAACCGCATGCTCTTTAAAAACCGCCACGATGCCGGTTGCCGGCTGGCCAGGGCCTTGCAGGACTACCGGGGCCGGCAACCCCTGGTGCTGGCTATACCCAGGGGCGGGGTGGTAGTCGCTGCGCCCATGGTCGCGGCCCTGGCAGGAGAACTGGATTTGATTATTTCCCGCAAAGTGGGCTTGCCGGGCAGTCCAGAACTGGCCGTAGCCGCTGTGGCGCCAGATGGTACAGTTTTATATAACGAATCCGTTATGCGTTCTTTAAACCTGGTACCGGCCGATCTTAAATCCTTCATCGAGGGTGAAGTGGCGGAAATCAAACGGCGGCTGGAGGTTTACCGGGGTCACGCCGGTGAACCGGAAATCACAGGAAGAGTTGTTATTGTAGTAGATGACGGGGTCGCCACCGGCCTGACTACCGAGGCGGCCCTGCGGTCGGTTAAGCAGGCCAATCCCGCCAGGCTGGTCCTGGCCGTGCCGGTGGCCCCGCCGGAGACTGCGGAACGCCTGCGGTCTTTAGTAGACGATTTAATCTGCCTGGCAACTCCGGTACCCTTTTACGCCGTTGGCCAGTTCTATGAAGATTTCAGCCAGGTTTCCGACGATGAGGTAAAAAATATTTTAAAGAAATACAAACGTACTTTTTAATTCTACTGCAGGCCCCGGGCAACGGCAATATTGCGATGCTTGTAAACCAGGCACACGCCTTGGTAAATGGAGCTGGCAATTTGCTGGGCCATGCGCATGACAATGGACAGGCGGGTATTCTGGAGGACAAAATATTCCATGTAGCCGCCGACGTTGACGATGCCCGTAAAGTGAATGTCTCCCACAGCAGGGAGATTTTTATTGACCCCGGCGCCTGGTTTTAAAGCCCCCGGGGCCAGGGTAATAGCACCGACATTTTCCGCCTGTCCCAGGCAGGCATCAACGGCGATGATTATGGGATCAGGATGGTTGGTCTTAATATAGGCCAGTTTCTCCGTCAGGTTGCTGGCATGAACTGGTTCATCCAGGGTTCCGTATACGGCAAAGGGTAAATTGGGCATATGCAAAAGATTGGTACCCACCAGAGGGCCCAGGCAGTCACCCGTTGAACGATCAGTTCCGATGCAAACGACGACAAGAGGTTGTTTGCCCTCGGGATTAAGTTCCTGCAGGTGACTGGCCAGAATCTGGCTTAATTTTTCCACCGCCAGGGGGTCCTGGTAGTAATATTTAATTTTCGCAGGCGGCATTGCCTCAGGCTGATTAGAGGTGAAAAAAGGTAATAGAGCCATACCTTACCTCCTGAGAAACCTTGTGCCTAGAGTATATGCCGGTTTCTGCTTTTTTATACTATTAGACGCCCCTCCCGGCATATTAATGTACAAAGGTTGCGGGAAGGGTGGTCGTGATCCTTAAGGATGAACTGGCAGTAGCTATAGCTGTCGTGGGAACTATGGTCGGCGCCGGTTTTGCTTCCGGCCAGGAACTGGTCCAGTTTTTCGTGATGCTGGGGTCGGAGGCCCCGGCGGCCGTAATGTTAATGGGGACGCTATTAATCCTGGCTGCCAGCCAAGTACGCCGCCTGGCGTTGAAATGGCGTACTAATTCTTACCGAGATTTCCTGGTAGTGCTCCTCGGAAAATGGGAAAAACCGGCTGATATGGTCACTGGTGCCTTTCTGTTCGGCGGTCTGGCTATTATGCTGGCCGGGTCCGGGGCCGTAGTCAAAGAGCATTTTGGCCTCGCACCCCTCACCGGAATCATCGCCTGTGGCGTCCTGGCTTTCCTGGCCAGCTTGGGCAAGGGCCACGGTTTCTTGCTTTTAAATGCCCTTATGGTACCGGTTATGATGGTAATTATAATTGTAGCCGCTTTAATTGCCGTTTTCTCCCAGCCGGGGCCATTCCATGTTTCCCCACCTGCATCACCAGGGGGGCTCATCAGCAGTAACTGGATCCTCAACGCTTGCCTTTACGTTACATATAATATGGCAGGAGTTGCGGTTTTACTAACCTCTCTGCCGGCTTCCCGCAAGGGGGTCCTGGGGGCGGGCGTGGGCGGGCTTTTTTTAGGAGGCCTGGCGTACTTACTGGTGAAAGCCCTAAGAGGCTTGAGTCCTGCGGGCCTGCAGGCAGAACTGCCCTTGTTGTACCTGGTGTCCGGCCTGCAACCCGGGCTGGTTCACCTTTATGCCCTGGCCCTCTGGTTGGCAGTAGTGACGACGGCGGCGAGTAATCTTTACGGACTGGCGACAAGGTTGGGTCAAATTCCCGCCCTTCCAACCTGGCGAGCAGCGTTGCTAATGCTTATCCTTGCTTTACCGGTGGCCACCTGTGGTTTTATCAACCTGGTGAGCTGGATTTACCCTTTTTTCGGTTACATAGGCCTGTTTTTGCTGCTCCTTGCCTTGGTATGTCGTCTGTAAAATTCAGGACAGGCAGGATTTTAGCTTTTGTTTGTAGAAAAAATCTCTAAAAACCCCTGGAGGGAGTGAATGATTATGAAGGCAGACCACCCAGGAAACTGGAGCTGGGGGTGGTCGCGCACAGTACTGGTATTATTGCTACTGGTGCTAGCTGTGCTTAACAGTGGTTGTTTCAACAAACCCAAACCTGCTATCCAGGATTTGCCCGGCAAAACTGCCAAAGGAAGACGTCCATTATTAGTTGATAGAGAATTGAGCCAGGTTTTGGTGTATTACCTGACCCAGGATGGTTCTTATCTGGTACCAGTTACGATTACCTTTACCCCCACTCGCGAAGTAGCTAAAGTAGCGGTGGAAAAACTCCTCGCCGGTCCCCAGGTGGATGGTTTAAAAGAAGTAATGCCCGATGGCGTAAAGCTACGGGATATTTATATTTTAGATGACCAGCAGACGGTATATGTAGATTTAACAAAAGAATTTTTGCAGATGGAGGATAATGGACAGGCAGAAAGGGCTATTAAAGCCCTGGTTTTAACTTTGACCAGTCTGGATAATGCTCGCTACGTGCAGGTTCTGATCGAGGGGCAGACTGTACCGGAGGTTGGCGGGGTAAAGCTTGATACACCTCTTGCTCGGCCGGCAACAATTAACAGCCTCTTAAAAAAAGATAACCAGCAGGGCGTTCAGGTCTATTTTAATGATGCCAGCGCCAGATTTCTGGTGCCGGTTACAGTGGCGCTGCCGCCCGGAGCTGCGGGAAACGATCTGCCCCGGGCGGCTGTGCTGGCCCTGCTGGCAGGGCCGCCGCCGGACAGCAACCTGGTACGGACCATCTGGCCCGGGACCAGGCTCCTGGATCTGAAGATTGAGCACGGGTTGGCCACTGTAAATTTCAGTCGCGAAGTAACAGGCTATGGCGGGGGTACGTCGGCCGAAACAGCCCTCCTTGATTCCCTCCTTTTTACCTTAACCCAGTTCCCGGAGATTGACAGGGTGCAGCTGTTGATTGAGGGGCAGAAACGTGAATATTTACCCGAGGGCTCAGCTATTGACAAACCCCTGTCCCGGCCGGAGCAGTTAAATTTTCTTAAATACTAGTGGAGATTGATGGGGATACGCCGCTGCCGCTGGTTTTCCGCCTTGGGCAGGCGGACCTCCAGGATACCGTTTTTATAAGTCGCCGTCGCTTTTTCCGGTTCTACCTTGGCCGGCAGGCTGACGGTCCGGGCAAAGGTACCGTAAAAGCGCTCGGCGCGGTGATAATCCTGTTCCCCTGTTTCTTCGCTGCGGCGAATTTCACCCCGAATGGCAAGGGTATCCTCGGTGGCGGTGATTTCTACATCGTCCCTGGAAGTCAGGCCCGGTAATTCTACTGTGGCTACCACTTCCCTTTCGGTCTGGTAAATGTCAAAGCGGGGGCCGATTTCCCAGAAGCCGGGCATGAAGTTACGGAACAAGGCCTCGCGGATATCGGCCAGTTCGCGCCAGGGGCGCCATGGACCAATACTCATGGAAAAACCTCCTTTGGCAAGTCTTCTTAAGCTATATTTTCTAACCAGCAGCCGGAGTTTATAACCCGGCGTGGGAAAGTGGGAAAACTTTATGCGGAACTGGTACGCTGTACCGGTTCCACATTTTTAGCTTATGGTTATAATAACCTTAGTTTGTTTTTGTAAGAGCGCAGTTTTCTTACATTGCGTTTGGAGGATTGCAGCAAGTAACCATGGAACAGCCCCAAAGCCTTTTGCGGCAATTACCGGCAGTAGACCAGATCCTGCGGCACCCGCTGCTCCGTGAATTATCCCAAACGGACCATAACCTGGTGGTTGCCTGTACTCGCCAGGTCCTGACCAGCTGGCGGGAGAGAGTACTGACCGCAGGAATTGAGCCGCCTGGTCTGGAAGAATTGGCGCGGGAAATAAAGAAAAGGTACGAAGCCAGCAGCCGTAGCAGCTTGCGGGCGGTCATTAATGCTACCGGGGTGGTTTTACACACCAACCTGGGCCGAGCTGTTTTAAGCCAAGCGGCAGCGGAAGCAGCCCTGATGGCGGCCCGGCGCTATACCAATCTGGAATTTAACTTGGAGTCGGGACAACGTGGTAATCGTTATGAACATGTGGCCGGTTTGCTCAAGGAGTTGACCGGTGCCGAAGCAGCCCTGGTGGTTAACAACAACGCTGCTGCCGTATATTTAAGCCTGGCCGCCCTGGCTGCCGGCAAGGAGACCATTATTTCCCGGGGTCAGCTGGTGGAAATCGGCGGTTCCTTCCGGGTACCGGATGTTATGGCCCAGAGCGGTACCAGGCTGGTGGAAGTAGGTACTACCAATAAAACCTACCTGCAGGACTATGAAGCGGCCATGGGACCGGATACAGCTCTGCTTCTCAAGGTTCACCCCAGTAATTATCGCATCCAGGGTTTTACCCATGAAGTGACTACGGCCGAACTGGTTGACCTGGGTCGGCGCCGGCAGGTACCCGTCATGGAGGACCTGGGCAGCGGTTTTCTGGTGGACTTGGAGAACTACGGTATTACCGGCGAACCGAATGTTCAGGCCGAAATTAAACAGGGGGTAGACCTCTTAACCTTCAGCGGGGATAAATTGCTGGGCGGGCCCCAGGCCGGGATTATCCTGGGTCGGCGGGAGCTGGTGGCCACTATTGCCCGCCATCCTTTAACTCGCGCCCTGCGGGTTGATAAAATGACTCTGGCTGCCCTTGAGGCAACCTTGCGGGCTTATCGCAACCCGGACCGGGCCGTCCGGGAGATCCCTACCCTGGCTGCCCTGGTAGCCCGGCCGGAGGACTTGCGGCGCCGGGCGGAACAGCTGCAGGCCTTGCTGGCGGAAGTGCTGGGTTCCCGGGCGCGGGTAGGCATAAAAGCAATCACCTCCCAGGCCGGAGGCGGTTCCCTGCCGTTAACCGAACTGCCGTCCTGGGGCGTAACCGTTGCGCCGGCCCAGGTTACGGTAGAAGAACTGGCCAGGCGCCTGCGGCAAATTGAGCCCCCGGTCCTGGTGCGGGTTCAGGAAGATACCTTAATCCTCGACGTCCGCACCCTCCTGCCCGGTGAAAGTGAAGAACTGGCTCGCGCCCTGGTAGAGGCCCTCGATGGGATTAACGACCCCACCGGGGAAACCTGAAAAAGTGGGCCAGAGCTATGCGCTGGAGGGTACAGGCGGAAGGCGACTTGGTTCGAGGCGATAGCAAACTCAGCGAAGCCGAAGAGAGGCGGCGGTGAACGGGAGGGGTATCGTAACGCAGCTTTAGGAACGAGAAGTATCACGCTCCGCCACCCCCGCCGCCGAGCAAGGCTGAGCGTCAAGTTTGCTAGCCGAGAACCACGAGCCAGCTAATAATCGCCTAATTTTGTAGATCCCTTTGGAGGAGCGTATGTTTGGTGGAATATATTATTGTCGGGACAGCCGGTCATGTCGACCACGGCAAGACGGTACTGGTCAAGGCCTTAACCGGCGTTGATACAGACCGGCTCAAAGAAGAAAAGGAACGCGGCATATCCATTGAGCTGGGGTTTGCTCCCCTGACTTTACCCAGCGGGCGCCAGTTAGGCCTGGTGGATGTACCCGGCCATGAACGCTTTATTCGCCAGATGCTGGCCGGTGTCGGCGGTATGGACCTGGTCATGCTGGTGGTGGCGGCCGACGAAGGGGTGATGCCCCAGACCAGGGAACACCTGGCCATTATTGACCTGCTGCAGATCAAGCAGGGTATCATCGTGGTTACGAAAATCGACCTGGTGGATGCCGAGTGGCTGGAACTGGTCCGGGAAGAAGTGCGCCAGGTCGTTCAGGGGACGGTGCTGGCTGAGGCCCCCATCATCCCTGTGTCCGCTCTGACCGGCGAAGGGATACCAGAGCTCCTGGCCCGGCTGGATGCCCTGGCGGCAGCAACGCCAACCCGGCCGGCACAAGGAAGGGTAAGGCTCCCCATCGATCGGGTTTTTTCCATTACCGGTTTTGGCACAGTAGTTACCGGCACCCTCTGGTCGGGAACCATCCGCGTAGGAGACGATCTGGAGGTCCAGCCGGAAGGTATAAAAACTAAGGTCCGCAATCTCCAGGTTCATGGTAAGAATGTTAAAGAAGCCCTGGCCGGCCAGCGAGTAGCCGTAAATTTAGCCGGCATAGAAAAGGAAGCCGTTAGCCGGGGCAGCTCCCTTCTAACTCCAGGCTTTTTACGTCCAACCTATCGCCTGGATGCCAGTTTTAAGCTTCTGGCAGGCGCCCGTACCCTGGCCAACCGCAGCCGCATCCGTTTTTACCTGGGCACGGCCGAGGTTTTAGGGAGAATTATCCTCCTTGATCGAAACGAATTAAAGGGCGGGGAAAAGGCCTTTGTCCAGCTGCTCATGGAGGAGCCGGTGGTGGCTACGCGGGCCGATCGCTTTATCTTGCGCAGCTATTCGCCTATGCAAACCATTGGCGGCGGGCTGATCATTGACCCGGCGCCCCCCCGGCATCGCCGCTTTGAGCCATCCGTCCTGGCTTCCTTAGAGAAACGCCTGGAAGGTTCGCCCCAAGAAATCCTGGCGCAGGTTGTCCAGGAGCACCGGGATGGCCTGGACTGGCAGGAAGCGGCAGCCAGGGCGGCTTTAACGCCGCAAGAAACCAGGAAATTGTTGCATGAAATGGCTGCTGCGGGACAGCTCACCTTGCTTGCTGCTGATAACGACCTGTACGCAGTAAACAATGAGCGCATGACTGCGTGGTGGCAGGCGGCGGTACGGGCCCTGGCTGATTTTCACCGCCAGTATCCCCTGCGCCCCGGCCTGGGGAGGGAAGAATTGCGTTCCCGTTATTTCTCCCACCTGCCGGCGCGGGTTTTTCAAGCCTTGCTGGAACGATGGTCCCAGGAAGGCCGTATTCAGCTGACGGCAAGTAACGTGGCCCTGTCTGATTTTAAGCCCGAGATTAGCCCCCGGCAAAGAGAACTTTTACAGGCCCTGGCAGAGTGTTATCGGTCGGCTCGCTGGCAGCCGCCGGGTTTTAATGAAGTAGCAGCTGCTTATAACCTGGCCCCGGCAGAGCTGGAAGAGCTCCTTCACTACCTGACGCGGGAAGGAGTTTTGGTTAAAATCAACGACGAATTTTACTGGCACCGGGAGGCCTTTGAAGAGGCCGTGGCGGTAGTGAAAAAATTAAGCCTCGCCGGCCCCTTCGGCCTGGCTGAAGTAAGGGACGCCCTGGGCAGCTCCCGCAAATATGTACTGCCCTTTTTAGAGTACCTGGACCGGATAAAACTTACCCGGCGTCAGGGGGACAGGCGAATGGTTATTGCCAATTGACAGTTATTCAAAGGCAGGTTTATAATAAATTCAAATGTGCCTGTCAACGGCAAAAAAATTGGAGGAGGTCCTTTAAAGTGGGGAGGATTAAAAAAGTTGCCCTGTTTACCGTGGCCTTGCTCTTGGCAGCGGCAATAATCGCCGGTTGCGGCCAGCAAAAATCAGGGGCGGAAAAACAGGGGGCTTCCGGCGGCGATACCATTAATATCGGCGTCAACTATGAACTCTCAGGCGATGTAGCTACTTATGGTACTAATTCTAAGGACGCCATCCTGCTGGCCTTTGAAGAAATCAACCAGAACGGCGGTGTCCTGGGTGGCAAGAAGTTCAACCCTATCGTGCTGGACAATGGCGGTAAAAGAGAAGAAGCCATGAGTGCGGCTGCGAAATTGATTACGGAGAATAAAGTCGTCGCCCTCCTGGGCCCGGCTACTTCCGGTGCCACCATGGCGGCGGCGACCATGGCTACTAAATATAAAGTACCTATTATTAGTCCCTCAGCGACGAATCCAGATGTAACTGTCGATCCCCAGACCAAGAAAGTGCGCGACTACGTGTTCCGTGTCTGCTTTATCGATCCCACCCAGGCCATTGTGGGCGCGGAATTCGCCATCAAAGATCTTGGAGCTAAAAAGGCTGCCATTATTTACAGCAACTCTGATGAGTACAGCAAGGGTTTATATAAGGTATTTAAAGAGGAATTCGTTAAAAACGGCGGCCAGGTTGTGGCGGAAGAGAGCTTTAATTCCGGCGATCAGGATTTCCGTCCCGCCCTTACCAGGATTAAGGATGCCGGTGTCGACCTGATTTATGTTCCGGCCTATTACGGTGACGTGGGCAAGATTGTTAACCAGGCGCGGGAACTGGAAATAAAGGTTCCCATGCTGGGTGCTGACGGGTGGGATTCTCCCAAACTGGCTGAGTACGCCGGCGGGGCAGCGAACCTGAATAATACTTACTTTACCAACCATTACGCTGCCAGTGATCCCAACCCGCGACTTCAGGCCTTTATTAAAGCTTTTAAGGCCAAATACAACAGGGAACCGGACGCCTTTGCTGCCCTCGCTTATGATACAGCTTACCTGCTGGCCGATGCTATCAATCGGGCCGGGTCGGCCGATCCGGAGGCCATCCGCAATGCCCTGGCCAGTACGAAGAATTTTGACGGCATTACCAGTAAGATTACCATTGATGAAAACCACAACCCGGTTAAAGATGTAGCCATTATTGCCATGGTAGACGGCAAGCAAACGCTAAAGAAAAAGATTACCCATTAAAATCCTGGCCTAAAAAGGTGCCAGACCAACCAATGGGGGGGTTCTAACCCCCTCATTGGAGTTTATTTTAGGGCAGAGTTGGGAGTTGGCAGCATGGCCGTATTTCTCCAGCAGATAATCAACGGGCTGTCCCTGGGCAGCATCTATGCCCTCATTGCCTTGGGCTATACCATGGTTTATGGTATCATCCAGTTGATTAATTTTGCCCATGGCGACATTTTAATGGTGGGCGCTTATATTGCCTTTTTTGTGGTAGTTTATCTCAAATTAAATATCTGGCTGGCCTTTATCATTTCCATGATCGGTACTGCTATCCTGGGGGTTCTCATTGAGCGGGTCGCCTATAGACCTTTACGTAACGCTGGCCGCCTGGCACCCTTGATTACAGCAATCGGCGTGTCCCTATTTCTGGAGAACGGGGGCCTGATGGTCCTGGGAACCGAAATTCGTTCCTATCCGGCGGGGCTGATCACCAGCGCCCAACTGCCTTTGGCGATATTTGGCATAAAACTGACAGCCACCACCCTGCAGCTTTTAATTCTAGCCATTACAATCGCAATGATGGTCATATTGCAGTATATTGTCCATTATACCTGGGCCGGTAAAGCCATGCGGGCCGTCTCCTACGACCCGGATGCTGCCAGGCTCATGGGAATTAATGTTGATAACACTATTTCCCTGACCTTCGCCATAGGGTCGACCTTTGCGGCCGTGGCCGGGGTCCTGCTGGGGCTCTATTACAACACCATTCAGCCCTTAATGGGTATTATGCCCGGTTTAAAGGCCTTCGTGGCGGCGGTTATTGGCGGCATCGGCCTGATTCCCGGCGCCATGGTGGGGGGCTTTGCCCTGGGTATTTTTGAAACCATGGTCAGCGGTTACTGGAGCAGTAAATTACGGGACCCCATTGTGTTTCTCCTCCTTATCTTAATCCTGCTGGTCAAGCCGTCCGGCCTGCTGGGAAAGAACAATACTGAAAAGGTGTAGGTGAAACAGGTGCGATTTAGCAAAAAAAATCTAATCTCCCTGGCCGGCGCAATCCTAATTTATTTTTTGGTATACTGGCTGCAAGCAGCGGGTGTAATCAGTGCCTTCCAGGAGATTAATTTAATGATGATGGGGATCAATATTATCCTGGCAGTCAGCCTTAATCTCATTGTGGGCTTTACCGGCCAGTTGGCCCTTGGCCATGCAGGCTTTATGGCCGTGGGTGCCTATGTGTCCGCTATTCTGACTACCAACTTGGGCCAGCCTTTTCCGGTGGCTATCCTGGCCGGAGCCTGCGCGGCGGCCGTTGCCGGGATTATCATCGGGTTGCCCACCTTGCGCTTGCGGGGAGATTACCTGGCTATCGCCACTCTGGGGTTTGGAGAAATTATCCGGGGAGCAGCCAACAATATTAACTATATCGGCGGCGCCGCCGGGATGATTGGTATTCCCCAATTGACCAATTGGACCTGGCTTTACCTGATGATGGTCCTGACCATCCTGGTTATTGTCAATTTCCTTAATTCTACCCACGGGCGGGCCTGTGTGGCTATCCGGGAAAATGAGATTGCCGCCGAAACCATGGGCATCAACACCACTTACTATAAAGTCCTGGCCTTTGCCATAGGCGCCTTTTTTGCCGGGATTGCTGGGGCCCTTTATGCCCATTATTTTTACCTCATCCAGCCGACCACTTTTACCTTTTTCCGTTCCTTTGACATTCTGGTCATGGTAGTTTTTGGCGGTCTGGGAAGCGTCACCGGCTCCATCATTGCTGCGGCAGCCATCACCCTTATTAACGCCGCCCTCCAGGACCTGGCCGTTTTAAGGATGGTTATCTACGCCGTACTATTGATTGTCATCATGGTTTTCCGCCCCCAGGGTTTAATGGGTAACAAGGAACTTACCCTGGACCGCTGGGTGCCGAAACGAGGTGAAGCCAGTGGCTCTGCTGGAAACTAAGGAATTGACAATTTCCTTTGGCGGCCTGATGGCGGTAGCCAATGTGAACCTGCGTTTACAGCAGGGAGAACTGGTAGGCCTGATCGGCCCCAACGGAGCGGGAAAAACGACGATTTTCAACCTGCTGACCGGTGTTTACCGCCCCACCAGGGGAGAGATTATTTTTAACGGCCGCAGTCTGGTAGGACTGAAACCCTATCAAATTACCCAGCAAGGGATTGCCAGAACTTTCCAGAATATCCGCCTTTTCGGCAATCTGAGTGTCCTTGACAATATCCGGATAGCTTACCACTGGCACAGCCGTTATGGCGTACTTGACGCCATTCTACGCCTGCCTTCCTATCACCGGGGCGAGGCGGAGGTACTGGCACGGAGCCAGGAACTGCTGCGGATATTTAAACTGGAACCCTATCAAAATGAAAAAGCCAAAAATCTGCCTTACGGCGAGCAGCGCCGGCTGGAGATTGCCCGCGCCCTGGCGGCACGCCCTAAACTCCTTTTGCTCGACGAGCCGGCAGCCGGGATGAACCCTCAGGAAACAAAGGGATTAATGACTTTGATCAACTGGATACGACAGGAGTTTGACCTGACGATTTTATTAATCGAGCACGACATGTCCCTGGTGATGGGTATTTGTGAGCGCATCTATGTCTTGGATTACGGCCAGGTTATTGCCGAGGGACCGCCGGAGGCCATTCGCAACAACGAGCGGGTTATTGAAGCTTACCTGGGACGGGAGGTGAACGGTGTTGCTCCTCAAGGTGGAAAATCTTAATGTCTATTACGGCGCCATCCATGCCCTGAAGGGTATTTCCCTGGAAGTAAATGAAGGCGAAATTGTAACCCTGATCGGGGCTAATGGTGCCGGTAAAAGTACTACCTTGAAAACAATTTCTGGTCTTTTACGGCCCCAGAGCGGTACCATTACCTACCAGGGCCAGAATATTAACGGCTTGCCGGCCCAGGCCATAGTAAAGATGGGCATTTCCCAGGTGCCGGAAGGCCGGAGGATTTTCCCCAATCTCACAGTAAGGGAAAATTTGGAGCTAGGTGCCTACCTGCACCGGGACCGGGAAGGAATAAATAAAAGTATACAGGAAGTTTTCCGGCGCTTTCCCCGTCTCAAGGAACGCCAGAAACAATTGGCCGGTACCTTAAGCGGCGGTGAACAGCAGATGCTGGCCATCGGCCGGGCGCTGATGTCCAGGCCAAAACTTATGCTACTGGATGAGCCGTCCATGGGCCTGGCACCTATCCTGGTGCAGGAAATCTTTAATATCATCAGGGAGATTAACGAGCAGGGAACGACGATTTTACTGGTAGAGCAGAACGCCAACATAGCCTTGAGCGTGGCCCACCGCGGTTATGTTTTAGAGACGGGACGGATAACCCTGACAGGCAACGCCGCCGATCTGGCCAGCAGTGAAGCCGTCAAAAAGGCCTACCTGGGCGGCTAAATTTGCATGCCATGCAGGTTGCTTGACTTAGCCAGCCGGCGGTCGTATAATAGCGTGGGAGTGGATCGGGCCTGGTGGCCTGCCTGGACTTCAAATCCAGCCGGCGCGCGGGTGAGGCCCGGGCGCGGTGGGTTCGATTCCCACACACTCCCGCCAGAAGTGGAGATTTAACTAGGGTCGTACTATTCGCGCCATTTATGTCGCGGGCCGGGTTTTGCTTAAAAACAGGGAAGGAGGTTCAAACTGTGGCTGTTCTGGAAGTAGTCATAGCCCCCGTGGGAACAGGCAGCACCAGCATCAGCCAGTATGTGGCCGATGCCCACAGGGTCCTGCAGGAAACACCGGGAATCAAGTACCAATTAACACCTATGGGCACTATTGTCGAAGGAGAACTAGAAGTATTATTTCCCCTGCTGGCGCGGCTGCATGAGGTACCTTTCGAAAAGGGCGCCCGGCGTTCTATGACCATTATCCGCATTGACGACCGGCGCGATAAGGAATTGACTATGGAAGGAAAAGTTAAATCGGTAGAAGAAAAACTGAAGCAGGTAAAAGATTAATTCCTCTATAATGTGCTGAGGCCGGACCTTTATTCTTTTTGCTATTATCTGTTGGAAGGAAAAGGGTTTAATATAGAGAAAAAGATGGTATTCCGCTGGCTTTTGTGCTATTTTCTTTACAAACCCCCTTTAACCGATTATAATGATAAACATGATGGGTATTAGACCTTTTTTAGGAGGTGAATCCTGTGGCCACCATTACCAAGGAAATGAGCATTACAGAAGTAGTCAGCAAGTACCCGCAGACTGTGCCGGTTTTTATGGAGCATGGGATGGGTTGCCTGGGCTGCGCGGCGGCACGTTTTGAAAATATCGAGCAAGGAGCCATGGCCCACGGTATTGATGTTGATAACCTTGTTGCCGACCTGAATAAGGTAGTAAACAAAGAGGCTAAGGAAGGCTAAAGTAGATTTTCGGGTAAATCGCTCTTTATAACCCATAAAGAGCGATTTTTTTATAAAGGGGGGAGAGGCGCGGTGGGGTGCCCGACGGATCGTTCTTTCTGTGAGCTGGTGGTGGCCCTATCGACCATTCTGGATGTCGAAGAAGAAACCAAACTGTACCATGCCTGGCGGGTAGCCCTCGTGGCCAGGGAGCTGGCACAAAAAGTTTTGCCCGGCCAGGCAACGCCGGTTTTTTATGCCGGCCTGCTCCACGACATCGGTGGTATGGGTCTGGACGACCACCTGGTCCACCTTGTTCTTAAGGCTGGGGCCCGGCAAAACCCGGAAATCAGGGCTCACCCTGCTAGAGGGGCGGCCATGGTAGCGGCTATTCCCGGCCTGGGCGAGGAAGTGGCCGCCATGATCCGGGACCACCATGAGCGCTGGGACGGATCCGGCTATCCCCGGGGCCTGAAGGGTGAGGCCATCGTTCCCGGTGCCCTGCTGCTGGGGCTGGCCGATGAATTTGATCTAACCTTGCGCGCTTACCCGGGTGGCGACTGGCCAACCGTAAGGAAGGCTCTGGCTCGAAAGGCCCGGAGGGCCTTTCCCCCGGAATTGTTAGCAGTGCTCGATAGCTTAATGGCGGGTTCGCTATTTACGGAAGTAGCCACCAATACTTCCCTCGAGTTAAAGATGTTCCGGATAATTTTGGACCTGCCACCTGTAAATTTTCATGTTGATGAACCGATGAAAATTACTATCAACCTTTTTGCCCAGATAATCGATGCCAAACATGCTTATACGGCCGGCCATTCCCGGCGGGTGGCCAGCTATGCCATGCGGCTGGCCCGCTGCCTGGGCTTTAGTGAAGAGGCAATCCAGCGTCTGGAAATTGCCGGGCTCCTCCACGACTTTGGCAAAATTGCCGTTCCCCGGGCTATTTTAGATAAACCGGGGCGACTCGATGCCAGGGAATTAAAGATAGTACGCCAGCATCCGGTACGGACGATAGATTTATTGACCAGTGTTACAAGTTTGAAAGATATAGCCCATGACGCCGGACTGCATCACGAACGTTATGATGGCAAGGGTTATCCATATGGCCTGCATGATGGGGAAATTCCCCTGGGGGCCCGCATCATAGCCCTGGCCGATGCCTTTGATGCTATGACTTCCTTAAGACCCTACCAGCCAACCCGGACTCCTGAAGAAGCACTGGCTATTTTAAACCGGGGTAGTGGCAGCCAGTTTGACCCGGCAGTTGTGGCCGTAGCCCCATGTTTGCTTACATAACTGATGATGGTGGTGATGGCCATGCGTTCTTTAAGCTGGAAGATCGCCTTAAATTTTTTAGTCCTGCTCTTTTTGACCCTGACGGCTGCTTATCTTTTCCTGCGTCAGGCCATCCTTAACGCCCTGGGCCTGCCATGGCTGCCGCCCTTTCGAGCCGGTATCCTGGTGGCCAGACTGGAAGGGCAACTCTTGCTGGCTATGATGGCGGTCATGGTAGTAATGACTGCTGGGACCTTTATTCTGTCCCGAGGGATTATCATGCCCCTGAGGGCTTTGCTACCCCTGACGCAAAAAATTGCCAGCGGCGACCTGGAGCAGCGTATAGAAATTCAAAGTAATGACGAAATAGGACTGTTGAGCCACCACCTCAATGTCATGGTGGAAACATTAAGAAATAATTTTCGGGAAATGGCTGAAGAAAGAAATAAAATGCAGGCAATTCTTGCCAGTATGAGCGATGCCCTGCTAACTGTAGACCAGGTTGGCAGGGTAATGCTCTTAAATCCGGCGGCGGAGGCCATGTTTGGTAAAAAAGGAGGAGAAGTCGAGCACAAATATTTATTAGAAGTAATCCGGAATTATGAGATCGATAAACTGGTCAAAGAAATCCTGGCCAGCGGCATGCCCCTGGAAATAGAAACCCGCCTTTTTCCTACAACCAACCAGATTTTTAAAATTTATGGGGCACCCATTATCAGTGCTCAAAAGCGGGTTGTAGGGGTGGCCCTGACCATCCGGGATATAACAAACATCCGCCGCCTGGAACAAATGCGAACGGAATTTGTGGCCAATGTTTCCCACGAACTGCGCACGCCTTTGACGTCTATCCGGGGTTTTGTAGAGACTCTGCTGGAAGGTGCCCTGGAAGACCCACAGGTGAGCCGCCGTTTTCTAGGTATTATCAATAAGGAGGCTCAGCGCCTGCAGCAGTTAATTGAAGATCTCCTTGCTCTTTCGAAGCTGGAAAATAATCCTAGGGGGATTCGCGCCGGCCGGGCCCAGCTCATGTCTGTCCTGGATGGGGTTTTGGCCACTGTCAATCCCCTGGCCCGGGAAAAGGGTGTTAGCCTGGAAGTAGAAATACCGGAAGGCCTGCCGCTCCTGGCCATTGGCGAGAATTATCTAAGCCAGGTTTTGCTAAATTTAATTGACAATGGCATTAAGTATACCCCTGCCGGTGGCAGGGTAACGGTACGGGCCAGGCTGGAGGATAAGGGCCTCCGGGTGGAAGTAGAAGATACCGGTATTGGCATACCAGCAGAAAGCCTGCCCCGGGTTTTCGAACGTTTTTACCGGGTTGACAAGGCTCGCTCCAGGGAAATGGGTGGAACCGGCCTGGGCCTGGCCATTGTCAAGCATATTATTGAAGCCTACGGTGGTAATGTTGGCGTCGCCAGCCAGCCGGGGCAGGGCAGTCGTTTCTTTTTTACCTTACCGGTAGTAACGGAAGGGGAGATAGAGACGAAGAGTAAAAAAGGCCAGAATTAATCTAAACTTAACAAGGCCATTATTGATTCTTAACAGGAATGAGTTATAATATCATTAAACTTGATACTCGATTACTTCCAAATTAAGTGTCCTCTGACCTCCTTTAATATATACATTCTTGTAAGCCCAGGTTTTCTGGGCCACTTTTTTAGGTAAAAATGAAGGCCACTCCATTAAGGAGGGCCTTCATTTTAAAGAGCCGGCCAGAACCTTAACTCCGGCTACTGCAGCTACCTGCATAGCCGGCGACAACCTTCCGGCTGCCACAGACCATTACGGCAACTACAATAACCTTTGCTCGACGACCATAGCTACCTGCGAAGCCCATAAAGATCTCTCGACCTTTAGGAACCTCCGGCTTTTTGGTGAGGAAAAGCCTTGCGGCAACTATGGTCATCTTAGCTCGACCAGCAACCATCCTTACCGACCTGCCATTAATCCTTCGGACTAACGGCAAGCCGTGATGAACAGCTGCTGATCTGCCCGCCGGCCGGCCAGCAAGCCTTTTGACCTGCTGGCAACCTTTGGCCGAAAATAACCGAGCCCGTCATTGGGACCCGATAATTTTCTTGGCTCGGCCCTGGCCGACCCCGCTGATAGTATTATACCCCAGCTGGCAGCTAGTATGTATTCTTAAGCCCCGAATTTTTTGCCATTATATGGAATAAAACGGAAGATAAAGCAATTCTAATGTGCCTTTAATAATTTTTTGGTAAGCTAAAAGGAGTTAAAAATAAAAAGGAGTGAGGCAAGTGCATCTGGAAGCGGATCTCCACACCCACACCATCGCCAGCGGTCACGGTTACAGTACTGTTAAAGAACTGGCTGAAGCTGCTGAAAAACGGGGACTGAAGATGATTGCCATTACCGATCATGGCCTTAAAATGCCTGGCGGTCCCCATGAATATCACTTTGAAAATCTGGTAGCCCTGCCCCGCAAGATTGGCAATGTAGAAATTCTACGGGGTGTGGAAGCCAATATTTTGGATGCAGAGGGACACCTGGATGTGCCAGATCGCCTGCTTGACCAGTTAGACATTGTCTTGGCGGGTTTCCACACGGGTACAGGTTTTGATAACCGATCCGAGGAAGAATATACCCGCGCCGCCCTGGCGGCCGTAAGGAATCCGCGGGTACATATTATCGTCCACCCCGGCAATCCCGAATTTCCCCTAAATATAGAAAAGCTGGTGCAGGCAGCTGCTGCCGAGCATAAAGCCCTGGAGATCAATAACAATTCCTTTAGCGTGAGCCGGCCTGGCAGCCTGCCCCGCTGCCAGCTCCTGGCCAGGCTGGCCCAGAAATATAAAGTCTGGGTCGCATTAAATAGCGACGCCCATGTTTTCACGGCAGTTGGTAATTTTGCCCGGGCCTGGCAGGTAGCACGCAGCGCCGGTATTGACGAAGATCAGGTGTTGAATTTGACTGCCAACCGGGTTAAAGAGTACCTGGGATGGCATCGCCGCCGCCCCCAGTCAATCCAGGAAGAAAAGACCTCGGTTGGTAGGACTTCCCAATCCCGGGCGGTTGGTGTATAATGCCTGGGGGAGGTGATCTTCCTGGCGAAAACAAAAGAGCGCTTTGTCTGCCAGCAATGCGGGTATGAAAGCTTAAGTTTTTTGGGCCGCTGCCCTGGTTGCGGCAGCTGGAACAGCCTGGTGGCAGAGGTTTCGCCCTCGGAAGGAATAAGCCGCCCGGCAGGATTGAAGGCATCCCCGGCCTTGCTGGCAAGGATTTCCGATATTACCGGTGAGCGCCTGATAAGTACATTAAGCGAGTGGGACCGGGTGCTGGGGGGTGGCCTGGTGCCGGGTTCTCTAATCCTGGTCGGCGGGGCGCCGGGCATTGGCAAGTCGACATTACTCCTTCAGGTGGCCCATAGGCTTGCCGCCAGGTATGGCAAGATCCTTTATGTCTCCGGCGAAGAATCTCCCGGGCAGGTCAGGCTCAGGGCACAGCGCCTGGAGGCCCTTAATGGCGAGATTTATTTCCTGGGCGAGACGGATGTAGAAGCCATCCTGGCCGGGATAGAAAGCTTAAGACCGGTGGCGGTTATTGTAGACTCCATTCAAACCATGTTCCTGCCGACTATCCAGGCGGCGCCGGGGAGCGTATCCCAGGTGCGGGAATGTGCGGCGCGTTTCTTGCGCCTGGCCAAAGATGGCGGTCCGGCCGTAATCCTGGTCGGCCACGTCACCAAAGAAGGGTTCCTGGCCGGTCCCCGGGTTCTGGAACATCTGGTGGACACCGTACTCTACCTGGAAGGGGAGCGTTACCAGGCTTACCGGATCCTGCGTGCTGCCAAAAATCGTTTTGGTTCCACCAATGAAATCGGGATTTTTGAGATGGTTAGCGGGGGGCTTAAGGAAGTAGCCAACCCATCGGAGTTGCTCCTGGCCGAACGCCCGGCCGGTGTTGCCGGCTCCAGTGTGGTAGCCTGCCTGGAAGGGACCCGTCCCTTACTCCTGGAGATCCAGGCCCTGGTAAGCCCGACCACCTTTGGCAACCCGCGGCGGCTGGCTACAGGGGTCGATTTTAACCGCGCCCTGTTGCTTACGGCAGTACTGGAAAAAAGGGCGGGATTACACCTGGGCGGTTATGATATTTACCTGAACGTCGCCGGCGGCATTGCCATCAATGAACCGGCAGCTGATCTGGGGATTTGCCTGGCCATAGCCTCCGGCCTTAAAGACCGACCGGTAGAGGCTGAAACTTTAGTTTTAGGCGAGGTCGGCCTGGCAGGGGAAGTCCGGGCCGTAAGCCAGGTTGAAAGGCGTATAGAAGAAGCAGTCAGGCTGGGTTTCAGGCGTTTTCTTATCCCGACGGGGAATAAGAACCGTCTTATAAGCCAGAATGATTGCGAAATCTATGCTGTACGGTCAGTGGTTGAGGCCCTGGAACTCGGTTTGACTGCTTAAATCATGTTATAATTTTAATAAGCACGGCTTTGCCGGAATGGAGGGGAGCAAAGGATGTTTCAAGTTGGCGATAAAGTAGTTTATCCTATGCACGGGGCGGGAATTATTGAGGCCATTGAGGAACGGGAGGTGCTGGGGCAAAAGAAGAAGTACTATATTATGCGCTTTCCCCTGGGAGACGTGAAGGTGATGTTACCCTTGGAAAGTGAAAAGGCTGCAGGTTTAAGGGAAGTGGTGGACGAAGAGGGTGTCCAGGAAGTAATCAAGATTCTCAAAGAGAAAAAAGCCAGCGGCAATACCGGCAACAATTGGAATCACCGCTACCGGGCCAACCTGGAGAAATTGCGCAGCGGAAACATTTGCCAAGTAGCGGAAGTAGTGAGCATTCTGGCCAGGCGGGAGCACGATAAGGGGCTGTCTACCGGTGAACGCAAAATGTTGGAAAATGCCCGTCAGATTTTAATTAGCGAGCTGATCCTAGCCCGTAACTATGAAAAAAAGCAGGTAGAGGCCATGCTGGAAAAACTTTTAGCCTGATGGTTCCCATGGTATAAGATGGGGCGGGGTGAGGAAAAATTGAAAAGAAAGAGAGTAAAGAAGGTGAAAGCATGTTATACCGGATATTACGAGCTGCCATAGCCCTGGTGGCGGCAGCGGCGGGCTTTTATGCAGCCCAATCGGGGCTGGCCATCTGGCAGCAGAGCTGGGGGGCCAGACCTCTACCGGGCCTGCGCTTGACCCTACTGGCCCTGGTGACCTTGATTGCAGCTTTAACTGGCTATAGCCTGGCGCAGCGCCTGATTAATTTTGTCACCCAATCGACGCGCTGGTTGGAAGGAAGGTTGCAGCGGATACCGGCCCAGGAAATAATCAGCGGATCCTTGGGACTTATTTTTGGACTTATAATTGCTAATTTATTGGGGGCCTCTTTTTTTCACCTGCCCCTCGTTGGACCCTACATTCCTATGGCCGGCAGCCTTTTCTTTGGTTATCTGGGCTGGAGCCTGGGTACCAAGCGCAAGGATGAAGTCTGGGGGGTGTTTAACCTCATTCCCCGCCTGGGTGGCAAGGACCGGGAAAAAGGCAAGATTGATAGCGGGAAACCGGGAGCCAAAATCCTGGATACCAGCGTTATCATCGACGGCCGTATCGCCGATATAATTAAAAGCGGTTTTATTGAAGGTACCATGGTGATACCCTCCTTTGTCCTGGAAGAATTGCGGCACATAGCTGATTCCTCTGACCTGTTAAAACGTAACCGCGGCCGGCGGGGCCTCGATATCCTCAATAAAATTCGCAAGGAAATGGGTGTGAACGTCAAGGTCCTGGAAGTGGATTTTGAAGACCTGACGGAGGTGGATAGCAAACTAGTCCGTCTGGCTCAGAAACTGGCTGCTCCAATCCTGACCAATGACTTCAATTTGAATAAGGTGGCTGAACTCCAGGGCGTGCGGGTATTGAACATCAATGAGCTGGCCAATGCCGTCAAACCCGTTGTCCTTCCGGGGGAAGAAATGACTGTCCAGGTCATCAAGGATGGCAAAGAGATTGGCCAGGGTGTAGCCTACCTGGACGACGGCACCATGATTGTGGTCGAAAATGGGCGCCGTTACATTGGCCAGACCATTGCCGTCCTGGTAACAAGCGTCCTGCAAACAGCAGCCGGACGGATGATCTTTGCCCGGCCCAAAGGGCCAGAACGTAAAATAAGTTCCAACCACCAGGCCCTGGAGCGGGGTGAATACCAGTGCCTTTCTTGAGCCTGATTGTGGCCGCCGCCGGCCAGGGCCGGCGGCTGGGGGCCGGCAGTAATAAGGTTTTTTTGCCTCTGGGAGACAAACCTATCCTGGCTCACACCCTGGCGGTAGCCGAGGCCTCTCCCATGGTAGATGAAGTCATCGTCGTTACCCGGCCGGAAGATATCCCAATGTGCCATCAGGTGGTTACTGCAGGTCCTTACCGGAAGGTAAGGCAAATAGTCGCCGGAGGCAAGGAAAGGCAGGATTCCATTGCTGCCGGCCTTAAGGCCGTAGCACCGGTAGCAGAATGGGTGGCCGTGCATGATGGTGCACGGCCTTTTTTGAGTCCGGTCCTGCTGGAGCGGGTAATTGCCGCGGCCCGGGATACCGGGGCGGCTATTGCGGCCCTGCCGATCAAGGAAACCATTAAGAGGGGGAATACCGAAGATATGGTTACTGCCACTCTGGAACGCCGGGGCCTCTGGGCGGCGCAGACGCCCCAGGTTTTCCGCCGGGACTGGCTGGCAGCGGCCTACCGGGAGGCCGAAATTAACGGCTGGCAGGCTACCGATGATGCGGCCCTGGTGGAAAGGGCGGGTTACCCGGTGAAATTAGTTCCAGGAGAAGAAGTAAATATAAAAATTACCACCCCGGGCGACCTCGCCCTGGCCCGGGCCCTTATGGCAGGTGATAGTTAATGCGCATTGGCTGCGGTTTTGATGTCCACCGGCTGGTTCCTCACCGGCGCCTGGTCCTGGGTGGGGTCGAAATCCCCTATTCCCTCGGCCTGGCCGGCCATTCCGATGCCGATGTTTTGCTTCACGCCCTGGCCGATGCCCTGCTGGGTGCGGCGGCCCTGGGGGATATCGGCAGGCATTTTCCCCCCGGCGATCCCCGTTATAAAGACGCCGACAGCCTCGTTTTACTGCAAGAGGTTTATCGTATGGTCAGGCAGGCGGGATACCGCCTGGGCAATGCCGATACCATTATCATTGCCGAGCAACCCAAGCTTGCCCCTTTTATTGACAGCATGCGGGAACGAATAGCCCGGGCGCTGGAGGTTCAAAAGGATCAGATCAGCATCAAAGCTACAACGACCGAGGGTCTGGGTTTTACCGGGCGGGGCGAGGGCATTGCCGCCCAGGCAAGCGTCCTGTTACTTGACAGTGATGAACGCCCGGGTTTATAATGTTTCTGGTTTATAATGATTCTGACTTAAAGTTTATAGTGCCAATGGCTATGAGCAGGGAGAGTAGGCGCACCAGGGGTCACCAGAGAGGGACCACCATTGGCTGGAAGTGGACCCGGATACCGGGCGCTGAAGTGCTCCTGGGAGCTGCAGGACTGAAAGTGAAGTAGGTTCTGCCGGCGGGCCCCGTTATTGGCCTGGGCGTTATATTGCCCGCTGAGAGGGAGAGCAATTCTCCAAGCAGGGTGGAACCGCGGCCTTTCGTCCCTGACGGGATGAAAGGTTTTTATATTATAGGGAGGAGGTTGTTAGCTTTGTGGCGGCAACTAAGAAGGGATATTGAAGTTATTTTCCAGCGTGATCCGGCAGCCAGGAGCATCCTGGAGGTCATCCTGTGTTATCCCGGTTTTCATGCCCTGCTCCTCCACCGCATCGCCCATTTCTTTTACAGCCATGGAATGAAGCTGCTGGCAAGGTTTATTTCCCAGATCAACCGCTTCCTGACCGGAATTGAAATCCATCCCGGGGCTAAACTGGGGGAAGGCATTTTCATCGATCACGGCATGGGAGTGGTTATCGGCGAGACAACGGAAATAGGTAATAATGTTACCCTGTACCAGGGCGTAACCCTGGGGGGTACGGGCAAGGAAAAGGGGAAGCGCCACCCTACCATTGGCAACAACGTCGTCATCAGCGCCGGGGCCAAGGTTCTGGGGAATATTACTATTGGCGATAATGTCAAAATAGGCGCTGGTTCCGTAGTTTTACGTGATGTACCCGCCAACTGCACGGTGGTAGGCGTACCGGGCAAGGTAGTTGTGCGTAACGGTCGCAAAATTGCTGATGCCGAAGTCAGCGAAATCGACCTCCGCCACGACGAACTGCCGGATCCGGTTGCCGAAATGCTCCTCTGCCTGCAACGCCAGATCCAGCGTCTGGAACAAAGGATCGAAGAACTGGAGGCCAGCAAGGATGAGCATCTACCTGTACAATACGCTGACGGGCCGAAAGGAAGAGTTCACTCCGTCTGAGACGGGCCGGGTGCGGATGTATGTCTGCGGGCCAACTACTTATAACTATATCCATCTGGGTAACGCCCGGCCCCTGGTGGTCTTTGACGCCCTCCGGCGTTACCTGGAATACCGGAATTATGACGTCTTTTATGTCCAGAATTTCACCGACATCGACGACAAGGTCATCAACAGGGCCCGGGAAGAAGGAGTACCGGCATTAAGTTTAGCTGAACGTTATATTGAGGAGTTTTTCCGCGACGCCGATGCCTTAAATGTGAAGCGGGCCTCCCTTTATCCCCGGGTCAGCCAGCATATAGGAGATATTATCGCCGCCATCGAGGAGCTTATACGGCGCGGTTTTGCCTATGAAGCCGGGGGCGACGTTTACTTTGAAGTAGAAAAGTTCCCCGCCTATGGTCGCCTGTCCAGGCGTACCCCCGGTGAAATGCGAGCCGGAGCCCGGGTGGAAGTCAACACCGCCAAGCGCAACCCCCTGGATTTTGCCCTCTGGAAGGCAGCCTGCCCCGGCGAACCGGCCTGGGATAGCCCCTGGGGGCCTGGCCGGCCCGGCTGGCATATTGAGTGCTCCACCATGGCCTTGAAATACCTGGGGCCGGGGTTCGATATCCACGGCGGCGGCGCCGATCTCATTTTCCCCCATCACGAGAACGAGATTGCCCAGGCAGAAGCCGGAACAGGCTGCCCCTTTGCTCGTTTCTGGCTGCACAACGGCTTTATCACCGTCAACCAGGAGAAGATGTCCAAGTCAAAAGGCAATTTTTTCCTTGTGAGGGACATCACCAGCCGTTTCCGGCCCCTGGCCGTGCGCCTGTTTTTACTTTCAACCCATTACCGCAGCCCCATTGACTTTGACGACGCCGGGCTCCTGGCTGCCGAGAAGGGCCTGGAACGGCTGGAAAACACCCGCCGTCTTTTAAACGAGGCCCGCTGCTATCTGGCGGGTGACGGTAGGGGAACGGCCAGCAGCGAAGAGGGTGCTGCCCTGGCCGGCCGGGTTGAAGAACTGCGCCAGGAATTTATGGCCGCCCTGGATGATGACTTCAATACGGCGCGGGCCCTGGCGGCCCTTTATGACCTGGCCCGGGAGATCAATAGTTACTTTGCTGGGACGGCCCGGCCGGACACCGGGGCTGTTATCAAGGCAGCTACAGTTTTTGAGGATCTGGGCGAAAATGTCCTGGGTCTCTTTGGCCGGCCGCATCAGCAGGTGGATGATGCCCTTCTGGAAGGTCTCATGGACATCATTTTAAGTATCCGCCAGGAAGCACGACAGCGCAAAGACTGGGCCACGGCCGACGCCATTCGCGACCGTCTCAAGGGCTTGGGAATAATCCTGGAGGACACCCCCCGCGGGCCCCGCTGGAAGAAAAGCTAAGGAGTGGAGGCAGTGGATCCTGTTGCCGGCCTTTCGCCCCTGGTTCTCGCCTACGTCGGTGACGCCGTATACGAACTGCTGGTCCGCACTCACCTGGTGCGCCGCGGCCCCGCCAGGCTGGAGCAATTGCACCGGGAAGCCGTGCGTTTTGTCCGGGCCGCCAGCCAGGCCAGGTTAGTCCCGGCCCTGGAGGCCCATTTGACGGCTGTGGAAAAGGATATCCTGCGCCGGGGGCGAAATGCCCGGCCGGGGCACCTGCCCCGCAGCGCCGTCCCGGAGGAGTACCATTTCAGTACAGCCCTGGAAAGCCTCTTCGGTTACCTGTACCTGAAGGGCGAGTGGCAGAGGCTGGACGAGCTTACCCGGCTCATTTTTGAACTGGCGGAAGTATAACAGGGAGAGGAATAAAATGCAAGTTGAACTCATCAGCCATACCCCGGATCCAGAGCGTTTGGTCGCAGCAGCTGCTCGCCTTTGTTACTCGCCCCGTGGGGCAAGCAGGCTGATGGCCGAAATGGACAAAGACGAAGTGGCAAGGCTGCTGCGCCTGCTTATATCCCTGGGTCATGAATCCCCCCTGGAGCATATCACCTTTACCTTTGCCATAGAAGGGGTCAGCCGCGTCCTTTCCCACCAGCTGGTCAGGCACCGTATAGCTTCCTATTCCCAGAAATCCCAGCGCTACGTCAACGAAGATGATTTTACCTACATTATCCCTCCCAGCATCGCCGCTGTACCGGAAGCTCTGGCTCGCTATCAAGAATGTATGCGGGCCTTACAAAAGGCATATCATGAAATACAGGAGCTGGTCCCCCGGGAAGATGCCCGCTACCTGTTACCAAATGCCTGCGAAACCAAGCTGGTCTGTACCTTTAACGCCCGCAGTTTGTTTAATTTTTTCCGCCTGCGTTGCTGTAACCGGGCCCAGTGGGAAATCCGGGAGCTGGCCTTAAAAATGAGGGAGCAGGTGAGAAAGGTAGCACCTCTCATTTTTTGCCATGCCGGGCCCACCTGCGAAACGGAGGGCGTCTGCCGCGAAGGTGCCCGGAGTTGTGGGCGGGCGCCAGTGGTTCGTGCCAGGGAGGAAATTTGATGGACGATATTCTTGCCGGCCGCAACCCGGTCCGGGAAGCCCTGCGGGCCGGACGGCCTTTGCATAAGATTTTAATGGCTTTCCCGCTTGAAGGCAGGGCTATTAGCGAGATACTCGCCCTGGCCCGGAGCCAGGGCGTCCCTGTCCAGCGGGTGGACAGGTCGGTCCTGGATAGAGTGGCAGGTGCCCGGCACCAGGGAGTGGTAGCCCTGGCGGCGGCCAGGAGTTATGTCGAGCTTGAGGATCTCTTATCCCTGGCGCGGGAAAAGGGCGAGCCCCCTTTTTTAATCATGCTGGATCAGGTGGAAGATCCCCATAACCTGGGGGCCATTTTACGCTCCGCTGAAGCTGCCGGCGCCCATGGCATCATTATTCCCCGGCGGCGTACGGCAGGGTTGACACCAGCCGTGGCCCGGGCTGCTGCCGGGGCCCTGGAGTATCTCCCTGTAGCCAGGGTAACCAACCTGTCCCAGGCCATAGTTAAACTAAAGAAGGAAGGCCTCTGGGTTATTGGCGCCGAGGGCGATGGTACAAAGGATGCCTTTACCAGCGATTTTACTGTACCCCTGGTCCTGGTCTTGGGCAGCGAGGGCCGGGGTCTTTCTTCCCTGGTCAGATCCCACTGTGATTTTATCGTGAGACTGCCCATGCGCGGGAGAATTAATTCTTTAAATGTGGCTGCCGCAGCTACGGTTTTAATGTATGAGGTAGTGCGCCAGAGGTATTGCTGCCAGGTATGAAGCGGGGTGAACCTGTGCCTGATGTGCTCATTGTTGACGGCTATAACTTTTTATATAGCTGGCCGGAATTAGTTAGGCTCAAAGAAGAGTCAAGTTTTGCCCATGCCCGCGATAAACTAATAGCAGAGTTGATTAATTACCAGGCCTACTGGGGAGGGCAGGTAATAGTTGTTTTTGACGCCCATCGGGTTTCCGGGTCAGGCGAAAAAAAGGAAAAAATTGGCGGGGTAGAGATAATTTATAGCCAGGAAGGAGAAACGGCTGATGCCGTCATCGAGAAACTTGTTAGGAACCTTAATACCCAGGGCCAGGTTTACGTAGCTACCTCCGATGCGGCTGAGCAGCGTATGATCCTGGGAGGCGGGGCTCTCCGTCTGCCGGTAGCCGAATTAAAGGCTTACATTGAAAACGCCCGCCGGGAGATGGCCAGGGAGGGGCAGAAGGGTATCCAGAGAAACTCCATCGACGGGCGCCTCCGGGGAGAAACCCTTAAAGTTCTGGAAAACTGGCGGCGCCGGTAGGCAGTAGTTAACTCTTGCGGTTGAGATAGGTTTCTTGTATAATTATTGATGTTATTGGACAAGATATAGGGCCTCCTTTTGTTACTATGGTCTTGGAAATCCAGGGTGGAGGCGTTGGCATGAGCGTCAATGTACAGCAGGAACCGTGGCAACCCTATGAAGTTCTTGGGGATGAAGACATTGTTTACCTGGCCCAGGAAGGTGATGAAGTAGCTCAGGAATATTTGATTAATAAGTACCGTAATTTTGTCCGGGCGAAAGCGCGTTCCTATTTCCTCATTGGCGCTGACCGGGAGGACATTGTGCAGGAAGGGATGATTGGCCTTTACAAGGCCATTCGCGATTTTCGCGGCGATAAGTTGTCCTCCTTCCGGGCCTTTGCCGAGCTGTGCATTACCCGGCAGATTATCACGGCCATCAAAACAGCTACCCGGCAAAAGCACATCCCCCTGAACTCTTATGTCTCCCTCAATAAGCCCATTTATGACGAAGATTCCGATCGCACCCTGCTGGACATTATTTCTGGTTCCAAGATTACCGACCCGGAAGAACTAATCATCAGCCAGGAAGAATTCGTTGATATCGAAGAAAAAATGGGCGAGATTTTAAGCTCCCTGGAGTGGAAAGTTTTAATGTCCTACCTGGAAGGGAAATCCTACCAGGAGATTGCCGTGGATCTGAAACGCCATGTTAAATCCATCGATAATGCCCTCCAGCGCGTAAAGCGCAAGCTGGAACGTTACCTGGAACGGCGGGATAACAACCAATAATTGCCTGGAAAAAGGGCTTGACGCCATCAAAGCATGATGTTATAATTACAGTTGCGTCTGAAAAGGAAATATGGAGGGGTTCCCGAGTTGGCCAAAGGGGGCAGACTGTAAATCTGCTGGCGCAGCCTTCGCTGGTTCAAATCCAGCCCCCTCCACCATAAATAATGTTGCGGGGTGGAGCAGCTGGTAGCTCGTCGGGCTCATAACCCGAAGGTCGATGGTTCAAATCCATCCCCCGCAACCATGCCCATATAGCTCAGTTGGTAGAGCGTCGCCTTGGTAAGGCGGAGGTCACCGGTTCAATCCCGGTTATGGGCTCCAGAAAATTTTTAAGAGGAGCAGTAGAGCTCCTTTTTTTATTGCCCAGGAAAAATAATAAGCCCCGGGCTTTCCTTTTGTCACCAGAGTTGTTATACTGTAGCCGAGGTGAAGAGAATTGGCCCTTACCTGTGGCATTATCGGCCTGCCCCTGGTAGGCAAAACGACGTTATTCAACCTTTTAACCCAAGCTGAGGCGGAGACCTCGGCCTTTGCTGGCCGGACAAAAACCAATATCAGGACTGCGCCCATTCCCGACCCCCGCCTGGATTTTCTAGCTTCCCTTTACCACCCGCGTAAAGTTACCCCGGCCACCCTGGAGATTATCGATGTACCGGGATTGACCCGCGGTACCGGGGCGGCTTTCCTCGCTGCCGTCCGGGAGGTTGATGCCCTGATTCATGTCGTCCGGACCTTTCAACGGGAGGACGTGCTCCATGTAGAGGGAAGCCTCAATCCGGTGCGCGACCTGGAGATGATCAATGCCGAACTCCTGCTGGCGGACCTGCAGCTGGTGGAAACCAGGCTGGAACGCATTGCTGCCAGCAAGAAAGTGAAGGGCGATCTGCTGGCCGAACAAAGCGCCTTGCGCCGCTGCCAGGAAGCCCTGGAAGCGGAAAAGCCTTTACTGGAAGCTGGTCTTACGCCCGACGAATGGCAGGCTTTACGCCACATGGGGTTTTTAACCACTAAGCCCATGATCATTGTGGTCAATATTGACGAGGAGCAGCTCAGGGAAGGCCATTATGAGGGGCAGGAAGAGGTTGAGGCTTATGCCGCCGCCAGAGGCATTCCGGTTTTAAACCTTTGTGCGGCATTGGAAGCCGAAATAGCCCGCCTGGAACCTGCCGATCGGGAAGTTTTTCTAAAAGAAATGGGTATTACCGAACCTGGCATTGACCGTCTGGCCCGGGCTATCTACCGCCGCCTGGGGTTAATCTCCTTCCTCACGGCGGGGGAAGATGAGGTCCGCGCCTGGACCATCAAAGAAGGGACAACTGCGCGGGCCGCCGCTGGCAAGATTCACAGCGATATTGAGCGGGGTTTTATTCGTGCGGAGGTGGTAAGTTTTAGTGACCTGGCAAGGCTCGGGGACATGAATAAAGTGAAGGAAAATGGCCTGGCCCGCCTGGAGGGCAAGGAATATATCGTCCAGGATGGCGATATTATCAACTTTCGCTTTAATGTTTAATCATAAATTAGCGGTCCAATCCCCCCCCGTGGGGGGATTTTTTATTGGGTAACCACCGGCGTAAGCAATACATAAACTACCAAGAGGGACCTAAAAGCATTGGTTAAAGGGCCGGCATCTTTTTCAGAGGGGGTGGCATCATGGCTGAAGTCCAGATCCAGCCTGAAGCCCAGGTACGGGATATTTTGGCCGATGGCGGTCTGGTGTTTCTTTTTCTGTTCCTGTTGATCGCTTTATTTATCTTTGTTTAGCCCGGGTAAGCTGCCGGGCGTTTTTCCTGGAGTGTAACCTTATGGCAGGCAATGGCATAAGTTAAAGTAAAACTTGGAGAAATTGGAAGGGGGGACCACATGATGGCAGACGGATTTGTTTTTGGCAACTGGGCTTTTATCCTCTTCCTGGTACTGATTCTGCTGTTCTTCGGTAATTAACCGCCTATAACTACCGGAGAAAGGGGGAATAACCATGGGCGGCTTCTTCGGACCAGGTCCATTTGGCAGCTGGGCCTTAATTCTGTTTCTGATCCTTATCCTGCTCTTCTTTGGCAACTAATCCTGGTTAGGTATTATAGAAAGGGGGAATAATCATGGGCGGCTTCTTCGGACCAGGTTTCTCCGGCAGCTGGGCCTTGATCCTGTTCCTGGTTCTCATCCTGCTGTTCTTCGGTAACTAGCAATTGAGTAGGAGGGGGCGACTAGCTCCCTCCTCATATACTAACTGGCAGGGTATTCGTTATACGGATACCCTTCGATACGCTAGCGAATCCCTGGTTACGCCAACAAGCAAGAGCACGACTTCTAGCCTGAGTTCAAATTTCCCGGGTTATCTGATAATACTAAGAAAATGGTGCAGGATCCGAGCGGTCAGCCCCCAGATAATCCAACCTTCAAACTCGTAGAACAGCTCAGGCCAGGTGGCCCGGCGCCAGGGGTATTGCCGGCCATAGGGAATCTTATGGAAGGGGAAATCTGCCGGTGGTTGTACCTGTAGCGTAATTTCGTGATACTCAGGGGTAAGCCTCAGGAGCCGGTCCAGCGGTGCCGTAAAGACTTTCTCTACCTCCAGGGGGTTGGGGTTGATGCTTTGGGGCTCTCGCAAGAGGCCGACAAAGGGGTGGATGACCTGCTGGAAGGGAGTAACCAGGATGTCCAGGCCGCCCCAGATTGCAATAGAATCCGCGACCAGCCCTAGTTCCTCACAGGTTTCCCTTAAGGCTGCATCTTTCTCACCCCTGTCGCCGGGTTGAAGACGCCCGCCGGGGAAACAAATCTCTCCTGGCTGGGTTTTTAAATTGCGGGAACGTATTTCAAAAAGGAGCGAGAGGGAACCGTCATTTTCTTTTAGCAGGGGTAAAAGGACGGCGGATTGAGCATACAGGCGGGCGTCCAGGAGCCCGCTTTGGTGTTGTTTTACTTTAGCCTTTATATCTGCCAAACGAAAATCCCGCATTTAAGTATCACCTGCCTGCTATTTTTCCAGTCAAAGTGGTCCGCAAAGCCCTGTAACGGATTTTATCCTAAAAACAGTAAAAATTAGCTCCAGGCAATAAGAAGGATGCCGCTGATAATCAAGGCCAATCCTACGATACGTAAGACCGGCAGGCTTTCCCCCAGGTATAACCAGGAGAGCAAGAAGACAAAGACATAACCCAGGCTGACCATAGGATAGGCATAACTTAAAGGGACTGAGGCCAGGATTTTCAACCAGAGGAGGAAACTGGTGGCAAAGGCTGCCAGGCCTCCTATGATGTAAGGGCTGAAAAGCAAGCTGGTGATCCCTGGAATATTAAACTTAAGGCTATCCAGCTGCAGGACACCGACTTTAAATAATACCTGAGCACCGGCTCCCAGGAAGACGGATAAAAAGATTAAGAAAAGGACGGGCATGGATTAGGCCTTCTCCCCAATAATTGAAGTTTAGACGCAAGTCTATTATATCCTTGTTTTTGGCAAAAGCAACCTGTTACCGGAATTATTTTACAGCATCGGGGTAATAATATACAGGGTACAAGCAGGAAAAGGCTAACTAATGTAGAAATATCTTTTGCGAATAGCCACGCCCGGCTACGTGAAAGAGGCGCGGCGCAAGGGATACGAATAGGAATGCTATTTTAGGAGGAGGCAAAACGACACATGGCCAAACAAAAATTTGAACGCAAGAAACCCCACGTCAACGTAGGGACCATAGGACACGTAGACCACGGCAAGACGACGCTGACGGCAGCCATCACCTTCTGCCTGTCCAAAGCCGGGGGGGCGGTACCCACGGCCTACGACCAGATCGACAAAGCGCCGGAAGAGAGGGAACGCGGCATCACCATAGCGACGGCCCACGTCGAGTACGAGACGGAAAAGCGGCACTACGCCCACGTTGACTGCCCGGGGCACGCCGACTACGTGAAGAACATGATCACAGGTGCAGCGCAGATGGACGGCGCCATATTAGTAGTATCGGCGGCAGACGGCCCCATGCCGCAGACGCGGGAACATATACTGTTAGCGCGGCAGGTAGGGGTACCGTACATTGTCGTTTTCATGAACAAGGTTGACCAGGTAGACGACCCCGAGCTGTTAGAACTGGTAGAGATGGAAGTACGGGAACTGTTGAGCGAATACGAATTTCCGGGTGACGAGATACCGATCGTCAAAGGCAGTGCACTGAAAGCCATGGAATGCGGCTGCGGCAAACGGGAATGCGAATGGTGCAGCAAAGTATGGGAACTGATGGACGCGGTAGACAGTTACATTCCCACGCCGGAACGGGATGTTGACAAACCCTTCCTGATGCCCGTGGAAGACGTGTTTACGATTACGGGCCGGGGCACGGTGACCACCGGCAGGGTAGAGCGCGGCAAAGTTAAGGTAGGGGATGAAGTAGAGATAATAGGCTTAAGGGACCAGATAAGGAAGACGGTAGTGACGGGTGTAGAGATGTTCAGGAAGATATTAGACGAAGCGGTAGCGGGGGACAACATCGGCACGCTTTTGAGGGGAGTAGAGCGCAAAGAAGTAGAACGGGGCATGGTGCTGGCCAAGCCCGGGTCCATCAAACCGCACACCAAATTCAACGCGGAAGTATACGTACTGACGAAAGAAGAAGGAGGGCGGCACACACCCTTCTTCAACGGGTACCGGCCGCAGTTCTACTTCCGGACGACGGATGTGACCGGGGTAGTGAAACTCCCGGAAGGGGTAGAGATGGTGATGCCCGGGGACAACATCCGCATGAGCATCGAGCTCATTACGCCCATAGCCATTGAAGAAGGCTTACGGTTTGCCATCCGTGAAGGCGGCCGCACTGTGGGCGCCGGCGTCGTGACCGGGATTATTGAATAAATAGATATTGACAGGGCTTTATATTTATGGCAAACTAATTAAAGTGTTTAGCCGTACAGGGAAAATCTAGGGCGGTAAAGAAAGGTTTTGTAAGTAGGGAAATTAAAAGAAGTGGGAAGGCGGGAATTGCCATGGTGGCAATTTTCCACCTCCCCACTTTGATCATAAATGGAGGTGGCCGGCAGTGCGGGTGGGGATTACCCTGGCATGTACTGAATGCAAGCGCCGTAATTATACTTCCAGCAAAAATAAAAAGAATGACCCCGATCGCCTGGAACTGAAAAAGTACTGCAGTAACTGCGGCAGGCACACTGTGCACAAAGAAACGAAATAGGGCAGGTTTTTTAAATGGCAACCAAGACTGTAGCCAGAACCGTTAACAACAAAACCAGTTTTAAAGAACAGGCCAGCAAATTTTTCCGGGGATCGTGGGCTGAGTTAAAAAAGGTCCACTGGCCATCCCGCAAGGAACTGGTAACCTATACTGCCGTGGTACTGGTTTCGGTATTCATTGTGGCGGCCTTATTATGGCTCTTTGATTCTGTCTTTAGTTTTCTTCTAGGCAAATTGATTTTGCGGTAGAGGTTAACATGGAAAAGGCCTGGTTTGTCATTCACACTTATTCTGGCTACGAAAATAAGGTCAAGGCCAACCTGGAAAAGCGCGTCGAATCTATGAACATGGGCGATAAAATCTTTCGGGTAGTAGTGCCCATGGAAGATGAGATCCAGGTTAAGGACGGCAAGCGCAAAATCGTCAAACGGAAAATATACCCCGGTTATGTTCTGGTCGAAATGATTTTGACCGACGCTTCCTGGTATGTAGTGCGCAACACACCGGGGGTCACCGGTTTTGTGGGTACAGGTAATAAGCCCATACCCCTCCGGGAAGAAGAGGCTCAGCAAATCCTGCAACAGATGGGTGTCGAAGAGCCGCGGCCACGGATCGATGTAGCCGTGGGGGAAAATGTACGCGTAACCAGCGGCCCCTTTGAAAACTTTATTGGTTCGATAGAAGAGATCCAGCCCGATAAGGGTAAGATAAAGGTTATGGTTTCCATGTTCGGACGGGAAACGCCCATTGAGCTGGATATCAACCAGATCGAGAAAATCGTTTAAAGGAGGTGTTAAAATTGGCACCCAAAGCCAAGAAAGTAACAGCAGTGGTTAAACTTCAGGTCCCGGCAGGCAAGGCGACGCCGGCACCGCCGGTAGGACCGGCCCTGGGCCAGCACGGGGTTAACATTATGGCCTTCGTCAAAGAGTTTAACGACCGGACAGCCAACCAGGCGGGCCTGATTATCCCGGTAGAGATAACTGTTTACGAAGATCGTTCCTTTACCTTTATTACCAAAACGCCTCCGGCAGCCGTTTTGCTAAAAAAAGCGTTGGGCATAGAGACGGCTTCCGGAGAGCCCAACCGTAAAAAAGTCGGTAAGGTTTCCCGGGAAAAGATCCGGGAGATTGCCGAGCTCAAGATGAAGGATCTTAATGCCGCCAGTATTGAAGCTGCCATGCGCATGATTGAAGGCACTGCCCGCAGCATGGGTGTGGAAGTAGAGGCTTAAACATAGGCTGGTGGGAGGAGTAATCCGCTGGAACCACAAGGAGGAATGCCCAAATGCCCAAGCATGGTAAAAGGTACCGCGAAATTAGTAAACTGGTAGACAGGCAGCAGCTTTACGAACCCGGCGAAGCTATAGCCCTGGTCAAGAAAACGGCCAGCGCCAAATTCGATGAAACTATTGAAGTGGCTGTAAGACTGGGGGTTGACCCCCGCCATGCCGACCAACAGGTACGTGGGACGGTAGTCCTGCCCAATGGTACCGGTAAAACCCGGCGGGTGCTGGTGTTTGCCAAGGGAGAAAAGGCCAGGGAAGCCGAGGAAGCCGGGGCCGACTTTGTGGGCGCCGAAGACCTGGTAGAAAAAATTCAGGGCGGCTGGCTCGACTTTGATGTGGCCATTGCCACCCCTGATATGATGGGTACGGTTGGCAAGCTGGGCCGTATTTTAGGTCCCCGGGGACTTATGCCCAATCCCAAGTCGGGAACAGTGACCATGGACCTGGCCCGGGCCATCAAGGAAGTCAAGGCCGGTAAAATTGAATTCCGGGTAGATAAGACGGCCATTGTCCATGCCCCCATAGGCAAAGCCAGTTTTGAGGAAGGTAAGCTTAAAGAAAACTTCCAGGCCCTAATAGAGGCTCTGGTAAGGGCCAAACCGGCAGCGGCCAAGGGCCAGTATTTAAAGAGCATAAGTATTTCTTCGACCATGGGTCCGGGGATAAAAGTTAATCCTCTGCGGGCCACAAAGTAAATAAATAAGTACAGTTAAAACTTCATACCGGTATTTACCGTAGACAGCAGGTGCCTTTAAGGCTTAATATTTCCTGCCGAGGTAGTATAAAATTGTCTGTTATTTATTTTGCCATTTGCCCTCGCTTGTCTGCGGGGGCTTTTATTTTTGGCAGAACGGAGGTGGGAAAATGAACAAGCAGCGGGAAGCCAAGGCGGCGGTAGTGGCCGAAATAAAGGAAAAGCTGAGTAACTCTATAGTAACCATCCTGGCCGACTACCGGGGAATGAATGTAGCTGAAATGACCAGGCTGCGCCGTCAGTTACGGGAAGCCGGAGTGGAATTTAAAGTAGTGAAAAATACCCTCACACGCAGGGCCGCGCAGGAATTGGGGCTGGATGGCCTTGAACCTTTCCTGGAAGGGCCAACTGCCGCGGCCTTTAGCTTAAACGACCCTGCGGCACCTGCTAAAATTTTATCGGAAGTAATGCGCAACAGCAAAACCTTCCAGATCAAGGCGGGCGTTTTGCAGGGGAGGGTTATTGGCCTGGACGAAATCAAAGCCCTGGCTGACCTGCCCTCCCGTGAACAACTCCTGGCCAAAGTGGTGGGCGGTTTCCAGGCCCCCCTGGCCGGGCTGGTCAACGTCCTGGCCGGCAATACCCGCAATTTGGTCTACGTCCTGGAGGCCATCCGCAAAAAGAAGGAAGAAGCAGCTTAAGAATTATTTTTAAAGGAGTGAGTCTCAATCATGAGCAAAGTTCAAGAAATTATCGATGCCGTCAAAGGTTTGACGGTGCTGGAGCTCGCCGAACTGGTTAAGGCCCTGGAAGAAGAATTTGGCGTCAGTGCTGCCGCGCCGGTAGCCATGGCCGTAGCCCCGGGAGCAGCTGCCCCGGCGGAAGCCCCGGCAGAAGAGCAGACTGAATTTGACGTCATCCTGAAGTCCGCCGGCGACAAGAAGATTAACGTCATCAAGGTAGTACGCGAAATTACCGCTCTGGGCCTCAAAGAAGCCAAAGACCTGGTGGACAACGCTCCCAAGCCGGTTAAAGAGAAGGTTAGCAAAGAGGAAGCCGAAAGCATCAAGGCCAAGCTGGAAGAAGCCGGCGCCACTGTGGAAATCAAATAGTTGCCTGCTGCCAGAAGCCGGGGACTGCCCCTCCCCGGCTATGATTTTTTCCTTGACAGCAATCGTTATTTATGCTAACATATCAAAATGCCATTAAATTGCTGCCGCATGATTAAGTCTTTCCTTGGACGGCAATAATAGGTAGCAGGAACTTTAAAGGTCAAAAGCGAGGTTGTCATCACCTTGCTTTTGAATTTCTTGTGGGGGGGACTCAAGTTGGCTTATCCGGTCAAAGTCGGGACCAGGGAACGTTGGACCTTTGCCAAAATCAAGGAAACCCTGGGGTTACCAAACCTGATTGAAATTCAACGTAACTCCTATCAGTGGTTCATTGACGAAGGTTTACGGGAAATTTTGCATGACATTTCACCAATCCAGGATTTTACCGGCAACCTGGTCCTGGAGTTTGTTGATTATTCCCTGGGTGAGCCCAAGTACTCCCAGGAAGAATGCAAAGAACGGGATATGACCTATGCTGCCCCCCTGCGGGTCAAGGTTCGTCTAATTAATAGAGAAACAGGCGAGGTTAAAGAGCAGGAAGTCTTTATGGGGGATTTCCCTCTCATGACGGAAAAGGGCACCTTTATCATTAATGGTGCCGAGAGGGTTATTGTCAGCCAGTTGGTCCGTTCACCAGGGGCCTACTATACGGAAAGTATTGATGCCAGCGGGGCGAAAGTATACGGCGCCACTCTTATTCCCAACAGGGGTGCTTGGTTGGAGTTCGAAACCGATAATACCGAAAGCATCTATGTCCGTATTGACCGTACGCGGAAGATCCCGGTCACCGTCCTGCTGCGCGCCCTGGGGTATACCACCAATGCCCGCATCCTCGAACTCTTTGACTATGACACGCGTATCCAGAATACCCTGGAAAAGGATAACACCGATTCCGAAGAGGAAGCCCTGGTAGAGATCTATAAACGCCTGCGTCCTGGTGAGCCTCCAACTGTCGAGAGTGCCAGGAACCTCCTGGAATCCCTGTTCTTTGATCCCAAGCGCTACGATCTGGGTAATGTCGGTCGCTACAAGCTGAACAAAAAGTTAGGTCATGGCATTTTGACCCAGGAAGTTAACGGCCGGCAGGAATATATTCGTTGCCTTACAAAAGAGGATATTATCCACGCCATCAAATACCTCCTGCGCCTTATGGATGGCGAGGTTAAACCTGACGATATTGACCACCTTGGTAACCGCCGCCTGCGTTCCGTCGGCGAGCTCCTCCAGAACCAGTTCCGCATTGGCCTCGCCCGCATGGAGCGGGTGGTGCGGGAGCGGATGACCATTCAGGATGTAGACGTCATCACTCCCCAGGTGTTGATTAACATCCGGCCGGTAGTTGCGGCCATCAAGGAATTCTTTGGTTCCAGCCAGCTGTCCCAATTTATGGACCAGACTAACCCCCTGGCCGAGTTAACCCATAAACGGCGCCTTTCGGCCCTGGGTCCCGGCGGCCTGTCCCGGGAACGGGCCGGCTTTGAAGTGCGGGACGTGCATACTTCCCACTACGGCCGCATGTGTCCCATTGAGACCCCTGAAGGCCCGAACATTGGCCTGATTGGTTCTTTAAGTACCTATGCCCGCATTAATGAGTTTGGTTTTATTGAAACCCCCTACCGCCGGGTAGATAAAGAAAAGGGCGTCGTCACCAACGAAATTCATTACCTGACTGCCGATGAAGAGGACAAGTACGTCATCGCCCAGGCCAACGCTCCCCTTGATGAAGAAGGCCGCTTCCTAGAGAAGCGGGTTAATGCCCGTCATGCCGGGGAAATCGTAGTTGTGCCGGCCGACCGGGTTGATTATATGGACGTATCTCCCAAGCAGATGGTGAGTGTGGCCACGGCCCTCATCCCTTTCCTGGAGCATGATGATGCCAACCGGGCCCTCATGGGAGCCAACATGCAGCGCCAGGCCGTACCTCTTTTACGGACTGAGGCGCCGGTGGTAGGTACCGGTATGGAATGGCGGGCGGCTCGCGATTCCGGGGCAGTTGTCCTGGCCAGAAACAGCGGCATTGTTGAAAGGGTAACGGCTCGCGAGATTGTCATTCGTAGCGATGACGGTACTCTGGATACCTACCGCCTGCAAAAATTCGCCCGTTCCAACCAGGGCACCTGCATTAACCAGAAACCCATCGTTCGTAAAGGGGAGCGGGTAACGGCCGGCCAACCCATAGCCGACGGACCTTCCACCAATCAGGGCGAGCTGGCCCTGGGCCGCAATATCCTGGTGGCCTTCATGACCTGGGAAGGGTACAACTATGAGGACGCCATCCTCATTAGCGAGAAGCTGGTCAAGGAAGACATTTTTACCTCTATTCACATTGAAGAATATGAATGCGACGCCCGGGATACCAAACTGGGCCCGGAAGAGATCACCCGCGATATTCCCAACGTCAGTGAAGACGTTTTAAAAGACCTGGACGAGCGGGGCATCATCCGGATCGGGGCCGAGGTACGCCCGGGTGACATCCTGGTAGGAAAAGTCACTCCCAAGGGCGAGACGGAGCTGACTGCCGAAGAGCGTTTGCTCAGGGCTATTTTTGGCGAAAAGGCCCGGGAAGTAAGGGATACCTCTTTAAGGGTGCCCCACGGGGAATCTGGTATTGTCGTCGATGTCAAGGTCTTTTCCCGGGAGAATGGCGATGAACTGGCGCCCGGGGTCAATGAGCTGGTCCGGGTTTACGTCGCCCAGAAAAGGAAGATTTCCGTAGGTGACAAGATGGCCGGGCGCCACGGGAACAAGGGCGTTATCTCCCGCATTCTACCTGAGGAGGATATGCCTTTCCTTCCCGACGGTACGCCTATTGAGATTGTTTTAAATCCCCTGGGCGTGCCTTCGCGAATGAATTTGGGCCAGATCCTCGAAACCCACCTGGGCTGGGCGGCCAAAACCTTGGGGATCCATGTAGCCACTCCGGTTTTCGACGGGGCTTCAGAAGAGGAAATTAAGGAAAAACTGCGAGAAGCCGGCCTGCCTGAAGACGGCAAGACCATACTTTATGACGGCCGTACCGGCGAGCCCTTTGACCGTCCCATTACCGTTGGTTATATGTACATGCTGAAACTGGCTCACCTGGTGGATGACAAGATCCACGCCCGGTCTACCGGCCCCTATTCCCTGGTTACCCAGCAACCCCTGGGCGGTAAAGCCCAGTTTGGTGGCCAGCGTTTCGGGGAAATGGAGGTCTGGGCCCTGGAGGCCTATGGTGCAGCCTATACCCTCCAGGAGATCCTGACGGTAAAATCCGATGACGTCGTCGGCCGCGTCAAGACATACGAGGCCATCGTGAAAGGAGAAAATGTCCCTGAGCCGGGGGTGCCGGAATCCTTTAAGGTATTAATTAAGGAACTTCAGAGCCTGGGGCTGGATGTCAAAGTCCTATCCGAAGAAAACGAAGAGATCGAGATTAAGGAAGACGAGGATGATGGTGTTGAAGCGGCCCAGGATCTGGGCCTGGATATCCAGGGGCAGCCTGAAGCCGAACCGGGAGAAGCCGCCAGGGAGGCCGAAGAAGATGAGGAAGAAGACCTGGATTTTGAACCTGCCGACCTCGAACCTGAAGCGCTGGAACTTGAGGTCGACGGCGATGATTTCGACAGTGATTTTTCGGTCATCAAACCACGGGCCAGGGTAGTCCCGGGCGATAAATATGAAGAAGAATAAATCGAGTTCTTCGAGGGGGGGCAGGAATAATGCTGGATGTAAGCAACTTTGAGCGCATGCGCATTGGCCTGGCTTCACCGGAACAGATCCGGGCCTGGTCCAGCGGTGAGGTAAAGAAACCGGAAACCATCAATTACCGCACCCTGAAGCCGGAGCGCGATGGTCTATTCTGCGAGCGCATCTTTGGCCCGACCAAAGACTGGGAGTGTCACTGTGGCAAATACAAACGCGTGCGTTACAAGGGGATTGTCTGCGATCGCTGCGGGGTGGAGGTAACCCGTTCCAAGGTGCGCCGGGAGCGCATGGGGCACATCGAGCTGGCAGCCCCCGTTTCCCACATCTGGTACTTTAAAGGCATCCCCAGCCGCATGGGCCTCATTCTCGACATGTCGCCCCGTGCCCTGGAGAAGGTCCTTTATTTCGTGTCCTACGTGGTAATTGATCCTGGCGATACCCCCCTCTTGAAGAAACAGCTGCTCACCGAGGCGGAATACCGGGAATACCGGGACAAGTACGGCAACAGTTTCCGGGCGGCCATGGGTGCCGAGGCCATCAAGGAGCTCCTCCAGGAGATCGATCTCGACCAGCTGGCCGCCGAACTACGCCAGGAACTGAAGGAAAGCAGCGGCCAGCGGAAGATCCGGGCCATCCGCCGCCTGGAAGTGGTAGAAGCCTTCCGTGCCTCCGGCAACCGTCCCGAATGGATGATTTTAGACGTCATTCCGGTGATTCCCCCGGAGCTCCGGCCCATGGTGCAGCTGGACGGCGGTCGTTTTGCCACTTCCGATTTAAACGACCTCTACCGCCGGGTGATCAACCGCAACAACCGGCTGAAGAGGCTCCTCGATTTAGGCGCACCGGACATCATCGTCCGCAACGAAAAGCGCATGCTCCAGGAAGCCGTGGACGCCCTAATTGACAACGGCCGCCGCGGCCGGCCGGTGACCGGACCCGGCAACCGACCCCTGAAGTCTTTAAGCGACATGCTCAAAGGCAAGCAGGGGCGCTTCCGCCAAAACCTTTTAGGCAAGCGCGTCGACTACTCGGGCCGGTCGGTAATCGTCGTCGGGCCGGAGCTGAAGATCCACCAGTGCGGCCTGCCCAAAGAAATGGCCCTCGAACTCTTCAAGCCCTTTGTAATGAAACGGCTGGTGGATAAAGGGCTGGCCCACAATATAAAAAGCGCCAAGCGCATGGTGGAACGGGTAAAGAATGAAGTCTGGGACGTGCTGGAGGAGGTCATCGCCGAGCACCCGGTACTTTTAAACCGGGCGCCGACCCTGCACCGCTTAGGGATACAAGCCTTTGAACCGGTGCTGGTGGAAGGCCGGGCCATCCAGATCCACCCCCTGGTCTGCACGGCCTACAACGCCGACTTCGACGGCGACCAGATGGCCGTCCACGTGCCCCTATCGGCCGAAGCCCAGGCCGAGGCGCGCCTTTTAATGATGGCCGCCCATCACATTCTAAACCCCAAGGACGGCAAGCCCGTCGTCTCGCCCACCCAGGATATGGTGCTGGGTTCCTACTATCTTACCACCGTCAGCCCCGGCGCCAAGGGCGAGGGCAAGGCCTTCACCAGCTACGAAGAGGCCTATATGGCCTATCTCAACAAAGATATCGACGTCCACGCCCTGATCAAGGTGCGCATGGAGGACGGCAAGCTTTTAGAGACGACCATCGGCCGTCTGATTTTCAACCGGGAAATCCCCATCCCCAAAGAGCTGGGTTACTACAACTGCGAAGTCGACAAGAAGAAGCTAACGGAGATCATCGACCGCTGCTATAAACTTTTAGGGACGGAAGCCACCGCCACATTGTTGGACGGCATTAAAAAAGTAGGCTTCCATTACTCCACCCTGGCCGGCTTTACCATCGGCATCAACGACATTGTCGTACCCCCGGAAAAGAAAGAAATAATAGCCGAGACCGAGACGGCGGTGGAGAAAATCGATCAGCAGTACCGCAAAGGTTTAATCAGCGAGGAAGAGCGTTACCAGAAGGTCATCGGTCTCTGGAATAAGGCCACCGACACCCTGACCAAAAAGCTCATGGCCGGCATGGACAAATTCAACCCCGTCTTCATGATGGCCAACTCCGGCGCCCGGGGTAACGTTCAGCAGATCCGCCAGCTGGCCGGGATGCGGGGCCTTATGGCCGACCCGGCCGGCCGGATTATCGACTTGCCCATCAAGGCCAACTTCCGCGAAGGCCTGACGGTGCTAGAATACTTTATTTCCACCCACGGCGCCCGTAAGGGTTTGGCCGATACGGCCTTACGCACGGCAGACTCCGGTTACCTCACCCGCCGCCTGGTGGACGTGGCCCAGGATGTCATTGTCCGGGAAGACGACTGCGGCACCACGGCCGGCATTGAAGTGGAGGAGATCCACGAGGGCAATCAGATAATCGAAAAGATGGAAGAGCGCCTGACCGGGCGCTATGCCCTGGAGGATGTCTACCACCCGGAAACCGGAGAACTCCTGGTCGCCGCCGACACCATGATCAGTGAAGAGGCGGCCCGGGCCATTGTGGCTGCCGGCATTAAAAAGGTAAAGATCCGATCCGTCCTTACCTGTCGCACCCGCTACGGCGTCTGCCGCAAATGCTACGGTCAGGACCTGTCCACGGGTAAGGATGTAGAAATCGGCGAAGCGGTTGGCATCATCGCCGCCCAGTCCATTGGTGAGCCCGGTACCCAGCTGACCATGCGCACCTTCCATACAGGAGGTGTGGCCGGAGAAGACATCACCCAGGGTCTGCCCCGGGTAGAAGAGCTCTTTGAAGCCCGCAAACCCAAAGGCCAGGCCATCATCGCCGAGGTCAGCGGCACCATCACCGCCATCAACGAAGTCCGCGGCCGGCGGGGGCGGGAGATTGAAATTACCGACGCCAATGGGGAAAAGTTTACCTATAATGTTCCCTATGGCTCCCGCCTGAAGGTTAACGAAGGCGACCATGTGGAAGCCGGTGATGAGTTAACGGAAGGGTCCGTTAACCCCCACGACCTGTTAAAGGTAAAGGGCGTCCGGGGCGTCCAGCTCTATCTCCTCCGGGAAGTGCAGCGGGTTTACCGCCTGCAGGGGGTGGACATCAACGACAAGCATATCGAAGTGATGATCCGCCAGATGCTGCGTAAAGTCAAGGTAGAAGATGAAGGCGATACCGACCTCCTGCCCGGCACCCTGGTGGACGCCTTTGAATTTGAAGACGTCAACCTGAAAGTCCAGGCCAGGGGCGGCAAGCCGGCAACGGCGCGGCCGGTGCTGCTGGGTATTACCAAGGCGTCTTTAGCGACGGATTCCTTCCTGTCGGCGGCCTCCTTCCAGGAAACGACACGGGTGCTGACGGAAGCGGCCATCAAGGGACGGATGGACCCCCTGCTGGGCCTGAAGGAAAACGTCATTATCGGCAAGCTTATCCCGGCCGGTACCGGTATGAGCCGTTACCGGCAGCTCCGGGTTATAACCCCGGAAGCAGAAGCCCAAGAAGAGGCCGCTCTAGAATCTGTTGACACGGCTACCGGAAAATGATACTATAAGAAAGTGTGACTGCCCAGGGGGGTTGAACTATGTCCTATGAACGTTTGCGGGTGGCCAAAAAACGAGCAGTAGGCACCAAGCAGGTCACCAAAGCGGTAATGAAGGGGACAGCCCGGGTGGTCTATATAGCTAAGGATGCCGAACCCCATGTAACCGGGCCATTAATTCAGCTTTGCCGCGCACGGGGTGTAGAAATAATTGAGGTAGACTCAATGAAAGAGCTGGGGCGGGCCTGCGGCATCGAAGTGGGCTCGGCCTCAGCCGTTATCCTGGAAGAATAGCCGGGGAAGGAGGTGGAAGGAATGCCGACAATCCAGCAGCTGGTACGCGAGGCGCGGGAAAAGGTCGTCAAAAAGTCGACGGCGCCAGCCCTGAAGGAATGCCCCCAGAAGCGGGGTGTCTGCACCCGTGTATATACAACTACGCCTAAAAAGCCCAATTCCGCCCTGCGCAAGGTAGCCCGGGTACGCCTCACCAATGGCATTGAGGTAACCGCCTATATCCCCGGTATTGGCCATAATTTGCAGGAACACTCAGTGGTTCTGGTAAGAGGGGGCAGGGTTAAGGATTTGCCGGGTGTCAGGTATCATATTATCAGGGGTGCCCTCGATTCTGCCGGCGTCCAGAACCGCAACCAGGGCCGCTCCAAGTACGGGGCCAAGCGGCCCAAAAAGTAGTGGTAAGGGGGGGATAAGGGTTGCCACGGCGAGGCAGTGTTCCCCGGCGGGAGGTATTGCCGGACCCGCTTTACGGGAGCACCAAGGTTACTAAATTGATTAACCAGGTCATGCTCAACGGTAAGAAATCGTTGGCTCAGCGGATTTGTTATGAAGCCTTTGACACCATCAGGAAAAAAACCGGCAAGGACCCGGTAGAGGTTTTTGAACAGGCTCTCAAAAATGTAATGCCTCTGCTGGAAGTTAAGGCCCGCCGCGTAGGTGGTGCCAACTACCAGGTGCCGGTAGAAGTGCGGCCGGAAAGGCGGCAAACCCTGGGTATCCGCTGGCTGGTAAACTACGCCCGGGCGCGTAGCGGGAAGAGTATGGCCGAAAAACTTGCTGCCGAGTTGATGGATGCCGCCAATAACACCGGCGGTGCCGTCAAGAAACGCGAAGATACCCATAAGATGGCTGAAGCCAACAAAGCCTTTGCTCATTACCGGTGGTAGGTGTGGGGGTCAGGGGCCCAGGAACTGGGGGTCTCACCTCACAGCGACCTCCGGTACCTGAAACCTGATTACAAGAAGGGATGAAACTTTATGGCTCGACAATACCCACTGGAAAAAACCAGGAATATCGGCATCATGGCCCACATCGATGCCGGTAAAACAACTACCACCGAGAGGATACTTTTTTATACCGGCCGCGTGCATCGTTTGGGCGAAGTGCATGATGGTAATGCAACGATGGACTGGATGGTCCAGGAACAAGAACGGGGTATTACCATTACCTCGGCTGCTACAACCTGCTTCTGGCGTGATCATCGCATCAACATTATCGACACGCCAGGCCACGTGGACTTCACGGTGGAGGTAGAACGCTCATTGCGCGTTCTGGATGGGGCTATAGCCGTCTTCTGTTCTGTGGGCGGGGTAGAGCCCCAGTCGGAAACTGTCTGGCGCCAGGCGGATAAGTACGGCGTGCCCAGGATCGCCTACATCAATAAAATGGACCGCGTCGGTGCTGATTTTTACCGGGGCGTCAAGATGATTGCCGACCGCCTGGGGGCCAATCCGGTGCCCATCCAGTTGCCCATTGGCGCCGAAGATAATTTCCGCGGCCTGGTAGATCTGATCCGGCTGAAGGCCATTTACTATACTGATGATTTAGGAACAACTATTGAAGAAGGACCTGTTCCGGCCGATATGGAAGACCTAGTGCTTGAATACCGGGAGAAGTTGCTTGAGGCTGTGGCCGAAAGCGATGAAGAGTTAATGCTCAAGTACCTGGAAGGGGAAGAGCTAACTGAAGAGGAGATCAAGGCCGGTATTCGCAAGGCGACTATTGCCGTGAAAATGGTGCCGGTACTTTGCGGTTCTTCCTTTAAAAACAAAGGCGTCCAGCCGCTTCTGGATGCGGTGGTAGATTTCTTGCCTGCGCCAACTGACGTGCCGGCCATCCAGGGCATTGACCCGGAAACAGGCTCCGAGGACGAGCGCCACTCCAGCGATAACGAGCCCTTTGCCGCCCTGGCCTTTAAAATCATGGCCGACCCTTACGTGGGCAAGTTGACCTTTTTCCGGGTTTATTCCGGGACCATAAAATCCGGCTCTTATGTTTATAATTCTACCAAGGGTCGCCGGGAACGGATCGGCCGAATTTTACGCATGCACGCCAATCACCGGGAGGAAGTTGACGAGGCCTATGCCGGTGATATTGCGGCGGCGGTGGGCTTGAAGGAAACGACCACCGGCGATACTCTTTGTGACGAACAGCATCCTATTGTCCTGGAGGCCATGGAATTTCCCGAGCCGGTTATTTCTGTAGCCATTGAGCCCAAAACTAAAGCCGACCAGGAAAAGATGAGTCTGGCCCTCCAGAAACTGGCTGAAGAGGATCCAACCTTTAAGATGCATACCGACCCTGAAACCGGCCAGACCATTATCTCCGGCATGGGTGAATTGCACCTGGAGATTATTGTCGATCGCCTGCTGCGGGAGTTTAAAGTGGGGGCCAAGGTCGGCCGGCCTCAGGTCGCCTACAAAGAAACCATTCGCCGGCCGGTCAAGGCCGAAGGCAAGTTTATCCGTCAGACGGGCGGCCGCGGCCAGTACGGCCATGTGGTTATTGAAGTAGAACCTCAGGAGCCCGGCAAGGGTTATGAGTTCGTCAACAAGATTGTCGGCGGGGTCGTACCCAAAGAGTATGTACCGGCAGTTGACGCCGGCGTCCAGGAAGCCATGAGCAACGGCGTCCTGGCCGGCTACCCGGTAGTAGATGTCAGGGTATCCCTGGTAGACGGTTCCTACCACGAGGTCGACTCTTCAGAAATGGCCTTTAAGATTGCCGGCTCATTGGCTTTCAAGGATGCCGCCAAAAAGGCCGGACCGGTTCTGTTGGAACCGGTCATGAAGGTCGAGGTTGTGGTGCCGGATGAATATATGGGCGATGTGATTGGCGACCTGAATGCCCGCCGCGGCCGAGTGGAGGGGATGGAACCACGGGCCGGTGCCCAGGTCATACGCGCCTTTGTCCCCCTGGCCGAGATGTTCGGTTATGCCACCGACCTGCGGTCGCGGACTCAGGGCCGGGGCACCTATGTGATGCAGTTTGATCATTACGAAGAGGTGCCCCAGAATATTGCCGCCGAGATTATAGCTAAACGCCAGGGAGCATAAATAACTGATTGCACAGGGGATAACCCAAGGAATTTTAACCTATCAGGGCAATGCAAAAAGGGAAGCAGTCCCTTTGGGCACCACACCTGGCAATCAGAAAGGGAGAATGAGGTGGAAATAAAAAATAAAACCGGGAACTGGCATCAGCCAGTTCCGACGCAAACCCACCTCTAACCTCCCGCTTCTTACATCTCATACCAGAGGAGGCAAAACGACACATGGCCAAACAAAAATTTGAGCGCAAGAAACCCCACGTGAACGTAGGGACCATAGGACACGTAGACCACGGCAAGACGACGCTGACGGCAGCCATCACCTTCTGCCTGTCCAAAGCCGGGGGGGCGGTACCCACGGCCTACGACCAGATCGACAAAGCGCCGGAAGAGAGGGAACGCGGCATCACCATAGCGACGGCCCACGTCGAGTACGAGACGGAAAAGCGGCACTACGCCCACGTTGACTGCCCGGGGCACGCCGACTACGTGAAGAACATGATCACAGGTGCAGCGCAGATGGACGGCGCCATATTAGTAGTATCGGCGGCAGACGGCCCCATGCCGCAGACGCGGGAACATATACTGTTAGCGCGGCAGGTAGGGGTACCGTACATTGTCGTTTTCATGAACAAGGTTGACCAGGTAGACGACCCCGAGCTGTTAGAACTGGTAGAGATGGAAGTACGGGAACTGTTGAGCGAATACGAATTTCCGGGTGACGAGATACCGATCGTCAAAGGCAGTGCACTGAAAGCCATGGAATGCGGCTGCGGCAAACGGGAATGCGAATGGTGCAGCAAAGTATGGGAACTGATGGACGCGGTAGACAGTTACATTCCCACGCCGGAACGGGATGTTGACAAACCCTTCCTGATGCCCGTGGAAGACGTGTTTACGATTACGGGCCGGGGCACGGTGACCACCGGCAGGGTAGAGCGCGGCAAAGTTAAGGTAGGGGATGAAGTAGAGATAATAGGCTTAAGGGACCAGATAAGGAAGACGGTAGTGACGGGTGTAGAGATGTTCAGGAAGATATTAGACGAAGCGGTAGCGGGGGACAACATCGGCACGCTTTTGAGGGGAGTAGAGCGCAAAGAAGTAGAACGGGGCATGGTGCTGGCCAAGCCCGGGTCCATCAAACCGCACACCAAATTCAACGCGGAAGTATACGTACTGACGAAAGAAGAAGGAGGGCGGCACACACCCTTCTTCAACGGGTACCGGCCGCAGTTCTACTTCCGGACGACGGATGTGACCGGGGTAGTGAAACTCCCGGAAGGGGTAGAGATGGTGATGCCCGGGGACAACATCCGCATGAGCATCGAGCTCATTACGCCCATAGCCATTGAAGAAGGCTTACGGTTTGCCATCCGTGAAGGCGGCCGCACTGTGGGCGCCGGCGTCGTGACCGGGATTATTGAATAATTACCAGGCCAGGGATCAGGCTTTATGCCTGATCCCGTGCCATGAAGGAGGGTAAATAACCCATGGCCAGGCAGAAGATCCGCATCCGTCTTAAGGCCTTTGATCACCGCCTGTTAGACCAGTCATCCCAGAAAATTGTCGAGACTGCCAGGCGCACCGGGGCAGTAGTATCCGGCCCCATCCCGCTGCCGACGGAGAAAAATATCTTTACGATTTTACGTTCACCCCATGTGAATAAAGATTCCCGGGAGCAGTTTGAAATGCGTACCCATAAGCGTTTGATCGACATTCACGAGCCAACGTCCAAGACGGTAGACGCATTGATGCGCCTGGATCTCCCGGCAGGGGTTGACATTGAGATCAAGCTGTAGGGGGTAGTATCAGGGTGCGCAAGGGTATTTTAGGAAAAAAGATAGGCATGACCCAGATATTTGATGACACCGGCCGGGCCATTCCAGTAACAGTAGTCCAGGCCGGGCCCTGTGTCGTCATTCAGAAAAAAACTGTCGCTACCGATGGTTATGAAGCCCTGCAGGTAGGTTTTGAACCTATCAAAGAAAAGAAGGTTAACAAACCCTTGCGGGGACATTTTAGCAAGGCCGGAGTAACCCCTTTTCGTTATGTCCGGGAATTGCGTTTAGAGGATATCCAGGATTATCAAGTGGGGCAGGAAATTAAAGCCGATATTTTTAGCCCCGGCGAAAAGGTCGATGTTACCGGTATATCCAAAGGTAAAGGTTTTGCCGGCGGCATTAAACGTCACGGTTTTCACCGCGGCCCCATGGAGCACGGTTCCAAGTATCACCGCCGTCCCGGGTCCCTGGCGGCCAAAGGACCGGCCCGCGTCTTTAAAGGGCGCCGCCTGCCCGGCCACATGGGTGCCGAAAGGGTTACGGTACTGGGCCTGGAGGTTATCAAGAACGACCCCGGGCGTAATCTTCTGTTGATCAAGGGTTCCGTTCCGGGCCCGCGCCAGGGGCTGCTGGTAATTAAGAATTCGGTAAAGGGAGGCTAACAGGCAATGCCCAGAGTAGCCGTGTACAATATACAGGGCCAGCAAGTAGGGGAAATGGACCTGGACGAGCGCATCTTCGGCGGCGAGGTTAACGAAGCCGTCCTCCACCAGGCTGTGGTCATGCAGCTGGCCAGCCGGCGACGTGGCACGGCAGCGACCCGCACCTGGGCCGAAGTTAGCGGCGGCGGCCGCAAACCCTGGCGGCAAAAGGGAACCGGCCGGGCCCGGGCGGGTAGTATCCGCTCGCCCCTATGGCGTGGTGGGGCAGTAATTTTTGGTCCTCAGCCCCGTGATTATGGCTTCAAGCTGCCCAAAAAAGTGCGCCGTTTAGCTCTACGTTCGGCCCTGGCGAGCAAAGTACGTGAGGGCAATATAATTGTCCTGGATGAGTTAAAGCTGGCCAGGCCGCGGACGAAGGATATGGTGGCCGTTCTCAGGGCTCTGCATGTCGAAGATAAAGCCCTCGTAGTCACCGCGGGCAAAGAACCCAATGTTGAGTTGTCGGCCCGTAATCTACCGGGAGTGACGTGTTTAACCTCTGCGGGACTGAACGTCTATGATCTCCTTGCCCATGACAAGCTGGTCATTACTAAAGAGGCGATATCCCTGATTGAGGAATCCCTTATGCCAGCTGAGAAACCGGCAATTGCCCAGGAAGCATAAATAAGAAAGTGACGCTTCTGGCCTCTGACTTCAAAATAAGGAGGTGCTGGCTTAATGCGGGCTCCCGAAGAAATAATTATCCAGCCCCTGGTAACGGAAAAGTCTACCGGCCTGATGGCGGAAAATAAATATACTTTTATAGTTGACCGCGGGGCCAATAAGATTGAAATCAAAAATGCCGTCGAGAAACTTTTTAACGTCAAAGTGTTGAAGGTCAATACCCTGATGGACCGCGGCAAAATGCGCCGGGTGGGTCGTTTCCAGGGGCGACAACCAGATCGGAAAAAAGCTATTGTTACCTTAAGACCTGGCGATAAAATAAAGGTCTTTGAAGGGTTGGAGTAGCTTAAAATCAAGGAGAGAAGCAAGATGGCCATTAAGAAGTTTAAACCCACTTCTCCCGGCCGGCGGCAGATGACAGTATCTACCTTTGCCGAGGTTACCGTTGCGGAACCTTATAAACCCCTGGTGGCCCCTTTAAAGAAAACCGGGGGACGCAATAACCAGGGTCGGCTTACTGTCCGGCACCGGGGCGGGGGACACAAGCGCCTGTACCGGATAATCGATTTTAAACGTGATAAAGATGGCATTCCCGGCCGCGTGGCAACCATTGAGTATGATCCCAACCGTTCGGCCAATATCGCCCTGATTAATTATGCCGACGGGGAGAAGCGTTATATCCTGGCACCGGAAAACCTGCAGGTTGGTGACCAGATTATCAGCGGCCCCGGGGCTGACATAAAAATCGGTAACGCGCTGCCTTTAAGCCAGATACCGGTTGGTACCATGGTGCACAATATTGAGCTTAAACCCGGGAAAGGCGGCCAGATGGTCCGGGCAGCCGGGACCAGCGCCCAGCTGATGGCCAAAGAAAACGGTTATGCTCTCCTGCGCCTGCCTTCCGGCGAATTACGCAAGGTGCAGGAAGAATGCCGGGCAACTATTGGCCAGGTTGGCAACCTCGACTGGGAAAACATCACCATTGGTAAAGCCGGGCGCAGTCGCTGGCTGGGCATCCGGCCGACGGTGCGCGGTGTGGTCATGAATCCGGTGGACCATCCCCATGGTGGCGGTGAAGGAAAAGCTCCGGTAGGCCGCAAGCACCCGGTGACACCGTGGGGTAAACCGGCCCTGGGCGTTAAAACACGTAAAAAGCGGAAACCCAGCGATAAGCTCATTGTCAAGCGCCGGAATGAATAAAGGGGTGAAAGGAGGTTCCTTTTTATGGGCCGCTCCCTGAAAAAAGGGCCGTATTGTGATGAAAAGCTGCTCAAGAAAATTATTGAAATGAACGAGAAGGGTACTAAACGGGTGATTAAAACCTGGTCCCGCCGTTCAACTATCTTTCCGGAGATGGTAGGACATACCATAGCCGTTCACGACGGCCGCAAGCACGTACCAATTTATATTACCGAAGATATGGTCGGACACAAGCTGGGCGAATTTGCTCCCACCCGCGTCTTTCGGGGGCATGGCGCCCATACGGAGCGTTCCACAGCGCTGAAGTAGGGGGTAAACAGATGGAAGCAAGGGCGGTAGCTAAATATATCCGGATTTCCCCGCGGCGCGTCCGCCAGGTAGTTGATTTGATACGCGGCAAAGGAGTGCGGGAGGCTGAGGCCATTCTGATGGTCACGCCCAAACGGGGGGCCCGGGCGGTAGCCAAGGTATTAAAATCGGCTGTCGCCAATGCTGAGCATAATTACGATATGGATGCCAGCAAGCTGGTGGTCACCCGCGCTTATGTTGACGAAGGGCCGACCCTGAAACGCTACCAGCCGCGGGCCATGGGCAGGGCCAATATCCGGCGGAAACGTACCAGCCATATAACTGTGGTGGTTGGGGAAAAGGAGGACTGATTTCGTGGGTCAAAAAGTTCACCCCAAGGGATTACGTCTCGGCATTATCCGCGATTGGGATTCCCGCTGGTATGCGGGCAAGGAATATAAAACCTTGCTCCACGAAGACTTGAAAATACGCGAGTTCATAAAAAAGCGTCTCTACCAGGCGGGTATTGCCAATGTGGAGATTGAACGGGCGGCCAATCGCGTCAAGGTGATAATCAATACTGCCAGGCCGGGAGTTATTATCGGCCGGGGTGGTGCTGAAGTTGAGGCCCTGCGGAAAGAACTGGAGCGTTTAACCGGTAAACAGGTAAGCCTCAACATCGTCGAGATTAAAAAACCGGAACTTAATGCCCAGCTGGTGGCTGAAAATATTGCCGCCCAGCTGGAAAAAAGGGTTGCTTTCCGGCGGGCCATGAAGCAGGCTGTAAGCCGCGCCATGCGTTTGGGGGCTTTAGGCATTAAAATAGCCTGTGGCGGCCGCCTGGCAGGGGCCGAAATCGCCCGTACCGAGTGGTACAGCGAGGGCAAGGTACCCCTGCATACCTTGAGGGCGGATATCGATTATGGTTTTGCCGAGGCCAGTACCACCTATGGTAAAATAGGCGTTAAGGTATGGATTTATAAAGGTGAAGTATTACCTGAACGGGCCAGGGTCCAGGAAGGGGGCCGCAAATAATGTTAATGCCCAAAAGGGTAAAATACCGCAAACCACACCGCCCGGGTACTCGGGGCAAGGCAACCCGGGGGAATGAGATTCACTTCGGGGAATACGGGTTGCAGGCCCTGGAACCGGCCTGGATCACCAGCCGTCAGATTGAGGCTGCCCGTATAGCTATGACCCGTTATATTAAACGCGGCGGCAAGGTATGGATCAAGATTTTTCCCGACACCCCCATTACCGCAAAGCCGGCTGAGACCCGGATGGGCAGCGGCAAGGGAGCGCCGGAGTACTGGGTAGCCGTTGTTAAACCGGGGCGGATCCTTTTTGAGATGGCCGGAGTTACCGAAGAAGTAGCCCGCGAGGCAATGCGCCTGGCCTCCCACAAGCTGCCCATTAAAACCAAGTTCGTAAAACGGTCGGAAGTGGGTGGTGAGGTCAATGAAAGCTAAAGAAATCCGCGAGTTGACCACGGAAGAGCTGCTGCAAAAGGTGGGCGAGCTGAAGCAGGAACTCTTTAACCTGCGTTTCCAGCTGGCCACCGGTCAGATAGATAATCCCATGCGCCTGCGGGAAGTCCGCCGGAGCATAGCCCGGGCCAAGACAATATTACGGGAACGGGAACTGAAACGGGAACAAGCATAAAGACAGTCACGGTACAGAAAGGGGGCAGGCCTTTTGGAAAGGAATCACCGTAAAACGCGGATTGGCAGCGTAGTAAGCGATAAAATGGACAAAACCGTGGTAGTGGCGGTAGAAAACCGGGTGCGCCACCCGTTACTCGGTAAAATTATCCGCAAAACCAAGAAATTCAAGGCCCATGATGAAAAAAATGAATGCCGCATCGGCGATAAAGTCAAGATTATGGAAACCCGACCTTTAAGTAAAGAAAAGCGCTGGCGGGTAGTTGAGATCCTGGAGAAGGCCAAGTAGCCTTATTTTTCGCCGGGAAGGAGGTAAAGCATGATCCAGCAACAGACGATCCTCAAAGTCGGCGACAATACCGGCGCCAGGAAACTGATGTGCATACGCGTCCTCGGCGGTTCCAAAAGGCGTTATGCCAGTGTGGGAGATGTGATTATTGCCTCCGTAAAAGAGGCAACGCCGGGGGGCGTGGTTAAGAAGGGGGATGTCGTCCGGGCGGTAGTGGTACGGACGACAAAGGCTATAAAACGTGAAGACGGGTCCTATATCCGCTTCAATGAAAATGCAGCGGTAATTATCAACGAACAAAACAACCCGCGGGGTACGCGTATCTTTGGACCGGTAGCCAGGGAACTGCGGGAAAAAGATTTCATGAAGATCATTTCCCTGGCCCCGGAAGTCCTGTAGGAAAAGGGAGGTGGCTTGGAATTGACCCCAGTTAAGGTACACGTTAAAAAAGGTGACCTGGTCATGGTAATTAGCGGTAAAGATGCCGGCAAAAAAGGCAAAGTATTGAGCGTCGACCGCGCTAAAGGCCGGGTCATCGTCGAAGGGGTAAACATTGTTAAACGGCACACCCGTCCCACCCCCAAGATGCCCCAAGGCGGGATTATTGAAAAGGAGGCTCCGGTGGCCAGCAGCAATGTTATGCTGTTTTGCAATAAATGTAACCGACCTACTCGAATCGGGAAACAATTTCTGGCCGATGGAACCAAGACCCGGGTGTGTAAAAAGTGCGGCGAAGTAATTGATTAAGCCCAGGTAAAGGAGGGCTGGCTTTGGCTAGACTGAAGGAAAAATACCTGACAGAGATACGTAAGCTCTTACAGGAAAAATTTGGTTACAAAAATGTCATGGAGATCCCCAAACTGGAAAAAATCGTTGTCAACATGGGTGTTGGCGAGGCAACCCAGAATCCCAAGGCCATTGATGGTGCCGTCCAGGACCTGATGGCCATTACCGGGCAAAAACCTATTGTTACCAGGGCCAAAAAATCTATTGCTGCCTTTAAACTGCGCCAGGGAAACAGTATTGGCTGCAAGGTAACCCTGCGGGGAAACAGGATGTACGAGTTTCTGGACCGCCTGATCAATGTGGCCCTGCCCCGGGTCAGGGATTTCCAGGGCGTGTCGCCCAATTCCTTTGATGGCCGCGGTAACTATTCCCTGGGCCTGAAAGAACAGCTGATTTTTCCGGAGATTGAATATGACAAGATCGACAAAACCCGGGGTCTGGAAATAACTATGGTGACTACGGCAAAAAGCGATGAGGAAGCCCGGGAACTCCTGCGCGCTTTTGGCATGCCGTTCCGGGAACAATGATGAAGGAGGAAATCCATGGCCAAGAAATCTTTACGTGTTAAACAAGCACGTCCCCAGAAGTTTAAGGTTCGCGCGTATAACCGTTGCCTGCGCTGTGGCCGTCCCCATGCTTATATGCGGAAGTTCGGCCTGTGCCGTATCTGTTTCCGCGAGCTGGCCTACAAGGGAGAGCTTCCTGGTATAGTGAAAGCCAGCTGGTAAGTGCGGGACGAGAAGGAAGGGGGTAGTTCAAATTGATGACCGATCCCATTGCTGATTTCCTGACCCGCATTCGTAACGCCAACATGGTCTACCAGGAGAAGGTGGAAGTACCGGCTTCCAAAATGAAGCGGGCTATAGCTGAAATCATGAAGAACGAAGGATATATCAAGAACTACGAGTATATTGAAGACGACAAGCAGGGCACCTTGAGGATTTATCTCAAGTATGGGCCCAACAAGGAAAAGGTTATTACCGGCATAAAGCGCATCAGCCGCCCGGGGCTAAGGATTTATGCCAGGAAGGGCGAAATCCCTAAAGTTCTGGGAGGCCTGGGAGTGGCTATAATTTCTACCAGCAAAGGGATACTCACGGATAAACAGGCTCGCCGGGAAGGCGTCGGCGGCGAAGTTATCTGTTACATCTGGTAAGGCTGGAGGTGTTTAAGTGTCACGTATAGGCAGAAAGCCGGTGCAGGTACCGGCAGGGGTAGAAGTAAACATTGACGGCAATACGGTAACGGTAAAGGGCCCCAGGGGAAAACTTACCCGCCAGTTCCCAGCCGAGATTACCATTAGCCGGGAAGGGGATGTATTGCAGGTCAACCGTCCCTCGGATGCCAAACCCCACCGCGCCCTGCATGGTCTTTCCCGGGCCCTGTTGCAAAATATGGTTGATGGTGTCACCAAGGGCTTTCAAAAAAGCCTGGAACTGGTGGGGGTAGGCTACCGTGCCGCCAAGCAGGGGAACAAACTGGTGCTGACGGTAGGCTATTCCCATCCAGTAGAAATAGTGCCGGGAGAAGGGCTGGAGATTGAAGTGCCGGCCCCCAACAAAATAATTGTTAAAGGCATTGACAAAGAAGCGGTAGGGGCACTGGCGGCCAATATTCGCGACGTCCGTCCCCCGGAGCCCTACAAGGGTAAAGGTATTAAGTATGAAGATGAGTATATCCGGCGCAAAGTTGGTAAGACTGGCGCCAAGGGCGGTAAAAAATAGGGGGTAAAGGAATGTTCAAGAAGATAGACCGCAAACTCACGCGGCAGCGGAAGCACCTGCGGGTGCGGCGGCGTATAATGGGCACTCCTGAACGGCCCCGTTTGAGTGTCTACCGCAGCCTGCGCCATATCTACGCCCAGGTGGTAGACGATACCCGGGGTATAACCCTGGTGGCTGCTTCAACCCTTGACCCGGCATTAAAAGACCTGGAAGCTACCGGGAATAAAGCTGCCGCCAGGAAGGTGGGCGAACTTATCGCTCAGAAAGCCCTGGCTAAAGGGATTAAAAAAGTTGTTTTTGACCGGGGCGGCAATATTTACCATGGCCGTATAGCTGCCCTGGCCGAAGGCGCCCGAGAAGCAGGGCTGGAATTTTAAAAGGGAAGGAGGGGAAAAATGGCGCGCGTTGAAAACAAGGACCTGGAGTTAACGGAAAAAGTCGTCCATATCAACCGTGTAGCTAAAGTCGTAAAGGGTGGCCGGCGCTTTAGTTTTTCTGCCCTGGTAGTTGTTGGTGACGGTAAAGGCCATGTAGGTGCGGGCCTGGGCAAGGCCAGTGAAGTGCCGGAAGCCATCCGTAAGGGTATTGAAGATGCCAAAAAGAATCTCATTAAAGTACCGATGGTGGGCACGACCATTCCCCACGAAATTATAGGCCATTTTGGTGCGGGGAAAGTTTTGCTTAAACCTGCAGCCCCCGGTACCGGAGTTATTGCCGGGGGACCGGTACGGGCGGTCCTGGAAGCTGCCGGAATCAGGGATATTTTGACCAAGAGCCTGGGATCGGCCAACCCCAATAACGTCGTCTATGCCGCCCTAGAAGGTTTAAAGGGTCTTAAGAGAGCTGAAGACGTAGCCCGCCTCCGGGGTAAAACTGTGGCCGAGCTGCTTGGCTAGGAGGAGTTGGCATTGGCAAATTTGAAGATTACCCTGGTAAAAAGCTTAATTGGTCGACCGGAAACGGAAAGGAAGACGGCCCGCGCACTGGGTCTTAAGAAACTACATGCGGAAATTATCCGCCCTGATACACCGGCTGTCAGGGGCCAGATAAAAAAGCTGGCACACCTGGTTAAGTGCGAGGAAGTAGAATAGGAGGTGACAGGGGTGCGCCTGCATGAGTTACATCCAGCACCTGGCTCCAGGTTTAAACCTACCCGGGTAGGACGGGGTATCGGGTCCGGCTTGGGCAAAACTTCCGGCCGTGGCCATAAAGGGCAAAAAGCCCGCTCCGGGGGCGGTGTCCGCCGGGGCTTTGAAGGTGGCCAGATGCCCTTAAGCCGCCGTCTTCCCAAAAGGGGCTTCACCAATAAATTTGCCCGCGAGTTAACGGTCATTAATGTCGGCGAACTGGAACGCTTTGAACCGGATACTGTAGTGACGCCGGAGGTCCTGGCCCGGGCCGGCCTGGTCAAGCAGGCCAGGAACGGCGTCAAAATCCTGGGCGATGGTGAAATAACCAAGCCCCTGACCGTCAGGGTTCAGGCTGCCAGCCGCCAGGCCATTGCCAAAATTGAGGCTGCCGGCGGCAAAGTTGAGGTGATGTAAGTGTTAAACACCCTGGCCAGCGCCTGGAAGCTGGAAGACCTGCGGAAGAAGATATTTTTTACCCTGATGATGTTTATCGTCTTCCGCCTTGGCGCCCATGTGCCCCTCCCTGGAATCAATAATGCCGTCCTGCAGGAATTAGTTCGGGGCGGTACGATATTGGGTTTTTTTGACGTTATTTCCGGCGGGGCCTTTAAGCGATTTACCGTGTTTGCCATGGGCATTATGCCCTATATCAATGCCTCGATTATCATGCAGCTCCTGACGGTGGTCATTCCAGCCCTGGAACGGCTGGCCAAAGAGGATATCGAAGGGCGCAAAAAGATCGTCCAGTATACCCGTTACGGGACGGTTATTTTAGGCCTCCTTCAGGCCCTGGGTATGGCCCTGTATCTCGCGCGCTCGGGGGCTTTCTTAAGACCAGGCCTGCACAATTACCTGGTGGTAGCGGTAATGCTTACAGCAGGTACGGCCTTCCTCATGTGGCTGGGGGAATTAATTACGGAAAAGGGTATTGGTAACGGCATTTCCCTGATTATCTTCGCCGGGATTGTTTCCCGCCTGCCGGCTGGTGCTGTTAGTCTCTACCAGTACCTCACTTCCGGAGAGGTAAGTATCATTTCGTTAATCCTCTTTGCCATTATTGCCGTGGTAATCATTGCCGCAGTAGTGGCCATGCAACAAGGGGAACGCCGGATTACCGTGCAGTATGCCAAGAGGGTGGTGGGCCGGCGGATTTACGGCGGCCAGAGTACCCACATCCCGTTAAAGGTCAACCAGGCCGGGGTTATTCCTGTGATCTTCGCCATGTCTATCCTGCTCTTTCCCAGCACCCTGGCTTCCTGGTTTCCCCACAGCAGCCTGGCCCAGGCTATAGTAAGGTTTTTTGACCCGCGGTCGGCTTTCTATATGATCCTTTATGCGTTGCTGATCATCTTCTTCACCTATTTCTATACGGCTGTGACCTTTAACCCGCAGGATGTGGCCGATAACATGAAAAAGTACGGCGGCTTCATCCCGGGCTTGAGACCCGGCCGGCCGACTGCTGAATATATTGAACGGATCTTAACCCGGATAACCCTGGCAGGGGCGATTTTCCTGGCCTTTATCGCCGTGCTGCCCAATATCCTGATGGCCGCTACCGGCATTAACGTATATTTCGGGGGCACTTCCCTCCTGATTGTAGTCGGTGTGGCCCTGGAAACCATGAAACAGCTGGAGTCCCACCTGTTGTTGCGGCACTATCAGGGCTTTATGAAGTAAATACCGGGGGGGCTAAAGAGGATGCGTTTGGTATTGCTGGGGCCACCTGGGGCTGGTAAGGGTACCCAGGCCGCGTTAATCTGCAAACACTTGGGTATACCCCATATTTCCACCGGGGATATGTTCCGCCAGGCCATCAAAGAAGGTACCGAACTGGGACGCCAGGCAGAAAAGTACCTGCAAAGCGGGGGCCTGGTGCCCGATGACGTAACTATTGGCCTGATCCAGGAACGCCTGAGCCATTCCGACTGCCGGCAGGGTTTTTTACTGGACGGTTTTCCGCGGACGGTAGCCCAGGCCGAAGCCCTGGATGCCTGGCTGGCCGGGAGAAAGGAAAAGCTCGATGCGGTTATTGATATTGAGGTGCCGCGGGAGGAACTCATGGCGCGCCTGACAGGACGCCGGGTCTGCCGCCAGTGCGGGGCCACCTACCACCTCCAGTACAATCCACCGGCTGAGGCGGGCAAATGCGATGTTTGCGGCGGGGAGCTCATCCAGCGAGCGGACGACACCGCAGCAACTGTCGGCAAACGGTTGGATGTATACAACGAGCAAACGGCGCCCCTCATTACCTATTACCGTCAGCGCGGTCTTTTAAAGGAAATTGACGGCAGCGGGGATATTGCGGCCGTAAGCCGGGCCATTGGTGCGGCCCTGGGAAGAGACTGGCAATGATTATTTTAAAGTCACGCCGGGAAATAGCCCTGATGCGTGAAGCGGGACGGATCGTGGCCCGGACCCTGGCTAAACTTAAAGACCATATCGCCCCCGGGGTAACTACTGCGGAACTGGACCGCATAGCCGAGGATTATATTCGGGAAAATGGTGCCGTGCCGGCCTTTAAGGGCTATCAGGGCTTTCCGGCCAGTATTTGTGTTTCCGTTAATGAGGAAGTCGTCCACGGTATACCAGGTTTAAAGCAACTGGCTGAAGGGGATATTATTAGTATTGACATCGGTGCGGTAAAAAATGGATATGTTGGTGACGCCGCGGTTACTTTTCCAGTTGGCGCTATTGATGCCGAGAAGCAGCATTTGCTGGCCGTAACCGAAGCCGCCCTTTACGAAGGCATCAAACATGCAGTCGCAGGCAACCGGCTGACTGATATATCCCACGCTATCCAGACCTATGTCGAAAAAAATGGCCTTTCGGTAGTCCGTGATTATGTGGGCCACGGTATTGGCCGGGCGATGCATGAAGACCCCCAGGTACCGAACTTTGGTCCCCCGGGTTATGGCCCCCGCCTCCGGGCGGGGATGGTCCTGGCCATTGAACCCATGGTAAATGCCGGTACCCATGAGGTTTATACCCTGGCCAATGGCTGGACAGTAGTGACCAGGGATAAGAAACCTTCGGCGCACTTTGAGCATACGGTAGCTTTGACGGATAACGGACCGGAGATCCTGACGTTACTCTAACTGGCAGGTGGAGGCGAAGGTTATGCCGGCAGGTGAACTAAAGGTGGGGCAACTGGTATATTCCCGGGCTGGGCGCGACCGGGGGCGACCTTTTCTGGTCTGGCAGCTGGCCGGGCCCAGCCGGGTTTATCTTGTTGACGGCCGTTTACGACGTACCAGTAAACCTAAACTGAAAAACGTCCTCCATGTCCAGGCGGTTAACCGGGTAGCGACGGCTATTGCTGACCGGTTAAAACAGGGAGAAGTAGTTACCGATGCCGAAGTACGACGGGCTATTGCCCAGCTCTTAGAGACTGAGCAGGCTTGATAAGGAGGGGTTTATTTGGCCAAAGAGGATGTCATTGAAGTTGAAGGCACGGTGATCGAACCCCTGCCCAATGCCATGTTTCGGGTAGAGCTGGCCAATGGGCACCGGGTGCTGGCCCATGTCTCCGGTAAGATCCGGATGAACTTTATCCGTATTTTGCCGGGCGACCGGGTAATGGTGGAATTGTCACCCTATGATCTCAACCGGGGACGCATCGTTTACCGCTATAAATAATCTGGGAGGGTTTAGTTTGAAAGTCAAGCCTTCAGTGCGGCCTATTTGTGAAAAATGCAAGATCATAAAACGCAAGGGTAGAATTATGGTTATTTGCGAAAATCCCAAGCACAAGCAAAAACAGGGATAGACAGGGGGTAAGGCGTAAATGGCAAGGATTGCCGGGGTAGACCTTCCCCGGGATAAGCGGGTGGAAATTGCCCTGACTTATATTTATGGCATTGGCCGGCCAACGGCAAATAAAATCCTGGCTGCGACAGCCGTTAACCCTGATACCAGGGTAAGGGATCTAACGGAAGAAGAAGTAAGCCGGCTACGCGAATATATAGATAAAAATTTAACGGTCGAAGGGGATTTGCGCCGGGAGGTAGCGTTAAATATCAAGCGATTGATGGAAATAGGTTGCTACCGTGGCCTGCGTCATCGTCGGGGGCTGCCGGTACGCGGCCAGCGCACCAAAACCAATGCCCGTACGCGTAAAGGACCCCGCAAGACTGTGGGCGTGCGGCGCAAGAAGTAAGGGGGAGAAGCTATGCCAAGGAAAACTACCCGGCCACGCCGGCGCGAACGTAAAAATATTGAAAGCGGCGTGGCCCATATTAAATCAACCTTTAACAATACCCTGGTAACCATCACCGATAAAAATGGTAACACTATTGCCTGGGCCAGTGCCGGTACCGTGGGGTTTAAAGGTTCCCGCAAGAGCACACCTTTTGCCGCTCAAATGGCGGCCGAAGCAGCTGCCAGGCAGGCTATGGAACATGGCATGCGCGAAGTAGAGTGCTACGTAAAAGGTCCGGGAGCCGGCCGGGAAGCTGCCATTCGTTCCCTGCAGGCCGCTGGGCTTGAGGTTAGCGTAATTAAAGATGTAACCCCGATTCCCCACAACGGCTGCCGGCCTCCCAAGCGGCGGCGAGTGTAACAGGAGCTTTTAAAGGTCGCAAGAACACGTCGTCGTTAAGAAGCATGCGACTTGCAGAGGAGGTAATACTTTGGCAAGGTATAAAGATGCTACCTGTCGCCTGTGCCGGCGGGAAGGCATGAAGCTTTTCCTGAAAGGCGATCGCTGCTATTCTGATAAATGTGCTGTGGCCCGGCGGTCCTATGCCCCCGGCCAGCACGGCCAGACCAGGAAAAAGCTTTCCGAATACGGCCTGCAGCTAAGGGAAAAGCAGAAGGCCCGCCGCATTTACGGCGTCCTGGAACGCCAGTTCAGCAACTACTTTGAGAAGGCCGAGCGCATGAAAGGCGTTACCGGTGAAAACCTGCTTATCCTGCTGGAGAGGCGCCTGGACAATGTTGTTTATCGCCTGGGTTTTGCCGATTCCCGTGCCCAGGCGAGGCAATTAGTCCGGCACGGCCATTTTACGGTAAATGGCCAGAAGGTGAGTATCCCTTCCTACCTGGTCCGGCCTGGTGATATCATTGCCGTCCGGGAAAAGAGCAAGGAGAGTCCCCTTTTCAAAGAGATTGCCGCGGCGGCAGCCCACCGGACGGTCCCGGCCTGGCTTAAAGCTGACCCGGCAGCTTTAGAAGGGCACGTCCTCTCCCTGCCGACGCGGGAACAGATTGATGTGCCGGTGCAAGAACACCTCATCGTTGAGCTTTACTCCAAGTAAGATGCAGGCTGGATGAGCTCACGAGAAGGAGGGGAACAATGCTCGAAATTGAAAGGCCCAGGATTGAGTGCCTGGAAATGTCCAATAAGTACGGGCGGTTTGTAGTCGAGCCCCTGGAGCGGGGTTATGGAATCACTCTGGGTAATTCCCTGCGGCGGATTCTTCTCTCCTCACTGCCCGGTGCTGCTGTAACCACGGTCAAAATTGAAGGGGTCCTCCATGAGTTTTCCACCATTCCCGGTGTCGTCGAGGATACCACAGAGATTATTTTAAACCTCAAGTCCCTGGCCCTGAAGCTCCACAGCGATGAACCCAAGGTAATAAGAATTGAGGCTGAGGGCGAAGGCGAGGTTACAGCTGCCGATATTATTACTGATGCTGACGTTGAGGTCTTAAACCCCGACCTGCACATTGCCACCATAGAAAAAGGCGGCCGCCTGTTTATTGAAATGACGGTAGAAAAAGGGCGGGGTTATGTCAGTGCGGAAAAAAATAAAAAAGAGGACCAGCCCATCGGGATTATTCCCGTCGATTCCCTCTTTTCGCCAGTCCATAAAGTGAACTATCAGGTGGAAAACACCCGGGTAGGACAGGTTACTGACTACGATAAACTTACCCTGGAGGTATGGACTGACGGTACTATTGCCCCCGATGAGGCAGTGAGCTCGGCAGCCAAAATTCTTATCGAACACATGCGTCTCTTTTTAGGTTTAACGGAGCGCGTCAGCGACGAAGTAACCATGGTTGAGAAAGAAGAAGAAAGCCGGGATCGCCTCATGGACATGTCCATTGAGGAACTTGATCTATCGGTGCGTTCTTACAACTGCCTGAAGCGGGCGGGCATTAATACCGTTGGCGAGCTTTTGCAGCGTACCGAAGAAGATATGATGAAGGTACGCAACCTGGGCAAAAAATCCCTGGAAGAAGTTACGCAAAAGCTCGCGGAACTGGGCCTGTCCCTGCGACAGAGTGATGGGTAAAGGGGTGACATTTAGATGGGTTACCGGAAATTAGGTCGCCTGTCCGGCCACCGGAAAATGATGCTGCGCAATATCGTCACTTCCTTTTTGCGGGAAGGTAAAATAGAAACTACAGAAATGCGGGCTAAAGAACTAAAAAGCCTGGCCGAGAAAATGATTACCCTGGGCAAAAGGGGCGACCTCCATGCCCGGCGCCAGGCCCTGGCCTACCTGCTGGATGAAGACGTGGTTACCAAATTATTTAAAGAAATCGGCCCGCGCTATCAGGATAAAAACGGCGGCTATACCCGGATAATTAAGACCGGCTTCCGGCGGGGTGACGGCGCGCCCATGGTCCGCATTGAACTGGTTTAAGCGATGATCGAGGTCCGGGGCGTCACTTTTTTCTACCCGGGAACTACCGAACCGGTCCTGGAAAATATAAGTTTAACCATCAAGCCGGGGGAATTTGTGGCCGTCACTGGCCCCAACGGTTCCGGCAAATCAACCCTGGCCCGGCTATTAAACGGCCTGCTCCGCCCCGGGGAAGGCCGTGTCCTGGTAGACGGGCTGGACACCGGTGACGAAGCTTCCCTGGTAGAGATTCGCCGCCGGGTAGGGATGGTTTTCCAGGACCCTGACAACCAGCTGGTGGCCGCTACCGTCGAAGATGATGTGGCCTTCGGGCTGGAAAATCTGGGCCTGCCACCGGCTGTAATCAGGCAGCGGGTTGCGGCCGCCCTGGAGGCCGTGGAGCTGGCAGATTTAAGGACCAGGCCCCCCCACCACCTATCCGGAGGGCAGAAACAGCGCCTGGCCCTGGCCGGCGTCCTGGCCATGGAACCGTGTTATCTGGTGCTGGACGAGGCTACGGCCATGCTGGACCCGGTAGCCCGGGAGGAAGTGCTCAAGAAAGTACTGGATTTACGCCGGGAAAAAGGGCTGGCCGTTATCCTTATAACCCACCTTATGGAAGAGGCGGCCCTGGCAGAACGGATGCTGGTCCTGAATGCCGGGCGCATACTTTTGGCCGGCCCGCCTGCAGAAGTGCTGCAGCAGGAGGAGAGGCTGGCGGCAGCAGGGCTAAAGGCGCCGGTAACTGTTGCCCTGGGCAAGAGCTTAAGGCAGGCAGGGCTAAAATTACCGGCCAATTTAGTCACAGTGGAGGAGATGGCCCGGGCCCTATGGAAATTGGCCTCCAGGAAGTAAGTTTTGCCTACAGAGTAGCCGGCAGGCAGTTACCGGTGTTGGAAAACATCAATATCAAAGTCTCCCCGGGTGATTTCCTGGCGATTACCGGGGCCGGGGGTTCGGGGAAATCAACCCTGGCCATGCTTATGGCCGGCCTGCTGGAACCGACGGCAGGCCGGGTTACCCTGGACGGGCGACCGGTCCGGGGGCGGGGTAAAGGGAAAGATACCTTATCCTGGCAGAGGGTGGGCATGGTCTTTCAACAGCCGGAGCAGCAACTTTTTGCCGAAACGGTGGCTGAAGATGTAGCCTTTGGCCCCAGGAACATGGGCCTTAACGGTACCGGGCTCGAAGCCAGGGTCAAGGCGGCCCTCCGTGCTGTAGGCTTGGAGCCGCAAAGGGTGAGTGGGCGTTCCCCCTTTAGCTTAAGCGGGGGACAGCAACGGCGGGTAGCCATTGCCGGGATCCTGGCCATGGAGCCGGAGGTTCTAATCCTAGATGAGCCGACGGCCGGTCTGGACCCGGCCGGCCGGGAACAGATACTCAATGTAATCAGGGCCTTTTACCGCCGGCCCGGGAAGGCAGTAGTCCTTATCTCTCATAATATGGCCGAAGTGGCCGAACTGGCCCGGCAGGTTATAGTATTACACCGGGGGCGGGTGGCTCTCCAGGGTACGCCGCGGGAAATTTTCCGCCAGGGCGAAGCCTTAAGATCCTATGGTCTTATCCCTCCGCCCCTCACCCGCCTGATGCAGGAGCTGCGTCGCCAGGGAGCCCCGGTCACCATGGAAGTCCTAACGTTGACCGAGGCCCGGGAAGCCATCTTGGCCTGGCTGGGGGCTTAGCCTTATGGTTATTGAAGTGGGTCAATATGTCCCGGGGACAAGCAGCATCCATAACATGGATCCCCGGGCCAAACTGCTAGGCTTGCTCCTTTACGGAATAGCTCTTCTAACCGCGCCAACTGGTATAGCAGCGAGCCTTACCGGGGCAGCTATATTACCGGTAATAATCTTGGCCGGCCTGGCACCGGCCTTTATATGGCGCCAGCTGAGGCCGCTTATTGTTTTCCTGGTAATTATCTTTATCCTTCAGGCAGCCTTTACCCCGGGGGAAATAATGGCTGTGGTGGGGCCGGTGAGGATTACCCGGGAGGGGCTCAACTACGGCTTATTGGCCCTGGCCAGGGTGTTTTTCCTGGTCCTGGCCGCGGCTGTACTCATGGCTACGACCGATCCCCTGGCCCTGGCCGACGGCCTGGAGCGGCTGCTGCGACCGGGGCAGAAACTGGGCCTGCCGGCCGCTGAACTGGCCCTGATGCTGACCATGGCCCTCAGGTTTGTGCCCACCCTGCTGGAAGAGGCCGAGCGGATTATGCGGGCGCAGGTTGCCCGGGGAGCGACCTTCCGGGGCAGCCACATCAAAAACCTGATGCCTCTGGTCATCCCGCTCTTTATCAGTGCCTTTCGCCGGGCCGAAGGCCTGGCCGAAGCTATGGAAGCCCGGGCCTATCAGGGTGGTAAAGGCCGTACCCGGATGCGGGAGCTGCATTTTAAGGCGGCTGACTATATCTTCCTCCTGCTGGCCGGCCTTCTGGCCGCCGGGTCGGCCTATTTCCGGCTAAGAGTCGGAAGTTAGGATTGAAGACGCCGCTAAGGAAAGGGGGAGGAGGCGCTTATGTTTTTGCGTCTCCGGGACATATCCCTCCCATATGTTAGGAGGCTAACTTCCGCCCATGCCGCACCTGAAAATTACCCTGGCCTATGACGGCACCAATTACGCCGGCTGGCAGGTGCAGCCGGTGGCCCACGGGCCTACCATCCAGGGTGTCGTAGCCGCAGCCTTAAACCGGCTGACAGGGGAAAGGATCTGCCCGGTAGCTGCGGGGCGGACGGACGCCGGGGTCCATGCCCGCGGCCAGGTAATCAGCTTCTGCACTTCCAGCCGCATACCGGTGGAGCGCTGGCCCCTGGCCTTGAACAGCCTGCTGCCGGAAGATATTGCGGCATTAGACGCTGAGGTAGTATCACCTGAATTTCATGCCCGTTACAGTGCCCGGTGGAAATGGTACCGCTATACCATTTACAACCACAGCCTGCCTGACGTCTTCAGTCGCCGTTACAGCTGGCAGGTACGTTACCCGCTGGACTTTGCCGCCATGGCCAGGGGTGCAAGTTACTTTACAGGCCGCCATGATTTTCGTTCCTTTTGCGCCGCCGGCAGCCCGGTGCGCCAATTTGAACGCGAGGTAGTTAAGGCGCACTTGCACCGCCAGGGTCACTTCATTTTTTTTGATGTGGTGGCCAACGGTTTTCTTTATCATATGGTAAGAATTATGGTCGGCACCTTGGTAGAAATCGGCAGGGGCCGACTGCTGCCGGAGGATGTTCCGGTTATACTTGCCGCCCGTTCCCGGGCAAAGGCCGGCCCGACGGCCCCGCCCCAGGGACTGTGTCTGGAGAGGGTAGCATACTAATTTTCTTGACTTGCCGTAGTTAATTGCTTAAAATAGTCTCGTGATAGGAACAGGAGGGAGAAAATGTCCACCTTTATGGCCAAACCACATGAGGTGGAGCGAAAGTGGTATATCATTGACGCGGCCGGTAAAACGCTGGGTCGCGTAGCCACCGAAGCTGCCCGCCTCCTCAGAGGCAAGCATAAACCCATCTTTACCCCCCATGTGGATTGTGGCGATCACGTTATTGTCATTAACGCAGAAAAAGTACGGCTCACCGGTAAAAAGCTCCTGCAGAAGAAATATATTCGCCACAGCGGTTACCCCGGTGGCTTAAAGGTTATGAACTATGCCCAGCTCTTAAAGACTTTTCCCGAGCGAGCCATTGAGAAGGCCGTGAAAGGGATGATCCCGCATAATCGCCTGGGCCGGCAGATGGTCAAGAAGCTCAAGGTCTACCGCGGCGATAGCCATCCCCACGCGGCCCAGCGGCCGGAAGTCTGGGAGATCAAGGATTAATCGAAGGAGGGGAAAATTTTGGCCCAGGTTCAATTTTACGGCACGGGAAGGCGAAAAAATGCCGTGGCCCGGGTGTACCTGGTTCCCGGCGAGGGCCGGGTGTTAGTTAACGACCGCCCCCTCGATGAATATTTTGGCCAGCAGATCCTGGCTATGCAGGTACGCCAGCCCCTGGAAGTAACCAACAACACGGGCCGCTTTGATGTTCTGGCTAAAGTTAGGGGCGGCGGGATCAGCGGCCAGGCCGGTGCCATCAGGATGGGCATTGCCAGGGCCCTGTTACAGGCTGACGCCGACCTGCGCCCGGTTTTGAAAAGCCATGGTTTCCTTACCCGTGATCCAAGGATGAAGGAAAGAAGGAAGTACGGCTTAAAGAAAGCCCGTAAGGCGCCACAATTCTCCAAGCGATAAGAAGGGGTGTTTCATATGCACATCAAGACGGTTTTTACGCCCCGCCTACAGGAGAGTATCAGGCAGGGCGGCTGCGGCAACTGCCATGTTTCCTGCCAGTCGGCCTGCAAAACATCCATTACCGTCAGCAATCAGCCCTGCGAACGTGAAGAAAAGAAGTAACCACCAAGGCCCGACTTTTCCGGTCGGGCTTTTATTGTTAGGAGGAGACCAATATTGCCATCCCTAAATCTCCAAAATGTTGACTGGCAGGGGGATGTCCACTGGTTCGACTTTGAAGACCTCTGCCTGCTTCTGGACGTCAATAGTGGCGCTCTCCATATAATCGACGCTCCTGCCCGGGCCGTTTTGGAAGAATTGCGGTCCGGGGATGAGCGCGGTACCTTCACCGAAGCCGACTGGCCTGCGCTCCTGCCCCGGTCTGTCCGGGAGTGGGGTGCCGGCACAGTCCTGGAAGTCTGCCGGGAACTGGCTGCCAAACAGGCCGAAGGGACTCTCTTTACCGTCGATGAGGTTGGCCGCAGTTACCAGCCGCCGGCACCCAGCCTCCAGGCCCTCTGCCTCCACGTTGCCCATGACTGTAATATGCGCTGCCGTTACTGCTTTGCCGGCGGGGGCCCTTTTGGCGGCGAGCGGGGCTTAATGAGCCGGGAGACGGGGTACCAGGCCCTGGACTTGCTTTTTAAAGAATCCGGCAACCGCCCCCGGGTGGAGGTCGACTTCTTCGGCGGCGAGCCGCTGCTCAATTTCAGCGTCGTACAGGACCTGGTAGCTTACGGCCGGGAAAAGGCTGCGGCGGCCGGGAAAAAAATCAGCTTTACCCTGACCACCAACGGCCTGGGCTTGACGCCGGCCATCGAGGAGTACCTCATTGAGAACCAGATCAGTGTTATTTTGAGCCTTGACGGTCGCCCGGAAATTCATGACCTAAACCGGAGGACCCGCACCGGCCAGGGCACTTATCACTTAGTGGTCCCCAGGGAGCAGCATTTTGTCGCTGCGTATGAGCACGTGGACTACTGGGTGCGGGGAACCTACACGCGCCAGAATCTCGATTTTACCAGGGATATCCTGCATATGGTAGAATTAGGATTTCGCTACCTGTCCCTGGAACCGGTAGTAGCGGCTCCGGAGGCTGAATATGCTATTAGGGAGGAAGATCTGGACCTGCTGGCGGCACAATATCGCCACCTGGCCCGGGCCTACCTGGAAGCGAGGGCTAAAGGTACACCCTTTAACTTTTTCCACTTCAACATTGACGCTAGTGCCGGCCCCTGCCTTACCAAAAGGCTTACCGGTTGCGGTGCGGGCACCAGTTACCTGGCAGTCACCCCCGGCGGCGACCTTTATCCCTGCCACCAGCTAGTGGGGAGAAAGGAGTACTGCCTCGGCAACGTCCGGGAAGGGATCTTGCGTCCTGAAATACGAGAAGATTTTCGCCAGGCCCATGTATATAACCAGCCGGCCTGCAGCCGTTGCTGGGCACGCTTCTACTGTAGCGGCGGCTGCCATGCGGCCAACCTGGCCGCTACCGGGAATTTGCGGCAACCGGCGCCTGTACCCTGCGCCATCCAGAAGATGCGCCTGGAAGCGGCTCTTTATGTGCAGGTCAAGGAAGCCATTGGAGCCTGATTTTACCCGGATTTACAGCGCGCCGGGCCTCCAGGGTTAAAAAAGGGCAAAAAATTTCTAAATGGGGAGGAATCCTGGCTTCAAAGGTAGAATAATAGGAAGGTAAAGGGCAGGAAGAAGCAGTTCCTGCCGTATTTTCGGGGAGAGGAGGCATGCCATGCCGCCGCCGGGTAAGCTGCCGGATGTGGCGGCCATAGCGGGTCGCCTTTTAAAGGATTGGCCGGCACGGTGGAAAGAAGCACCCAGGAATAAAAAAATTTTTTTCATAATAAGCGGTATCCTGGCCGGGGGATTATTGTTGCTGGCCGGATGGTACCGGCTAACTGTTCCCAATGCCTGGGCAGTGATGGTCAACGGTCGCCAGGTGGCTGTAGTTAGCCGTCAGGTAGATATCAATCAGGCCATCCAGGATATTCTCAAGGAAAGCGGGTCAGGCAACTACCAGGGCCTAAAGATTACCGATCAGATTGATTATAAAAAAGTCCGGGTCAACCCGCGGGAAATTATAGATGGCCAGCAATTAAAAAATATTCTCCAGGAGACGCTGCATTTTGTTGCGGCAGCGACAGTAATAACCATTAACGGTCAACCCGAACTTGTGGTGCGGGATGATAGTGTGGCGGATGCGGTCCTGGCCCAATTAAAACAATCCTATCTGCCACCGCCGGGGAGCGGGGAGGTCCAGGAGGTCAAATTCCTGGAGGAGGTAGCCTATGAGCACCGGTCGGTCCGGCCAGAAGAAATTTTAAACCCGGAGGCGGCCCTGGCCAGGCTCAAGGGGACTACGACGGCGAGCCAGGAGTATGTAGTTAAAGAAGGGGACTCTCTGTGGACCATAGCCCGGGAACACGGGTTGCTAGTTGACGATATTAGAGCCGCCAATCCGGAACTCCAGGGCGAACGCCTGGACATCGGCCAGCGCTTAAGACTCACGACAGCGAAGCCACTCCTCCAGGTAATGGTCGTCTATAGACAGGAAGTGAAAGAACCTGTTCCCTATGAAGTGAAAATAGAAACGAATACCGACCTCTTACGGGGCCAGGAAAGGGTAAAGCAGGCTGGGTCAGAGGGCGAACGGCTGGTTACCTACCAGGTAGTGACTAAAAACGGCGTCCAGGTTGAGAAGAAAGTTATTCAGCAGCAGGTGCTGAAAGAACCTGTAACTAAAATAGTGGAACGAGGGACGCGGGTAGTTCTGGCTTCCCGCGGCGGCGGTTCCGGCCGGCTGGCCTGGCCCATCCGGGGAATTATTACTTCCCCCTATGGTTACCGTGGCCGGGAGTTCCACTCAGGTATGGATATTGACGGCTACGTTGGACAGCCGGTAGGGGCCGCCGAGGACGGAACGGTGACCTTTGCCGGTTACGACGGCGGCTACGGCCGAATGATTACCATTGATCACGGCGGGGGCCTGGTAACCCGATATGCCCATCTATCGGGCTTTAACGTCCGCGTAGGCCAGCGGGTGAACCGGGGACAGGTCATCGGCTATGTAGGGGTTAGTGGGCGTACTACCGGACCGCACCTGCACTTTGAAGTTTTGGTCAATGGCAGTTTCCGTAACCCGTCGGGATTTTTAAATTAGATTATTATCGCCATCCCTGAGGACAAGCCTCAGGGATATTTTTCTTGCCCGACCTTGCCTAATTAAAAGCGAGAGCGTATAATAACTATAGTTTAAACCGAAAAGGGCATGACGGACTGGAAGCAGGCGCATAATATAGCCAAAGTGGACCCATTGAATTGAAATCAAGCGATACTATGAAAATGCCGTGAGGCCTTGGTCCGGGAGAGAACTTTTGCCTGATCGGTGAAGCTGATCGAAGCGGGGGCGCTCCGCAAGGGCCAGGGAACGAACGGTACAATGCAAGCCTGTGACAAGGTTATTTCCGAAGGAGGTAGGCAAGATGCCCCATGATTTGCTTATTATTGGTGGTGGGCCGGCCGGGCTGACAGCGGCTCTTTACGGTGCCCGGGGCGGGCTGGATACCGTGGTGCTGGAGATGGGTGCTCCCGGTGGACAGGCCGGGCTGACAGACAGGATTGAAAATTACCCCGGCTTTCCCGAAGGCATTAATGGTATGGAACTTGCCATGAAATTTGCCGAACAGGCCAGGCGCTTCGGTGCCAGGATAGAAATGACCACAGTCCAGGGAGTGGAGCTTAACGGGGAGATAAAAAAAGCCTTTACCGGGAGCGGTGAGTTTACTGCGAGGGCAGTAATCATCGCCAGCGGGGCTCATCCGCGGCCCCTGGGAGTACCAGGGGAAGAAGAATTTCGCGGCCGGGGTGTTTCCTATTGCGCTACCTGCGACGGCGCCTTCTTCCGGGACAAAAAGGTCGCTGTAGTCGGCGGTGGCGATTCGGCTGTGGAAGAAGCCCTCTTTCTAACCCGTTTTGCCAGCCAGGTGACCATTATCCACCGTCGTGACGCTTTGAGGGCGACGAAAGTGCTTCAGGAACGGGCCCGGGACAACCCTAAAATTTCTTTCTGCTGGAATACGGTTGTAACGAGGATAAAGGGCAAGGAAAAAGTCGGCAGCTTGGAGTTAAAAGATGTAAACAGTGGAGCCACCAGGGAAGAAGCCTTCGACGGGGTCTTTATCTTTATCGGCCTGGAGCCCAACACTGGTTTTCTGAAGGGGACCCTGACCCTGGATTCCCAGGGGTATATTGTTACCCGCGAAAATCTGGCCACTTCCATCCCCGGGGTCTTTGCCGCTGGCGACGTCCGGGCCAAGGATTTCCGCCAGGTGAGTACGGCTGTAGGCGACGGGGCAGTGGCGGCCATGGCGGCTGAGCGCTATCTGGCCGGCCTGTGAAAAAGGAAGGTCCGGGAGCGACATGTTTGACACTTGTTTTCCGGTAGATTATAATACCTATATACCCGTACCGGGTAGGAAGGAGGTGACGGTATGGCGGAAGTTGTCCTGCAGGTCGAGGGGATGACCTGTAATCACTGTAAAATGAGCGTGGAAAAGGCCCTGGGGGGCCTGGAAGGCGTCACGGCAGTAGCAGTCGACCTGGCGGCCAAGACGGCCCGCGTTACTTATGATCCTGCTAAGGTAAACCTGGAAGCTATGAAAAAGGCTGTAACTGAGGCAGGTTATGAAGTAAAATAGACAGGATATTACCAAGCAAACTTTTTTACAAAATCCGGAGCCAAGCCTGCTCCGGATTTTTTACACTCATTACCAGTGAAGCTGCCGCCAGCAATATAGTATAATCGAAACGGGAGAGCCCCTGGGGGAGGGGAGAAACTTGTTACAACACTGGTGGCAGGTAATTATTGTTAGCTGCCTGGCTGTGCTGGCAGTTGCAGTAGTTATCCTGGCGCGTACTACAGCTTTACCGCGTACCTTAAGCTATAGCCTGGTCCGCCAGATAGTGGCAGCACATACCGCCTGGCAGACCCGTAATTGGCAGGAGATAGATAGCTCCCATTTCCGCCTTCGCTACCGGCAGGAGGATGCCGCTATCGCCCCCCTGGTCCTGGCAACCGCCGAGGAGGCTTACGGGCCGGTGGGTGCGATGTTACAACATGCACCCCATGGTAAAACTTTAATTATACTTTACCCTGACCGGGAGAGTCTTGCGCGCCAGTTTGGTTGGGCAGCCAGCGAAAGTGCCATGGGGGTTTACTGGGGCGGGGTTATCCGTGTCCTTTCGCCCTTTGACTGGGTGGCCGGCCGGGACCTGAAAGAGATTGCCCATATTTTTGCTGTTTCAGGACCCGTAGCCCATGAATTGACCCACCTTATGGTGGACGAGAAGGCGCGGGGTAACTACCCGCGCTGGCTGACGGAAGGTATTGCCCAGTATATAGAAAAGGAACTTACCGGCTTTACTATGCCGGGTTCGCCGGATGCTACTGGCTGGTATCCATTAAAGGCCATGGATTATGGATTTGATAGCCTGCCTGATCAGGCCCTGGCGTACCGCCAGTCGTTTTTAATGGTTGCCTACCTGGTAGAAAAGTGGGGCTTACCGGCCTTACGCCAGGTCCTGGAACGCCTCGGCCGGGGGGCTCCCCTGGAAAGAGCCTTCCAGGAAGTCCTTGGCGTCAGCACTGTTACCTTTGAGGAAGCCTTTTCCCGGGAATTTCCGGTAAGCAGGTTTTCACAAAGCCTTTAACTTTTCTTCACAAAAATATCACATCTGCGGGTTATATTAAAACCAAACAGATACCCTATAAGGGTATTCTTCGAAATGGAGGTGCGATTTACATGCTCAGGCTCAAGAGGTACTTCTTGCGCCCGGTGGCCCACTGTTCCGGCGGTCACAGTAGGTAGTCCTGGGCATGACGTTAAACTGCCCAACCATCCTCCCTTATAGCTTTTTCCTTAGCTCCTGGAATGGCTTCCGGGAGCTTTTTTTATCTTTAAATTATAAAATAGTGGTCGGCAGGTAATATTAGAACTGAAGGAGAGCAAGCAGTCTTCATTTGGAGCAAGGAGGCATTATTTTGCGTTATCCTTTTCCCGGCAGCTTAAAGTACGTGCGGATCGTGGCAATAATCCTGCTGTTTTTTTTCGGTGCGGTCCTCGGTGCCGGGACGGCCATTGTCATGGCCCCCCGCCTGATGCAGCGGCCCCTGGCGCCGGCACCTGGATCTACGGCCCCCTTAACTCCACCAGCGGGACAACCGGTCCAGTTTACGGACAGTTCACCGGTAGTTACCATTGCCAGGCAGGTTGGCCCGACCGTCGTTGGGGTGGCGGCCATGACGGGCCGCAGCTTTACGGGTGAAGGCGGGATAAAACAGGGTTCGGGCGTTATTTTTGACGGTGCTAACGGCTATATCGTCACTAATAACCATGTCATTGCCGGCGCTGAGAGGGTCACCGTCAGCCTCGATCATGACCATGTTTACCCGGCCACCGTCGTGGGAGTCGATGAGCGAAGCGACCTGGCAGTTTTGCAGATCAAGGGAACCAATTTACCCCAGGCCCGCCTGGGAGATTCGGGCGCTGTCCAGGTGGGAGAGACGGTAGTGGCTATTGGCAACCCCCTGGGTCGGGCATTTGCCCGTTCGGTAACGGTGGGGGTCATCAGTGCCTTGAACCGGGAAGTGACCGTGCCCGGGCCCCACGGAGCAGAGATCACCCTGCGGACCCTGCAGACCGACGCTCCCATTAACCCCGGCAACAGCGGCGGTGCCCTGGTAAATTTAAGGGGAGAAATTATCGGCATTAACAGCGTTAAAATAGCCGCCAGCGGGGTAGAGGGGATGGGTTTTGCCATCCCCATCAACGATGCGCGTCCTATTATCGACCAGATCTTAACCCGGGGCTATGTTACCCATCCTTTTCTAGGCGTTTATAACCTCCGGGAGATTACCCCGGAAATGGCTCGGTGGTATAATATACCGGAGGGGGTATATATCGGCGGCATCTTTAATGATGGCCCGGCGGCTAGGGCCGGGCTACAGGTAGGCGATGTCATTATCGCTGTGGACAACAATAAAGTGACGAGCTATGCCGATATCCAGAGCTTGATTAATAAAAAATTACCGGGGGATAAGGTAACTTTAACTGCTGTGCGCCTAGCCGGCAAAAAGCAGCTTAATTTTACAGTAACCCTCGGTGAGTTGCCGTCGAAATAAGGAAGCATGCAGCATATTGATATTGTAGCCGTGGGCCGTGTACGGGAGCAATACCTGCGTGCCGGGATAAACGAATACTTAAAGCGCCTGCAGCCCTATGCCCGGGTGCGCATCCTGGAAGGCCCCGAAAGCAAGGTCCCGGAGCCTTTGAATCCGGCCCGGGTCGAGCAGATCCTGGCCGCTGAAGGAGAAGGACTGAAGCGTCTCCTGCGGCCGGGCGCTTATACCATCGCCCTGGATCGGGAAGGCTTGATGCTATCTTCAGAAGAGCTAGCAACGCGGCTTGCCGATTTAGCCCTGGCCGGGCGCAATAACCTGGCCTTTGTTATTGGCGGTACCCTGGGCCTGGCTCGAGACCTCCTGGAAGCTGCCGACCTGCGCCTCTCTTTTTCCCGCTTTACTTTCCCGCACCAGCTCATGCGGTTAATCCTGCTCGAACAGCTCTACCGTGCCTATAAAATCCAGCGCGGAGAAACCTATCACCGCTAAAGATCCCATCCTCAATTCCATAAACGCCAGCCCCGCATGTGCACGCCTTTGCGGATGGTGGCTGACCGCCAGGGGTGGCACCTTCCCGAGCCCTTGTCTTTTCTTGCTTCTTACAATAGAATTTAGTGAGGTTATATAAGTTCAGCGTAAAATGTGGAGGGTAAGCTGCCTTGAGAACGAAGTCGTAAGCAGTTCTTTTGAAAGGGGATCAAGACTATGGGGAAAGAGATCCTGGTAATTGGGCACCAGCGACCGGATACGGATTCTATTGCCGCGGCCATTGGTTATGCCGCTTTAAAGAATGAACTGCACCAGGGGGGGTTCCAGGCCGCCAGGTGCGGCAAACTCAATCGGGAAACGGAGTTTGTCCTATCTTATTTCGATGTCACTGCCCCGCCTTTAGTTAACGATGTCCGTACCCGGGTAAAGGATGTCCTGGACGGCGGGCTCCTCTTCATCCATCCGGAAGCTACAGTGCGCCAGGCAGGTATTTTTATGCGCCAGCATGGCGTTAAAACCCTGGCTGTTGTCGATAACGACCGGCGTTTATTGGGTCTTTTTACTATGGGGGACCTGGCACGGTTACTCCTGGAAGCCTGGGATACGGGCAACGTGCCTATGGACGAACCCGTTCAGCAGGTGATGCAAAGGGATAACCTGGTGGTTTTTCACCAGGACGACCTTATCACGGAAGTCCGCCAGACCATGCTGGACACGCGTTACCGCAATTACCCGGTAGTCGACGATGACCACTGCCTGGTGGGTTTAATTGCTCGCTATCACCTCCTGGCCATGCGGGGCAAAAGGGTTATCTTGGTCGACCATAATGAAAAGAGCCAGGCCGTGCCCGGCATTGAAGAAGCGAAGATCCTGGAGGTCGTCGATCACCATCGCCTGGCTGATATCGAAACGGCCGAGCCCGTGATGGTTCGCAATGAACCGGTAGGGAGCACGGCAACAGTTGTCAGCAAGATGTACCGCGAACAGGGCCTTGAACCCGATAAAGGCATTGCCGGCGTCCTGTGCGCGGCCATCCTATCCGACACCCTGCTTTTTAAATCACCAACAAGCACTTTAACCGATAAAGAGCAGGCAGGGTGGCTGGCCGGGATAGCAGGGATAGACGTTAATGATTTTGGCCGGGATATGTTCCGGGCCGCTTCTTCCCTGGTCGGCCGCTCGGGACGGGAAATTATCCTGGAGGACTTTAAAAACTTCAACTTTGGCGGTACCACCGTCGGCATTGGCCAGATTGAGATTATCGATTCCGGCACCCTGCCGGTTGGCCGCCAGGAACTCATGGCCGAACTGGAAAAGCTTCAGGTAGAAAGAAATTATGATTTAATTGTCCTGATGGTCACCGATTTGATGCGTAACGGTACGGAGCTGCTGTTTACCGGGCCCCAGGCACGGGCCGTGGAACGGGCCTTTAATGTTGCTGCAGGAGCGGGCAGCGTCTTTTTGCCCGGGGTCATGTCCCGCAAAAAACAGGTGGTACCGCCTTTACAGCGCCTGTTGCAGAAGTAAAAGATAATGGCGCCTCCAGAGGGGTGAAAGGAGGCGCCATTGCTTTTATAACATGTTTTACCACTATATCTTTACACATAATATTTACATCTGTCTTGACATATGATAAGATAGTGATGCCGCCAGTTTGGTGAGGTTAAGGAGGGAGACGTTCTTTGAGTATTGCCCGTCGTTTAGAAGGACTACCCTTAGGGGGCTTTCATTACCGGCTGCTCTTTATCTGCGGCATCGGCTGGCTTTTCGACGCTATGGACGTGGGCCTGGTCGCCTTTGTCCTGCCGGCAGTGGGTAAAGAATGGCATCTTTCTGCCGCCCAGTTGGGGGCCCTGGGCAGTATTGGCCTTTTGGGGATGGGCCTGGGCGCAGTTGTGGGTGGAACTTTAAGTGACCTCCTGGGCCGCAAAAGGGTCTTTACTTATACCCTGATTTTTTACGGTGTAGCTACTTTCCTGGCAGCACTGGCAGTTAATTACCCCTGGCTGATGTTTTGGCGCTTCCTGGTGGGCCTGGGTCTAGGGGCAGAGGTGCCGGTAGCCTTTACCCTAATGAGCGAATTTTCACCAGCCCGGTACCGAGGTCGAATGGCGGTCTTGCTGGAAAGCTTCTGGGCCTTTGGGTGGATTGCTGCAGCACTGATAGGCTACCTGGCCGTACCCCGGTGGGGCTGGCGCCTGGCCTTTTTTATCGGTGCCCTGCCGGCCTTGTATGCTGCCGTTTTACGCCGGGCTCTACCGGAATCCCCCCGCTATCTGGAGAAAACAGGTAAAGTTGAAGCGGCTGAAGCAATAGTGGCCATGGTGGAGAAAAGCAGCGGCGGCCCTGCGGGAGAAACACCACCTGGCCAGGAAGGGGAAGGAGAGACTGCAGCCAGGGTAACCGTAAGGGATCTCTGGTCGCGGCGCTATTTCCGGCGCACCCTCTGCCTGTGGCTTTTATGGTTCGGGATTAACTTTTCTTATTATGGCATTGTCACCTGGTTGCCTTCCCTGATGGTGGGCAGGGGTTTTACCATCATCAAGAGCTTTGAATACGTTTTAATCATGACCCTGGGCCAGGTACCGGGCTATTTCAGTGCCGCCTACCTGGTGGAGAAGATCGGCCGTAAAGCCACGCTGGTGACTTATCTGGCCCTGAGCGGGGCAGCGGCCTACATGTTCTCCCTGAGCACCACCACCGGCCAGCTTATTCTCTGGGGCCTGGCAGTCTACTTCTTCAACCTGGGAGCATGGGGTGTCCTTTACGCCTATACGCCGGAACTTTACCCCACGGCCATCCGGGCTACCGGTTCCGGCTGGGCCTCCTTCTGCGGCCGCATTGGCGCCATCCTCGCTCCCCTGATAGTAGGGCAGATGCTGGTTCTTATGGGCCAGGCGGCCGCCTACCCGGTGATCTTCCTCCTCTTTACCGCTGTCTTTGTCGTCACGGCTCTGGGAATGCTTATCTTGGGGATTGAAACAAGGGGTAAAACCCTGGAGGAACTTTCTTTTACCCCTTGACGCCGGCCGCGTCCATCTGTTAAATTATCCTTACACAACCAGGTAAAATAAATCCCATGAAGGGGAAAAGTAGGCTTTAGCGGCCTGCCCAGCGAGCCGGTGGCGGTGGGAGACCGGCCGGGAAGCTAGAGCTGAAGTTCGCCCCGGAGGAGCAGGCTGAAGGCCGGCAACAGCCGGCTGGGTAGGCCGGGCCGGAGCTCCCGCCGTTAAAAGGGAGGGGGTATCGGAAGGGACCCCTGGTGATGCCTTTCCCGTACCCTTTAATGAGCGGGCTGCTTTGGCAGCCAAATAGGGTGGTACCGCGGGTATAACTCCTCGTCCCTAGGACGGGGAGTTTTTATTTTGCCGTTATTTCCAGAAGCTCCTTATAAGGCGTTAAGCCCCGTCAAAATAACACAATCCTATTTTCGCAGGATGGGAGGAACGGACTGTGATCATCGTTATGAAACCGGGAGCAACCCGGGAGCAGATCGAGGCTGTGAGCGAGCGCCTGGTGGAACTGGGCTTTAAGACTCACCCCATTTACGGCCAGGAAAAGACTGTTATCGGCGCCATTGGCGATAAGAAAGCCCTGAGTTCGGAAGCCATCATCAACCTGCCCGGCGTAGAAAAAATCGTTCCCATTATGAAGCCCTACAAGCTGGTCAGCCGGGAACTGAAGGAGACACCGTCCATAGTGCGGGTCGGCGGGGTGCCGGTGGGCGGCCGCGGTCTGGTGGTTATGGCCGGGCCTTGTGCCGTGGAAAGCGAGGAACAGCTTTTGAGCACGGCCCGGGCCGTCAAGGCCGCTGGTGCCCAGATCCTGCGCGGCGGCGCCTTTAAACCGCGGACTTCTCCCTATGCCTTCCAGGGCCTGGAAGAAGAAGGCATCAAAATGCTGGCCCGGGTGCGCGAGGAGGCAGGATTGCCCTTTGTCACCGAAGTTGTAGACACCCGGGATGTAGCCCTGGTAGCCGAATATGCCGACGCCATTCAGATTGGCGCCCGCAATATGCAGAACTTCCGTCTCCTGAAGGAAGCCGGGGCTACCGGTAAACCCATCCTCCTGAAGCGGGGCCTGGCGGCGACCATCGAAGAGTGGCTCATGGCGGCCGAGTACATCCTGGACAGCGGCAACCCCAACGTGATTTTATGCGAGCGGGGGATCCGTACCTTTGAGACGGCCACCCGTTTCACCCTGGACCTGGCCGCCGTAGCTGTGGTAAAGGAAAACTCCCACCTGCCGGTGATCGTTGATCCGAGCCACGGCACGGGCAGCTGGCGCCTGGTCCTGCCCATGGCCCGGGCTGCGGTGGCCGCCGGCGCCGACGGGCTAATCATCGAGGTGCACCCCGATCCGGCCCGGGCCCTGTGCGATGGTCCCCAGTCCCTGCACCCGGAAACCTTTGACCGCCTGATGGGCGAACTGGCGCCGGTAGCCCTGGCCGTCGGCCGCGGCCTGGCCCCCACAGGGCTATTTCTAGAAAAGGCTGCCTCCCTTACGGTCGATAAGTAACCACAGTTTATATAAGCTCTCAGCCAGGAGCTTTCTTTTTTGACCAGGTGATAATTGTTATAGCAGGGTATAATTAACAACAAGAATTGTTAAATTATCATTAAAAATAAAAAGGAGATCGTTCTTTTCTGGAGAATTATAACTTGAGGACCCAAAAAATCCCGAAGGGATGTGCGTAGCTTGAAGAAGGACGTACTGGTCAAGGTTAAGGGCACCCAGACCAACGAGCTGGGGGAAAAGGATTCCATCGAGCTGGTTACCGAAGGTCGCTTCTTCATCCGGGATCAACACTACTACATCCTTTATAATGAAACCTGCCTATCGGGAATGGAGGGTACCACTACCACTTTAAAGGTCGAACCCCGGCGGGTAACCTTGAACCGCATGGGTACGGCCGAGCAGAAAACAACCTTTGAAGCAGGTATTTTAAATGCCGGTTTCTATGTAACTCCTTATGGTACTATGAAGATTACAGTTTTACCTTCGAAAGTAGAAGTTGACTTGACAGAACGGGGCGGAAGTATTAATCTAGAGTATGAATTGCAGGTCGGCCAGGAGAAAATCAGTGACAACCAGTTGGAAATCACCGTTGAGCACCTGGAAAACTATGCTTAAGCATGGAGAGAAGCTACGGGGTAAAAAGGAGTACAGGTAAGGCGTGAATATAGTACAGGAAACTAAAAGGCGGCTGGCAGCGGCACTGCGTGATGCCGCTGCCGCCGCCCGGGCAGCCGGTGATATAAGCTTTGAGGCGCTGCCTGATTTTGTAATTGAGGCGCCGCGGGATAAATCTCACGGCGACTTTGCTGCTAACCTGGCCTTGCTGCTGGCCAGGCAGGCCCGCCAGTCACCCAGGAACGTAGCGGAAATTTTAGTGCGACACCTGGAAATACCCCAACCCGGCGTGGCCAGGATCGAGGTGGCCGGACCGGGCTTTATTAATTTTACCCTGGACAACCAGTGGCTCTTGCCGGTATTGCCGGCCGTCCTGGCCGAAGACGAACATTACGGCTGGTCCAATATCGGCCAGGGGGTTAAAGTCCAGGTGGAGTTTGTCAGCGCCAATCCTACCGGGCTCTTGCATATGGGCAATGCCCGGGGGGCGGCCCTGGGGGATAGCATTGCCAACCTCCTTACAGCCGTGGGCTACGACGTTACGCGGGAATTCTATATAAACGATGCCGGCAACCAGATAGAGAATTTCGGCCTTTCCCTGGAAGCCCGCTACCTGCAGGCCCTGGGCTTTGATGCGACCCTTCCCCCCGACGGTTACCACGGGGAAGACCTGGTGGAGACGGTGCGCCATTTTATCGACCAGTACGGAGACAAGTACCTGGACGCCGACCCGGCATTACGCCGGGAAATGCTGGTCCGCTTTGCCCTGGAGGAAAAGCTGGCCGCCATCCGCCAGGTGCTGGAGGATTTTGGCGTTACCTATGATGTCTGGTTCAGTGAACAGTCCCTGCATGATTCCGGGGCTGTTGCCCGGGCCATAGCCGACCTGGACAGGGCTGGCTATATTTATGAAAAGGACGGCGCCCTGTGGTTTAAAGCCACCCGTTTTGGCGCCGAAAAGGATGAGGTGGTGGTGCGCAAGAATGGCCTGCCTACCTATTTTGCGGCCGATATCGCCTACCACCGCAATAAATTTGAACGGGGCTTTGAACGGGTCATCAATATCTGGGGCGCCGATCACCACGGTCATGTGGCCCGCCTGAAAGGGGCCCTCCAGGCCCTCGGTTATGACCCGGGACGCCTGGAAGTGGTTCTCATGCAGCTCGTCCGTCTTTACCAGGGCGGCGAGGTTTTACGCATGTCCAAGCGTACCGGCCGTTACGTAACGTTGAATGAGTTAATTGAAGAGGTGGGCCGGGACGCCGCCCGTTATTTCTTTGTCATGCTGAAGAGCGACAGCCACCTGGAATTTGACCTCGACCTGGCCCGGTCGCAGACGGCCGACAACCCCGTTTTTTACGTCCAGTACGCCCATGCCCGTATTTGCAGTATCCTGCGCCTGGCGAAGGAAAGGGGCCTGGAAGTCCCCCCGGCCCGGGAGGCCCGCCTGGATCTTTTAAAAGAACCGGCCGAAATGGAGTTAATCAAGCAGATTGCCACTTTACCGGAAACGGTGGCCGGGGCGGCCCAGGCTTTGGAGCCCCACAGGCTCACCCGTTTTGCCCATGACCTGGCCAGCCTGTTCCACAGTTTTTATACCAGCTGCCGCGTCCTGGCCGACGACCCGGAGTTAAGGAAGGCGCGCCTGGTACTGGTGGAAGCTACGCGTATAACGTTGCGCAACGTCCTGCACCTCCTTGGGGTCAGCGCCCCGGAAAGGATGTAGGCTGAAGCAAAGAGTCTCTTACGGAGGAAATTATGCCTGCGAAATTTATTTTTGTTACCGGCGGTGTCACCTCTTCTTTAGGGAAGGGGATAACCGCCGCTTCTTTAGGTAGACTTTTAAAGAGCCGCGGCCTGAAAGTCGCCATCCAGAAATTTGACCCCTATATCAACATTGACCCCGGCACCATGAGCCCCTACCAGCACGGTGAGGTTTTTGTCACCGATGACGGCGCTGAGACCGATCTGGACCTGGGTCACTACGAACGTTTTATCGATATTAACCTGACCCGGGCCAGTAACGTCACTGCCGGCAAGATTTACTGGTCGGTCATCACCAAAGAACGCCGGGGCGACTACCTGGGGGGAACTGTCCAGGTAATACCCCACATTACCAATGAGATTAAAGAACAGCTTTACCGGGTGGTCGAAGAAAGCGACCCGGATGTGGTTATCACCGAGATCGGCGGTACGGTGGGCGACATTGAGTCCCTGCCTTTCCTGGAAGCCATCCGCCAGATGAAAAGCGACATCGGTCGCGACCGCGTCCTCTATATCCACGTCACCCTTGTTCCCTACCTGCAGGCTGCCAGGGAAGCCAAAACCAAACCCACCCAGCACAGCGTCAAAGAATTGCGCAGTATCGGCATCCAGCCCGATATCATCGTCTGCCGGACGGAACGTCCCTTTTCCCGGGAAATGGAGGAAAAAATAGCCCTCTTCTGCGACATTGATCCCGATGCCGTCATCCAGGCCTGGGATGTCGATTCCATCTATGAAGTCCCCTTGTTGATGGAAAAGGAAGGCCTGGACAGCATTGTGGTGGAACGCCTGAAGTTACAGTGCGGGCCCGCGCAAATGGATGACTGGCGCGCCATGGTAGAGCGCATGAAGAGCATTACCCGCCACCTGGAGATTGCCCTGGTGGGTAAATACGTAACCCTGCCCGACGCTTATTTAAGCGTCGTTGAGGCTTTGCGCCACGCCGGTTTCTATCACGGCGTCCAGGTGGATATCCGCTGGATCTACTCTGGTGAGCTGGAACGGAGCGGGCTGGAACAGCTGGAAGGAGTCGCCGGCATCCTGGTGCCGGGGGGCTTCGGTGACCGGGGCACCGAAGGCAAGATTTTAGCAGCCCGGTATGCCCGGGAAAAAAGGGTGCCTTACCTGGGTATCTGCCTGGGCATGCAGCTGGCGGTGGTCGAGTTTGCCCGCCATGTCTGCGGGCTTAAAGAAGCCCACAGCGCGGAATTCAACCCGGAAACCCCCCAACCGGTCATTGATTTATTACCGGAACAGAAGAATATAGCCGAGAAGGGCGGTACCATGCGCCTGGGGTTGTACCCCTGCCGGCTGCAGCCGGGAACGAAGGCCTACCAGGCCTACGGCGAGGAAGTAATCTACGAGCGCCACCGCCATCGCTACGAATTCAATAACAGCTACCGGGCGGAACTCACGGCCAGAGGTATGATCATCAGCGGGACTTCCCCCGACAACCGCCTGGTGGAGATTATCGAACTGGCCGACCATCCCTGGTTTGTCGCCAGCCAGTTTCACCCGGAATTCAAATCGCGGCCCAACCGGCCCCATCCCCTGTTCCGGGACTTTATCGGGGCGGCCCTGGCTTATCAAGGAGGGACAGGGGCATGAACCGCCGGGCGAGGCTCATCGGCCCTGAAGAGGAAAAACGCTTTGACGCCTTTATTGCCGGCCACCCCAAGGGCCATTTTCTCCAGTCCTACGGCTGGGGCGAGGTGAAGGCTACTACCGGGTGGCGACCTTTAAGGCTCGTCCTGGAGGAAGGGGGCAGCATCGTGGCTGCCGCCAGCCTTCTGAAAAGGCAGCTCCCTTACGTTGGCAAATCTATCCTCTATGCCCCCCGGGGACCGGTGGTGGACTTCCATGATCCTGCCCTCTTCAGCGAGCTCCTGGCTGCCATCGACAATGTGGCGCGGCAGGAAGGGGCTATCTTACTGAAGATCGACCCCGACATCCCGGAAGACGATACGGCCGTAAAGGAAATGCTGCGGGCAAAGGGTTTCCGCCTGGCCAACAAAGGGGCGGGTTTTGAAGGCGTCCAGCCACGCCATGTCTTCCGCCTCGACTTAACCCCTTCCCCGGAAGAGCTCCTGGCCGGCATGCACAGCAAAACCCGCTATAATATCCGCCTGGCGCAAAAAAAAGGCGTAGTTATCAAAAGGGACTGCACCCTGGATGACCTGCCAGTTTTTTACGAGATTTTAAAAGAAACCACCCTCAGGGACCGTTTTCTGGTGCGCTCCTACAGTTATTTTGAAACAATGTGGCGGGAAATGGTGGAGCGCGGCTACGCTAAACTCTTCCTGGCTTACTACCGGGGGGAAGCCATTGCCGGTACCCTGGCTTTTATCATGGGCGACAAAGCCTGGTACCTCTACGGCGCCTCCAGCAACCGCCACCGCAACGTTATGCCCAACTACCTCCTCCAGTGGACCATGATCCTGTGGGCCAGGGAACAGGGGTGCACCATGTACGACTTCCGCGGCGTGCCGGGTGACCTGGACGAAAAGAACCCCCTCTACGGCCTCTATCGTTTTAAGAAAGGCTTCAACGGTACCTTTACCGAGTTTATCGGCGAATACGACCGGGTTTACTCCCCCTTTTACTACTGGCTCTGGCAGTCGGTCCTCCCCCTCTATTCTCGTGGTTTCCGCCGCCTGCTTTTCTGGAAGAAAAAGGCTGCCACGGTGGAATGAAATTACTCTTTCAAGATAGGGTGGTGCCAATCCCCTGTGGACTTAGCAGAGCTAACCCGGCTGGTCGGCCCCCGCTGGATTGAGATCGAAGCTACAGCCATGGAGCATAACCTGTGCGCCGTCAAAAGCCTGCTCCAACCCCCGACCCGGCTGCTGGCCGTCATCAAGGCCGATGCCTACGGTGCCGGCGCCGTCGAGGCAGCCCGGATTTTTACGGCAGCAGGAGCAGACTACCTGGGGGTTACTACCCTGGCCGAAGGGCTGGAGTTACGCCGGGCCGGCATTACGGCTCCCATCCTGTTAATGAGCCCCCTGCTGCCGGAGGAACTGCCGCAGGCCCTGCACAATGACCTCACCCTGACCATCAGCAGCCGCAGCGGGGCTGAAGCGGCAGCGGCTGCCGCGGCGGCGATGGGCCGGCAGGCCCGGGTGCACCTGAAGGTAGAGACCGGCCTGCAGCGCACCGGCCTGGAACCGGGAGAAGTGGTCCCCCTGGCAAAGGAAATGCAGTGCTGGCCCGGGGTGCAACTGGAAGGACTCTACAGCCATCTAGCCGAAGCGGCCCGCCCGGGGGCAGCCCGCAGGCAGCTGCAATGTTTCCAAAAAGTTATTATGGACCTGGAAGGGCAGCAAATATCCCTGCCTTTAAAGCATATCTGCAACAGCACCGGCCTGCTGCTCCATCCGGAAATGCACCTTGATATGGTGCGGGCCGGCACCCTTTTGTACGGCCAGTTCCCTTACCGGGCTCCCCGTCGGGGCCTGGAATTAAAGAATCCCTGGCAGTTTAAAGCCCGCATTCTCTTTATCCATGATGTGGCGGCCGGTACTCCCGTTGGCTATGGTGGCGATTATGTAGTCAAAAAGGCCACCCGGCTGGCCGTCATCCCTGTGGGTTATGCCGATGGCTTTGCTTTAACGGCCGTGAGCCGCCCCAAAAATCTAAACGACCTGGCCCGCCACCTGGCGAAGACCGTCCTGGCCTACCTGGGCCGTGGTGGCGGGGAGGGGACGGCAGTTACCATTGCCGGGCGGAGGGCGCCGGTGATAGGCCGGGTGGGCATGCAGCTCTCCATAGTCGACGTAGGTCACCTTACGGAGGTAGAGGTTGGGCAGGAAGTAGAGGTGGATATCCGGCGACCGACGGCCAACGCCCGCTTGCCCCGGGTCTATTGCCGGGAGGGACAACCCTACCTGGTGCGGATGACCTCCGGGGAGATGGTGCCGGTAGGTTCCTCCGCCGCCCAAAGTTTAGCTCCTGAAGCAGGAATTTAGCGATTTATAGCTAAATATTGGATGATATAGAGGAGCTTGAGCGAAGTGCTGAAGAAAGGGGGGCTTTGGGACCGCCGCGGTTGGAGGTGAGCTGGTCTGATAGACAAAAAGGTAATGGTAATTGACGACCAGCCGGGTGTACGTCGTTTAATTTGCGAAGCCTTGAGACAGCTTGGTTATAGCTTATGTGTAGCCAGTGAAGGTAGGGAGGCCCTCGAAAAAATTGCCAGCGAAGCGCCAGACCTGGTGATCCTGGATATAAAGATGCCAGGCATGAATGGAGTGGAGTTTTTGAAGGAATTGCGGAAACTTTCTGTTGCCACACCGGTGATAATCATCACGGCGTATAATGAGCTGGATCTGGTAGAACAAGCGAGTGAATTCGGTGCCCGGTATGTCCTGCAGAAACCCTTTGATATCAAGCAGCTATACCGGTTGGTGCAGGCGGCTTTGCAGCCGGAATAATGCCGGATCCAGGTAGCGGAAACAGTTGTAAAGTTGTTGTTACGAAAGGTAAGGGGGCCCTGCTGCTGGCAGGCCCTTTTAAATTTACCCTGGAGCAGGAATTTCTCCGGCTGCGGCGAATATGGAGGGGTGAGGAGGATTAAATAAAAGTGATTATCCACACCCTGAATGTTGTGGTTTTACGCTGTCCATCCTGCGGTCGCCTGGAGTTCCGCGGTTTTTCCCTCTTTAATTTTGCCGGCGGCCGGACATGGCAGGTAGAGTGCAGTTGCGGTACCCCCCTGCTAACCATCAGCAGGAAAAAAGGGAAAAGCTTCTGGCTCCAGTATCGCTGCGGCATGTGTGACAGCCTCCATATCAGCCGCCATACCCGCAAGGAACTGTGGTCGCGGGAGCTCCTGACCCTGACCTGTAAGGAGACAGAGCTGGAGGTAGGCTTCATCGGTCCCCGGGAAAAGGTGCAGCGCGCGGTGCAGCGTCATGACCGCACCCTGGCCCAGGTAGCCCGAGACCTTGGTTTCAGCGATTATTTTGAGGAACCGGACGTCATGTATCAACTGCTGTCCCTTATTTACCAGCTGGCCGAAGAAGGCCGGGTGAGCTGCGGCTGTGGCAGCGAAAACATAGAAATTGAAATTTTTCCCGGCCATTTGCAGCTGCGCTGCCAGGCCTGCCGGGCGGAAAAAAACCTACCCGCCGCTACCATGGCCGACCTGGAGCAGGTAGAAAACTTGCAGGAAATCCGCCTGCCCGGTCACCTGGTAAGTAGAAATGAAACTCTTTCCAAGCAGCGTTATCGCCGCCGCCAGAAATCGCGGGTATAATGAACGGAAGTTAGAGGCACAATTTTTAAAAGGAGCTGAGCCTATGCCTTTAGTTACCCTGGCCGAGGTTCTCAAAGACGCTGATGCTAAGGGGTACGCCGTCGGCGCCTTTAACTGTAATAATATGGAAATTGTTCAGGCCATTATCAATGCCGCCGAGGCGGAAGGGGCACCGGTCATCATCCAGGCCAGCCAGGGAGCGATTAAATATGCCGGCCTGGAGTATATAACAGCCCTGGTGCGGGCGGCGGCTGCAGGGACCTCAGTCCCGGTGGTCCTGCACCTTGACCATGGCACTGACTTCAACCAGGTCCTGCGCTGCCTGCGGGCCGGTTTCACCTCGGTCATGATCGACGGTTCCAAATACCCTCTGGAAGAAAACATCGCCCTGACCAGGCGCGTTGTAGAGATTGCCCATGCCATGGGCGCTTCTGTCGAGGGGGAACTGGGTAGAATCGGTGGCACCGAGGACCACATCAGCGTGTCCGAGCGTGAGGCGACCATGACCGACCCCGAAGAAGCCAGGCGTTTTGTCGCCGAGACGGGCGTCGACGCCCTGGCTATTGCTATCGGTACGGCTCATGGCCGTTATAAGGGTACGCCCAAATTGGATTTTAACCGCCTGGCCGCCATTGACCGCCTGATCCCCACCCCCATAGTCCTCCACGGTTCTTCCGGCGTTCCCGATGCCGATATCCGCCGCGCTGTGGAACTGGGCGTCCGCAAGATCAACATCGATACCGATATTCGTATCGCCTTTGTCGAAGCTGCCCGCCAGGCCCTGGCAGCCAACCCCGACGAAATCGACCCCCGCAAAGTGCTGGGACCGGCACGGGAAGCTGCCACCGGTATTATCCGCCATAAAATGCAGGTCTTTGGCTGTGCCGGCCGCGTGCATATTTCTCCCCGGAGGTGAGAACCCTATAGGTAAACACCCTGAGGAGGTAGAGAAAATGGCGGGCATAAAATGTGGCGTAGAAGAGTGTCATTTCTGGGATAACATGGCCTGTACTGCTGATTCCATTGAAGTCAGGTCCAGTGGCGACCGCCAAGTCACCACTTCTGATGGGACAGCCTGCCATACTTTCCGCCCCAAGAAGAGATAACTTCAGCGGGCTTTAAAATAAGAGCCCCGCGGCCCTGCCGCCGGGCTCTTATCCTTAATCTAGACTTTTTCCAATCGCCAGCAGGATTCTGGCATTACATGGTGAATGATTTACTAAGGTATTACCCTTCTTTTTTTGCCAGATAACTTTCGTTTTTTATAGCCCTTCACCTATAAGTATCCAACCTCTCACTTCCCACATCTTACATCCATTTTACGGAGGTGCCCCTGAGAAGTGCGTATTTTCATCGATTCCGCCAATATTGAAGAGATTAAAGCAGCCAGTGATCTGGGTATAATTTCAGGTGTAACAACCAATCCTTCCCTGATTGCCAGGGAAGGGCGTAATTTTCGCCAGGTCGTGGAAGAGATCGCCGCTATTGTTGACGGCCCTATCAGTGCAGAAGTAATCAGTACGGAAGCCGAGGCCATGATAGCCGAAGCCCAGGAACTGGCAGCCATATCCCCCAACATTGTCATCAAGATCCCCATGATAGCCGAAGGCCTTAAAGCCGTCAAAAAACTGGCGGCTCAAGGTATTAAAACCAACGTTACCCTGGTATTTTCCGCCAACCAGGCGCTTCTCGCCGCCCTGGCCGGCGCAACCTATGTGAGTCCCTTTGTTGGGCGCCTCGATGATATCAACCACGACGGTATGCAGGTCATTGCCGATATTGTTCCCATTTATGCCCAGTACGGCCTGGAAACCCAGATTATTGCCGCCAGTATCCGCCATCCCCTCCATGTGCTCCAGGCCGCCCGCCTGGGTGCTGATATTGCCACCGTTCCCTATAAAGTTATCATGCAGATGGTAAAGCACCCCCTGACAGATGCCGGCCTGGCTAAATTTCTCGCCGATTGGGAGAAAGTAAAGGATAAGTAATTATGGAGGTTATTACCATTTGAATACTGCCGAGTTAGAAAGCAAGACCATGGTTGAGCTTTACCGGATAGCCAGGGAGCTCAATTTAAGCGGCTACTACCGCCTGCGCAAGAAAGAGCTGGTCTTTGAAATTGCCAAGGCCCTGGCCCAGAAGGAGCAGCAGGAACAGGAAAAGGAAGAGCAGCTGCAGGCCCAGGGCATCCTGGAGATCCTGCCGGATGGCTACGGCTTCTTACGACCCTTCGGCTACATACCCAGCGGCGACGATATCTATATCTCCCCTTCCCAGATCCGCCGCTTTGACCTGCGCACTGGAGACAAGGTAGCCGGGCTGGTCCGCCCTCCGAAGGATAACGAGCGTTTTTTCGCCCTGCTGCGGGTAGAGAAGGTCAACGGGGAAAACCCGGAGACATCACCGGAACGGCTGCACTTTGATGCCCTGACGCCCATTTATCCTTACGAACGTTATACCCTGGAGACGGAGAATGGCGATCCCTCCACCCGGATTATCGACCTGATTGCTCCTCTGGGCAAAGGCCAACGCGCCCTGATCGTTTCCCCTCCCAAGGCCGGCAAGACCGTGCTGCTGAAAAAAATCGCCAATGCCATCACTACCAACTATCCCGACGTTGAGCTGATAATTTTATTAATCGACGAACGACCCGAAGAAGTCACCGACATCGAACGCTCGGTGCGGGGCGAGGTGGTGAGCTCCACCTTTGACGAGCTGCCGGAGAACCACGTCAAGGTGGCCGATATGGTCCTGGAACGGGCCAAACGCCTGGTGGAGCATAAGAAAGACGTCGTCGTCCTCCTGGACAGCATCACCCGCCTGGCCCGGGCCCACAACCTGGTCGTCCCTCCCAGCGGCCGCACCCTTTCCGGCGGCGTTGATCCAACCGCCCTTTACAAACCCAAACGCTTCTTCGGCGCTGCCCGCAAGGTCGAAGAGGGCGGGAGTCTCACCATTGTGGCGACAGCCCTGATTGAAACCGGCAGCCGCATGGATGAAGTTATCTTTGAAGAATTCAAAGGAACGGGCAATATGGAACTCATCCTGGACCGGAAGATGGCCGAACGCCGCATCTTCCCGGCCATTGACGTCAAGCGCTCCGGCACGAGGCGGGAGGAATTGTTGTTAAGCCCCGAGGAGCTGGAGCTGGTCTGGAATTTCCGGCGGGTCACCAGCGGTATGGGACCGGTGGAAGTGGCCGAGGTTTTAATTGAGTCCATGCAAAAGACCAAAAGCAACAAAGACCTCCTGCGCGCCCTCCCGGCCATGTTCCCCCGGGAGCATTAGTGAGGCTAGCAACCCCGTTAGCAAAATGCTAAAAATAGTATAAACTAAGCCCAGCCAAAATCGGCAGTTGGCAATTGCAAGACTAACCCCGTCCAGAACGGGGTATATTTTTGTTCACGTATGGCTAAAATAAAGGCTAAATGGGAAGAAAGGCAACTTATACCATAATGGTAAAGAACAGGAGTGAAAAAATGCTGTACAAAAAGATGGCGGTAAGCCTGGCCCTGGGGTTGGCCCTGCTGGTTAACAGCTTTTTCGCCCTCCCGGCGCAAGGGGCCGTCATCGAGGATTTGCAGCAGGTGGCCACTGTCCTCGCCCCGGAAACCTACCAGGAATTGGCCGCCCGGGTTAATAACTATACCCGCATCTACCGGGTAGAAGAGGGCGATACCCTGGAACGCATTGCCCGCCGCTACCAGACAGACCCCGAACTGGTGGCGGTGATGAACTACCTGGAACCTGATGCCGCCCTGGTACCGGGACAGTTCCTGGTGTTGCCTCACGAAGCAGAGCAGAGCTATACGGTAGCTGCCGGGGACACCCTCTGGGATATTGCGCGGCGTTTTGACACCAGCGTGGAAAACCTGGCCGCCGCCAACGGTATTGTCGATGCCAGGCGGCTGCGAATTGGTATGGTCCTTACCATCCCCGGTTCACCGGGTGGGGTACCGGTCACCAGGGTAGAGGCGGTACCTGCTTCCCGTAGCTTAAGGCTGATTTCCTTTCTCTGGCCCCTCATCGGTGCCATTACCTCCGGCTTTGGCTGGCGGGATAATGAGTTCCACCACGGCCTGGATATAGCAGGTAAGGTCGGAGATAAAATCCGGGCTGCCTGGTCCGGGGTGGTAACTTTTTCCGGCTGGGGTAACGGTATCTATGGCAACATGGTTAAACTCGACCATGGCAACGGCCTGGAGACTGTTTATGCCCATAACTCCCGCAACCTGGTCAAGGTTGGCGAGTACGTCCGGGCCGGCGAGCCCGTTGCCGAAGTGGGTGGTACGGGCAATGCCACCGGTCCCCATCTTCATTTTGAAATCAGGGAAAGGGGCAAGGCCGTCAATCCCGAACGTTTCTTAAACAGGTAAAAAGGCCGGTTCGCCGGCCTTTTTTGATGGTAACGGTATTCCGCGCCAATTTTTTTCTTTGCACTGGCGGCTCTTTCATGTTATACTGATATGAGTTTGATTTTTCCGCGGAGGTGAAGATGGCGTGAAACCGGATATTCATCCCAATTACGACAAAGCGCGGATTATATGTGCCTGCGGTAATGTCATTGAGACACGCTCCACAAAAAAAGAGATCCGGGTAGAGATATGCTCCCAGTGCCATCCCTTTTACACCGGTACCCGGCAAAGGGTAGTTGAGCGTGGCGGGCGGATTGAGCGTTTCCGGAAAAAATATGGTCGCTAGGGCAAGAAGGCGGAGCCGCAGGCTCTGCTTTTTCCTATTGCCGGCGGCCCCCGAGGTGCAATACGGCGGCCAGGCCGTCATTGAGGGCGTGATGATGCGGGGGCCGCACAAAACGGCAGTAGCCATCCGTAAAGCCGGCGGCGAGATCCTGGTCGAGGCCGAACCCAACAGTTCCATCACTGCCCGTTACCCTGTTTTAAAACTGCCCCTGCTCCGCGGCGTTGTGGCCTTATTTGAGTCTTTAATCCTGGGTATCCGGTATCTAACCTTTTCGGCCAACCAGGCTATGGAGGGAGAAGAGGAGGAGTTAAGCACCAGGGACCTGGTCCTGACGGTAGCCATTGCCCTGGCGGCAACCGTGGGTTTCTTTGTCCTCCTTCCGGCCGGGGCGGCCCTGCTCCTCCATAACCATTTATCTATCTTCTGGCAGAATGTAGTCGAGGGGCTGCTCAGGATGCTCCTCTTTTTAGGCTACGTGGCGGCCATTGGCCGGGTCAAAGACGTCCAGCGCGTCTTCCAGTATCACGGGGCCGAGCATAAAGTAATTAATGCCCTTGAGGCAGGAGAAGATTTAAGGGTGGAAACGGTGCGGTCCTATCCGACCCTGCACCCCCGGTGCGGTACCAGTTTTCTCCTGCTGGTCCTGGTATTAACTATTGTCTTTTTTTCTATCGTTGGCCGGGGTGGAATTGCCTGGCGCCTGGCCTCCCGCCTGGTGTTGCTACCGGTAGTAGCCGGCCTGGCCTATGAACTGCTCAAATTCACCGGCCGCCATTTAAACGTACCCCTGGTGCGGGCCATAGCCGCCCCGGGACTCTGGCTGCAGAAACTTACTACACGGGAGCCCGACGACGGCATGCTGGAGGTAGCCCTGGCCGCCCTGGAGGCGGTGCGGGAAAAGCCCCATCGGGAAAGTGATGCTTTCGCATAAGCTTTTGACCTGAGCAGCTGCTACTTAAAAGAGTTGAGTGCGGGCGCTCCGCGAGGGCCAGGGGAGCGCAAAAAGGTGCCGGCCTGGAGGGGAGTTGTTTTCTCAGGGTAAGAAAAGAGGTGATGCCATTTGCTGGAGAAGCTAGAACAGATCGAAGCTAAATATGAAGAGCTGGGACGGCTCATGGGCGACCCGGCAGTAATAGCCGACCCGGAGCAATTGCAGAAGCATGCCCGGGCCCACGCGGCCCTGGAAGAAATAGTTATGACCTTTCGCCAGTATCGCCGGGTCATGTCCGACCTGGAAGAAAGCCGCAACCTTCTGGAAGAAGAAAAGGATCCGGAGTTCCGCGACTTCCTTACAGATGAAATAAAACGCCTGGAAGAGGAAAGGGAGAACCTGGAACGGCAGTTAAAGATCCTGCTCCTGCCCAAAGATCCCAACGACGAAAAGAACATCATCATGGAGATCCGGGCCGGAGCCGGCGGCGATGAAGCGGCCCTTTTTGCCGGCGACCTTTTCCGCATGTACCAGCGCTATGCGGAAAAAAAACGCTGGCGGACGGAGATTATGAGCTCCCATCCTACGGAACTGGGAGGCTTCAAGGAGATTATTTTCCTGATTGAAGGCCAGGGAGTGTACAGCCGCCTGAAGTTTGAAAGCGGCGTCCACCGGGTGCAGCGCATCCCTACTACCGAGTCCGGCGGGCGGATTCATACCTCCACAGCAACCGTAGCCGTCCTGCCAGAAGCGGAAGAAGTAGATGTAGAGATAAACCCCGAGGACCTGCGGATTGACATCTTTTGTTCCAGCGGGCCCGGGGGCCAGTCCGTTAACACCACTTACTCGGCGGTACGGATCACCCACCTCCCGACAGGCCTGGTAGTATCCTGCCAGGACGAGAAATCCCAGCTGAAGAATAAGGAGAAGGCACTGAAAGTCCTGCGGGCGCGGCTCCTGGATATGGCCAGGGCTGAACAGGAGGGAGAACTGGCGGCCGAACGGCGCTCCCAGGTGGGTACCGGTGACCGCAGCGAGCGGATCCGCACCTACAATTTTCCCCAGAACCGGGTCACCGACCACCGCATCGGCCTGACCCTGCACCACCTGGATACCATCCTGGATGGCGAGCTGGACGAAATCATCGACGCCCTGGTGACCAGTGATCAGGCCGAAAGGTTAAAGAATATGGAGGCTTAAGGCATTGGCGTTGACCCTCCAGGAAGCCTTAAAAGAAGCAAGCCTGAAATTTGCGGCGGCAGGAATACCCCGGCCTCGCCTGGAGGCGGAAGTACTGCTCGGCTGGGCCGGACGGTATACCCGGCCCCAGCTCCTGGCCCGTCTGGAGGAGGAACTGGAGCCTGCCGTTGCGGCCAGGTTTTGGCCGGCCGTGGAGCGCCGGGTGGCCGGGTACCCCCTCCAGTACCTTACCGGCAGCCAGGAGTTCATGTCTCTGGAGTTTAAAGTTACCCCTGCGGTTTTAATCCCCCGCCGGGATACGGAAGTGGTGGTGGAAGCCGTCTTAGAGCGCCTTGACGCAAGGGGAAGTTCTGTTATTGCCGATTGCGGCACGGGCAGCGGGGCCATAGCTTTAAGCCTGGCCTACTACCTGCCCAACGCCAAAGTTTACGCCACTGATATAAGCCCGGCAGCCCTGGATGTAGCCCGGCAGAATGCCCGCGCTTTAGGCCTGGCAGGCCGGGTTACTTTCCTGCAGGGCGATTTTTTGGCGCCCCTTAAGGGTTTAAAGTTAGACGCCCTGGTGGCCAACCCTCCCTACATACCTGCGGCCGAGCTGGACAGGCTGCCGCCGGAGGTCCGGGCCGAGCCGCGCCTGGCCCTGGACGGCGGCCCCGACGGTTTGCGCGCCTACCATGTCCTGTTACCCGGGGCACCGGAAGTTTTAAAGGCAGGAGGGCTCCTGGCCCTGGAAATAGGGTATAATCAAGGCAGGGCCGTCCTGGAGCTGGCAGCGTCCACCGGGGCTTACCGGGATATGGCGGTGTTACCCGATTATGGCGGCCGCGATCGTTGTTTCCTGGCCTATCGCCGGGAAGAATAATAACTGCGATAAATACATAGAGGTGAAATGGGTGGCTGTGGGTAAGCGAACGAAATACTTAAAAATAGACCCCCGCGTGCCGGAACTCCATAAAATTCGCCTGGTAGCCCGGATTCTTAACCGGGGCGGGGTGGTGGCCTTCCCCACGGAAACGGTCTACGGCCTGGGGGCCAATGCCCTGGACAGCCGAGCGGTGCGGCGTATCTTTCGCGCCAAGGGACGGCCGGCCGACAACCCCCTTATTGTCCATATTGCCAGTTTCCGGGATGTCCAGGACCTGGTGGCCTACCTGCCGCCGCGGGCGACCCTGCTCATGCAGCGCTTCTGGCCCGGGCCCCTGACCCTGGTCCTGCCGCGGGGCGACCTGATCCCGGATATCGTGACCGCCGGCCTGGATACGGTAGGCATCCGCATGCCTGCCCACCCGGTAGCCCAGGCCCTCATCCGGGTCGCCCGCCTGCCCATAGCCGCGCCCAGCGCCAATATCTCCGGACGTCCCAGCCCTACCACCGGCCGGCACGTCCTTAAGGACCTGAGGGGCAAGATCGATGCCGTCGTCGATGGCGGGCCGGCTACCGTGGGGGTAGAATCAACGGTCCTGGACCTGACAACCCCGGTGCCCACCATTTTAAGACCGGGGGGAGTGACCTATGAGGAGCTCAAAGCCGTTCTCGGCGAAGTCGCCATTGACCCGGCCGTCCGTGGCAGCCAGGTAGCGCAGCCGCGCGCCCCGGGAATGAAGTACAAACACTATGCCCCACGGGGCGAAGTTTTTGTCGTTACCGGTGAGCTGGAGCGGGTGACGGCCAAGATCCGCGCCCTGGTGGCAGCGTGGCAGCAAGGGGGGCGCCGGGTGGCCGTCCTGGCAACCCGAGAAACGGCCGCGGCCTACCAGCAGGACCCCCGGCCGGATTACCTGGAGGTCCTGGGCAGCCGCTCCCAGCCGGCTACCATTGCCGCCAATCTCTTCAACGCGCTGCGCAACTGCGACCGCCACCGGGCCGACATCATTCTGGCCGAAGCCATTGCCGAAGAAGGCCTGGGCCTGGCCATTATGAACCGCCTGCGCAAGTCAGCAGCCAACCGCATCATCCATGCTTAAGTGGAGGTATTGACATGGAGCCTTTAGGTCTCATCCTGGTAGCCATGGCCCTGGGGACCGATGCCTTTTCCCTGGCTACCGGCCTGGCCCTGGGAGGCCTCCGGGGCCGGCAGGCCCTGCTCTTCGCCGGGACGGTGGGTGTTTTTCACATCATTATGCCCCTGACGGGGCTCTACCTGGGCCTGCTCCTGGGCCGGATCCTGGGGAAACTGGCGGCCATTATCGGCGCCCTGGTCCTGGCCGGCATAGGCGGGCTGATGCTCTGGGAGGCTGTTGCCTCCCCGAAAGAAGGCGGCGGTCTGGCCGGGCAGGTGCTGCGGGCCGTACCAGGCCAGGAGAGCGTGATCGGCGGCCTGATGGCCGTCCTGCTCATGGCCGGCAGCGTTAGCCTGGATGCCCTCAGCGTCGGCTTTGGCCTCGGCGCCATCAGCGTCAATATCCCTCTGACGGTCCTGACCATGGGCTTTATTGCCGGGACCATGACGGCCTTGGGGCTCCTGGCCGGCCGGCGCCTGGGCGCCTACCTGGGCAGCAGGGCCGAGATTGTCGGCGGCCTGATTCTGGTAGGTATCGGCTTAAAAATGTTGATGGGGGTATAGGATATGCCGGGTATTCTTTTTATTTGTACCGGTAACACCTGCCGCAGCAGCATGGCGGCGGCCATTGCCTCCCGCATAAAGGATGAACGGGGTTTAGATATTGCTATTGCCTCGGCCGGCCTGGCAGCCCGGGAGGGCGACCCGGCGACACCGGAAGCCATCCAGGCACTGGCGGCCATGGGCATTAATCTCCAGGATCACCGCGCCCGGCAGGTTACAGGGGCCTTGGTGGAAGACGCCGACCTGATTTTAACCATGACCAGGTCCCACAAGGAATTTCTCCTGCAGTTTTACCCGGCCGCCAGGGGCAAAACCTTTACCTTGAAGGAGTATGTCCGGAAAGGAGAAGAAAAGCCCTCCCGGGAGGAGCTGCGGGAAGAGGCGGGTGCAAAGGCGGCCGCAGGAGAACAGTCCGCTAGTGTTGATGACGATATTCCCGATCCCTTTGGCCGCCCCCTGGAAATTTACCAGGCTACTGCCAGGGAACTGGCCAGCCTTATAGGACAGGCCCTGGAGAAATATACCCAAGACACCCATGCCGCTAACCCGGCACCATCAGAAGGATGAAAATAACGGGCTGGCATTTGTTTGGAGCGAGCAAAAACAATGCCAGCCTGGAGAGAAGTTATTTGCAGCAGGAATTAGCGTTAACACGGCGAATAATTAAATAGTATTTAATCTTTACGGCAAGAGGTGCAGTTAAATTGCGCGTCGCCCTGGGTAGTGATCACGGCGGTTTTCACCTCAAGGCAGCAATTAAAGAGTACCTGGACCGGCAGGGTATTGCCAATCACGATTTCGGCACCTATGATGCCAGCGCGGTAGATTACCCTGACTATGCCCGTAAGGTGGCCGAAGCTGTGGCCAGCGGTGAATACGATCGGGGCATCCTCTGTTGCGGCACGGGGATCGGCGTCTGCATCGCGGCCAATAAAGTCCCCGGCATTCGCGCCGCCCTTTGCCACGATACCTTTTCAGCCCGGGCGGCGCGGGAACATAATGATGCCAATATCCTGACCATGGGCGAGCGGGTCATCGGTCCCGGCCTGGCCCTGGAAATTGTCGCCACCTGGCTGGCGGCCGGCTTCAGCGGCGGCCGTCATGCCCGCCGGGTGGCCAAAATTAGTGCCATAGAGGCCAGTTACCGCTGCCAGGAAAAGTAGGAGAAAGGACGGATAGAATGGCCGACTTAAGCGCCATTACAGCGGCGGTTAAAGCAGCTGCCATGGAACTTATTGAAGTTGCCGCTCTAAAGCCCGGCCAGATCCTGGTAGCCGGCTGCAGCACCAGTGAGATTACGGGCCAGAGGATTGGCACGGCCTCTTCCCTGGAAATCGGGCAGGCCGTGGTAGCGGGCCTGCTCCAGGCCACCAATGCCGCCCAGGTGTACCTGGCAGCCCAGTGCTGCGAGCATTTAAACAGGGCCCTGGTCATCGAGGCCGGCGCCGCCAGGCTTTACAACCTGCCGGTGGTAACAGTCGTTCCGGCGCCAAAGGCCGGCGGTTCTCTGGCCGCGGCGGCTTTTTCCGCCCTGCACCGGCCGGTGGTGGTCGCCGGGCTCCAGGCCCATGCCGGCCTGGATATCGGCGCCACCCTCATCGGCATGCACCTGCGGCCGGTAGCCGTGCCCGTCCGCCTGCAGGTCAAAACCATCGGCAGCGCCCCCGTAACGGCGGCTCGGACGCGCCCACCCTTGATTGGTGGTGAACGGGCTGTATATAGATTTCAGAGGGAACAAGACCCTCATACCGCTAACCCGGCACCATCAGAAGGATGAAAATAACGGGATGGCATTTGTTTGGAGCGAGCAAAAACAATGCCAGCCTGGAGCGAAGTTATTTTCAGGGTAGTTAAAAGGCAGGAGAAATAACCGGCTGCTGCAGCTTGAGGCGAGATAAGGATGAGGAGCCAGAACCAGGAAGTTAGAAGCTGGTAGAGGAAGAGTTTCCAGCAGCAAAAACAGGAGGGAAATTTTAATGAACTTAGAAACCGTAGCGCGGGTGGACCCGGAACTGGTTGAGGCCGTCAAGGGTGAGTTGCAACGCCAGCGTACCCACCTGGAACTCATCGCCTCGGAGAACTTTGTCAGCCGGGCCGTCATGGAAACCTACAGTTCGGTTCTGACCAATAAGTACGCCGAAGGTTACCCGGGCAAACGGTATTACGGCGGCTGCGAGTGGGTAGATGTGGTCGAAAACCTGGCCCGGGAACGGGCCAAAGTCCTCTTTGGCGCTGAACATGCCAACGTCCAGCCCCATTCCGGCAGCCAGGCCAATACAGCCGTCTACCTCGCTGTCCTAAAGCCGGGCGATAAAGCCCTGGGGATGAACCTGGCCCACGGCGGTCACCTGACTCACGGTAGCCCGGTCAGCATCTCCGGCCGGTATTATAATTTTTCCTTTTACGGCGTCAACCCCGATACCGGGCGGATTGATTACGATGAAGTGGCCCGGATAGCACGGGAAGTAAGGCCCAAGCTAATTGTCGCCGGGGCCAGCGCATACCCGCGGGTAATCGATTTTGCCCGTTTCCGGGAGATAGCCGACGAAGTCGGCGCCCTTCTCATGGTGGACATGGCCCATATTGCCGGCCTGGTGGCCGCCGGCATCCACCCCAGCCCCATACCTTACGCCCATTTTGTGACCACTACCACCCACAAGACCATGCGGGGGCCGCGGGGAGGTATTATTTTCACCACCCGGGAATACGCCAGGGAAATCGACAAGGCGGTCTTTCCAGGCATCCAGGGCGGGCCCCTGATGCACGTCATCGCCGCCAAGGCGGTGGCCTTGAAGGAAGCCATGCAGCCGGAATTCAAGCGCTACCAGGAAAGAATTGTCGCCAACGCCCGTACCCTGGCCGAAGCTTTGCAGGGTTACGGCTTTAACCTGGTATCCGGCGGTACCGACAACCACCTGATCCTCGTGGACCTGCGCAATAAAGGCGTTACCGGTCGCGAGGCCGAGGAAATCCTGGGTTCCGTGCAGATAACCGTCAATAAAAACGCTATCCCCTTCGACCCGGAAAAGCCCAGCGTAACCAGCGGCATCCGCCTGGGCACAGCTGCGCTGACCACCCGGGGTATGGATACCGACGCCATGCGGATGGTAGCCCGGGCTATAGACCTCGCCCTCTCCTACGGCCCTGATGCCAAGAAACTTGATGAAGCGCGAGGCATTGTCGCCGAACTCTGCCAGGCCTATCCCCTGTACCCGGAGCTTGATTGAGCTAAAAGGCCCGCTGGAGGTAAAAGTCCAGCGGGTTTGGTTTTAAAAAACTCTAGTAGCCAGGGAAAAATTATGCTAAAATAAGCCCGGGATACGCGCAATTTAATTTTTAATTTCGGCGGGTACGACCCGCTAAAATTTTACCTGTATTTTACGCCACAGGTGAGTTTATGCGTAAAGACTGGGATGAATACTTCCTGGATATCGCCTTCCAGGTGGCCAGCCGGAGCACCTGCAACCGGCGGGCCGTGGGTGCCCTGGTGGTCAAGGACAAGCGCATCAAAGGTACCGGTTACAACGGCGCCCCCCATGGCCTGCCCCACTGCCTGGATGTCGGCTGCCTCATGGATGGGGAGCACTGCCAGCGGACCATCCACGCCGAAATCAATGCCCTCCTGGAGTGTTCACCGGAAGAAAGGGCCGGGGCGACCATGTATGTGACCGATTATCCCTGCGAGAGGTGCGCCCTGATCATTATCCAGGCCGGGATTAAAAGGATTGTCTATGCCCGGCCCTACCCGGTCGCCCATAATTGGCTGCGGGAAGCCGGGCTGGAAATCGTTCACCTGCCCCGCTAGAGGGCAACAGCCGGCATTGTTTTTCCAGCGGCGAAGGTCGTAGGAGCTTTTAAGGAGCCTCTCCGGTTGGAGGGAAAAATTTTGCAGCAAAAGATTATCGCTTTACCCAAACTGGACAACCTGACACCCACTATGGAATCTACCGCTTTAAAACTTATGGAAGAAGCCGGAGAACTGGCCCAGGCTATCGGCAAGCTCCGGGGTTTAAGCGGCGAGGAGATCAAGATGGACCATAACGCCGTCCTGGCGGCCATTACCCGCGAGCTGCTGGACGTGGCCCAGACGGCCGTTTCCCTCATGTTTGTCCTGGAAGACCAGTACGGCGTCGACATCCAGCAGGCCCTGGAGGAGCACATCAATAAACTCCGGGCGAAAAAGTATCTAAAGTAAAGGAGGCCCTTTTTAAGGGTTTACGGAGGAAACTTTTCATGCCGCCCTTAAAGGTCTTAACTGTCTTTGGCACCCGTCCCGAGGCCATCAAAATGGCCCCGGTCGTAAAAGAACTAAACCGTTATCCGGAAGAATTCAACTGCCAGGTGGCCGTCACGGCCCAGCACCGGGAAATGCTGGATCAGGTCCTCCAACTGTTCCAGATCCAGCCCGGCTATGACCTGGATATCATGCGGCCCCGGCAGACCCTGGAAGAAGTGACTACCAGAGCTTTAAACGGCCTTTCCGGGGTTTTAAAAACCTCCCGACCGGACGTGGTCCTGGTTCACGGGGACACCACCACCACCTTCGTAGCGGCCCTGGCTGCCTTTTACCAGCAAATTCCTGTCGGTCATGTCGAAGCCGGCTTAAGGACGGGTGACCGCTACGCCCCATTCCCGGAGGAGATGAACCGCCGCCTGGCCGGAGCCCTGGCCGACATTCATTTTGCCCCCACGGCCACTGCCCGGGACAACCTTTTGCGGGAAGGTGTACCGGCAGAGCATATCTACGTCACCGGTAATACCGTTATCGATGCCTTGAAGGCTACCGTCCGCCCCGGATACTGCTTCAGCGATCCCCGCCTGCAAGAGCTGGATATGGAGAGGTGGCGGGTCGTTCTGGTAACAGCCCACCGCCGGGAAAACTGGGGCGAGCCCATGCGGGAAATATTCAGCGCCTTGCGGGACCTGGTAAAGCGCTATAGCGATATTGCCGTCGTTTTCCCCGTTCACTACAACCCCCGTGTCCGCGAGCTGGCCGGAGAAATCCTCGGTAACCGGGAGCGTATTTACTTGATCGACCCCCTGGACTACGAGCCCTTTGTCAACCTTATGGCCCGTTCCTACCTGGTGTTGACAGACTCCGGTGGCCTCCAGGAAGAAGCGCCGGCCCTCGGCAAACCGGTGCTGGTCCTGCGGGAAGTCACCGAACGCCCGGAAGCCGTTGCTGCCGGTACCGTACGCCTGGTGGGCACGGGCTACCACGAGATCCTGGCAGCGGCCGGCGAACTCCTGGAAGACCGGCAGGCTTACCTGCGCATGGCCCATGCTGTCAACCCCTATGGAGACGGCCAGGCTTCACGGCGTATCCGCGGCGCCCTGCGTCATTATTTTGGCCTGACAATTGCTAGGCCACAGGAATTTACGCCCGCATAAAGTTTCCCTATGTGTTGGATTAAAAAATAAACATCTTTGCGGCAGGAATTTCATTGACAAAAGAGAATACTTTTTAACACTGGCAGGGTATAAAAATTTCCTCCAGGTACAATTTAACATCAATGGCAGCCAAGAAACGTCACTACTGGGATTACGCGAGATTTGCCAATATGGCCTTTTCCTTCGGAGTTACCATGATTGCCGCCATCCTCCTCGGCCTTTATGGCGGGGCATGGCTGGACCGGCGGTTGGGTACGTCACCCCTTTTCATGCTGGCCGGCGTTTTTCTGGGGGTAGGGGTGGGATTTCGCTCTATCTTAAGCGAATTGCGTATCCTGGAAAAGGAAGCACCAAAGATTAAAACCAATGATCAAGATAAAACTCACCCGGACTGAAAAAGGGATGCTGGCCCTGGCTGCCCTGGCAGCAGTAGCTGGCCTGGGAGGCGGTTATTATGCCTTTGTAGCGGGCCTGGGGGTAGCTTTGCCTGTCTCCCTGGGGTTGTTCCGCTGGCAGCTGGGAGCCGTCGCCAACCTGGACAACCTGCCGCCCCAGAAGGCCTTTAATCGTTTCTTTGGCCGTTCCCTCATGCGATCCTCCCTGGCCCTGGCCCTTCTGGGTCTGGCCCTGGCCGGGGGGATAGAATTTCTTTTTGGTGTGTTTGCAGGGCTGCTCCTTCAGGTCCTGGTCTACATGGGCGAGGCCATTCTCATTATCCTGGGAAAGGAGGGATAGAATAATGGGACTGCGAGCCTTAGGGGAGATAATGGCCCATGTCCGGCCCCATGAAGTATTTTACCTGGGGCCCATCCCGGTCTACTCCACGGTGGTCAACACCTGGATTGTCATGGCTCTCTTATTCCTGGGGGTTTTCCTGGCAAGCCGGAAATTAAACTTTATCCCCCGGGGTATCCAGCACATTTTTGAGCTGCTCCTGGAATTTTTCTATGGCCTCCTGGAGGAAACCATGGGCAAGGAAGGCCGGCGCTACCTGCCTCTGGTAGCCACCCTGTTTATTTTCATCCTGAGCCTCAATCTTTCCTGGTTTATCCCCGGGATGAAGCCCCCGACCATGGACCTTTCCACTACGGCGGCCTTTGCTGTGACTACCATTATCCTGGTCCAGCTTATCGGCATCCGGAAAAGGGGCCTGGTGGGCTACATCAAGCACTTTTTCCAGCCGGTGCCCTTTCTCTTTCCCCTGAATGTAATTGAGGAGCTGGTCAAGCCGGTATCCCTTTCCTTACGTCTATTCGGCAATATGTTCGGGGAAGAGATGGTGGTAACCATCCTGTTTATCATGCTGCCCTTTTTATTACCGACGCCCATTATGATCCTGGGCGTCCTTATGGGCTTGATCCAGGCCTTTGTTTTTACCCTGCTTACAGTTACTTATATCGCTAACTTTATTCACGGGCATTAAAGGAGCCGCACTTACGGGATTAGTTCCCGGGGAATGAACGGAAATTAGTGGCTGGCTAACCACCAACATGGCCAGCCCACAAAGGAAGCCATTTTTAGAGGAGGATATGCACATGACAGCACTAGGTTTTATCGGCGTCGGTCTGGCCATTGGCCTGGCAGCACTAGGTTCGGGCCTCGGCCAGGGTTTTGCTTCCCGCGGAGCGATGGAAGGTATCGCTCGTCAGCCCGAGGCCAGCGGCAACATCCGTACCACCCTGCTCCTGGCCCTGGCCTTTATGGAAGCGCTGACGCTCTTTTCCTTCGTTATAGCCATCCTCATGTGGACCAAGCTCTAAAATACCTACGGGCGAGTAAGGCGGTTAAAACCGTCTTATTCGCCCCTGACCTGTTTTTGGGAACAGTGAAAGGGGGGTGGCCACGTGCAGGGCATCTTTCAGGCCTTGAATTTAAGCGGTTGGACCTTTTTGTTCCAGGTCATCAACCTCCTGGTAGTCATGGGGGTTCTTTATATTCTCCTTTACAAACCCCTGGGCAAGATCCTGGCCGACCGCGAGGCGAAAATTGAGGGCAATTTAAGGGACGCGGCGACGGCCAAAGAGAAGGCGGAACAGATGCTCGCCGAGTATCAGCAGCAGCTCCGCGGCGCTCGCCAGGAAGCCCAGGCGATATTGGACCGGGCTAACAGGATGGCCGAAGAGACGCGGGCGGAGATAGTTGCCAAGGCCAAAGAGGAAGCTAGCCGCGCGCTGGAACAGGCACGAGCCGAGATTGAAGGCGAAAAGAGCAAGGCCCTGGCCGCTATCCGCAATGAAGCAGCGACCCTGGCCGTCCTGGCGGCGGGAAAGGTTTTAGGGCGCACCTTAACCCCTGACGACCAGGAACGCCTGGCCCGGGAAGCGCTGGCTGAGGTGGAGCGATTGCAATGAGCAGCCAGACCATCGCCAGGCGCTATGCCCGCGCCCTCTATGAAGTTGCCCGGCAGAAGGGCGCTACGGAAGGCTTTGCCGCCGTCCTGGAAGCAGCCGGCCGGGCCCTGGTAGAGAACCCTGAACTGCGCCGTGTCCTTTATCACCAGCTCATTCCCGTCCGGGAGAAGCAAAGAATAATGGATACCCTCTTCCCGGACGTCGACCCGTTGTTAAAGAACTTTTTCCACCTGGTCATGGCCAAAGGTCGGGAGCGGGCCCTGCCGGAGATAGCGGCCCAATTCCGGCGCATGGTTGACCGGGAAAACAGGGTGCTGCCGGTGGAAGTGCAGGCAGCAGCACCTCTTTCTGAGGAGATCACCGCCGCTCTGAAAGAAAGGCTGGCCCGGATAACGGGACAAAACGTCCGCCTGCAAACCAGAGTGGATCCGTCCCTCCTGGGCGGGATGGTCATCCGCGTGGGGGACAGGGTCCTGGACGCCAGCCTGAAGAAAAAGCTGGAACTTTTGGGCGAGCACTTGAAGGGCGCATAAACAAAACCAGACGTGCAAAGGGGTGAAAAACAGTCTTGAGCATCCGGCCCGATGAAATAACCAGTATTCTCAAGAACCAGATCGAACAGTACCAGCTGGAAGTAGAAGTGGCCGATACGGGGATCATCACCCAGGTGGGTGACGGCATCGCCCGCATCTACGGCCTGGAGCGGGCCATGGCCGGCGAGTTGCTGGAGTTTCCCGGCAATGTCTACGGCATGGTCCTGAACCTGGAAGAAGACAACGTCGGCGCCGTGGTCCTGGGCCCCTACACCCACATCAAAGAAGGGGACCAGGTCAAGCGCACCGGGCGCATTGTCGAGGTACCGGTAGGGGAAGCTCTGATCGGCCGGGTAGTCAACGCCATGGGCCAGCCCATTGACGGCAAGGGGCCCATCAAGACGGAAAAGTTCCGGCCGGTAGAATCACCGGCGCCGGGCGTCGTTTACCGCCAGCCGGTGAATACCCCCCTCCAGACAGGCTTGAAAGCCATAGATTCCATGATCCCCATCGGCCGCGGCCAGCGGGAATTGATTATCGGCGACCGGCAGACGGGCAAGACGGCCATCGCCGTGGACACCATCATCAATCAAAAAGGGCAAAATGTCATCTGCATCTATGTGGCCATAGGCCAGAAGGCTTCCACCGTGGCGGGCGTTGTCCAGCGCCTGGAGGAAGCCGGGGCCATGGAATATACCATTGTCGTTTCGGCAACGGCCAGCGAGCCGGCGCCCATGCTCTACATCGCCCCCTATGCCGGCTGCGCCATGGGCGAGTATTTCATGTACGAGCAGCACCGGGACGTCCTCTGCATCTATGACGACCTGTCCAAGCACGCCGCCGCCTACCGTGAACTTTCCCTGCTGCTAAGGCGGCCGCCGGGACGAGAGGCCTATCCGGGCGACGTTTTCTACCTCCATTCCCGCCTGCTGGAACGGGCGGCCCGTCTGAACGACGCCCTGGGGGGCGGTTCCCTGACGGCCCTGCCCGTTATTGAAACCCAGGCCGGAGACGTGTCGGCCTATATCCCCACTAACGTCATTTCCATCACCGACGGCCAGATCTACCTGGAGTCCGACCTTTTCTACGCCGGCCAGCGCCCGGCCGTCAACGTGGGCCTGTCGGTATCCCGGGTAGGGGGCGCAGCCCAGATCAAGGCCATGAAACAGGTGGCCGGCCGTCTGCGCCTGGACCTGGCCCAGTACCGCGAGCTGGCGGCCTTCGCCCAGTTCGGCTCCGACCTGGACAAGACGACCCAGGCGAGGCTCGCCCGCGGCGAGCGCATGATGGAGATTTTAAAACAGGACCAGTACCAGCCCATGCCGGTGGAAGAGCAGGTAGCGGTCCTCTACGCGGCCGTTAACGGTTTCCTGGATGACCTGCCGGTAGAAAGGGTGCGGCCCTTTGAAAGGGAATTCTTGCGCTTCCTGCACAGCGTGCGCCCGGAAGTTTTGGCCGGTATCCGGGAAAAACGCGAACTCGACGACAATCTTCAGGAGCAGCTGAAGAAGAGCATAGAAGAATTCAAGAGCAGCTTCACCGCTGCCGGGAAAGCATAAGGTGGTGAGCCGGCATGCCCAATATGCGTGACCTGAAGCGCCGTATCCGCAGTATCAGGAGCACTCAGCACATCACCCGGGCCATGAAAATGGTGGCGGCGGCCAAACTGCGCAAGGCCCAGGCCCAGGTCACGGCAGCCCGGCCCTACGCCGAGAAACTTGAGGAAGTCATCGGCCGCCTGATCGGCGCCGTTGATCCGGAGACCCAGCCCCTGGCGGCAACCCGGGAAATCAAAAAAGCCGGCTACGTGCTGATTACCGGTGACCGGGGCCTGGCCGGCGGCTATAATGCCAACCTCATCCGCATGGCGGAAGAACGCCTGCAGGCGGAAGAACGCCCGGTGGCCCTGGTGACTGTAGGCCGGAAAGGAAGGGATTATTTCCGCCGCCGCCGGGTGGAGATAGTCCGGTCCTTTACCGATATCGGCGATGAACCGGACCTCATCCAGGCCCGCGAGCTGGCCCGCCAGCTGGTAGATCTGTACCTGGAGGGAACCGTGGATGAGGTAAACCTCATCTATACCCGTTTTTACTCCGCCCTCCGCCAGGTACCCCGGATCGACCGCCTCCTGCCCATCAAAGCCGGCGCGACCGGGGAGGACAGCGGGGATTATATCTATGAACCTTCTCCCGCCGAGGTCTTAAAGGCCCTGCTACCCCGTTACTGCGAGATCAAGGTCTACCAGGCCCTCTTGGAGGCCAAGGCCAGTGAGCATGGAGCCAGGATGACGGCCATGGATAACGCCACCGAGAATGCAGCCGAAATGATCGATAAATTAACCCTATCCTTCAACCGCGCCCGCCAGGCGGCCATTACCATGGAGATCGTGGAGGTTGTGGCCGGCGCCGACGCCCTGAAGTAAAGGAGGGGATATGGATTGAACGAGGGACAGGTAGTACAGGTAATCGGCCCGGTAGTTGACGTGGAATTTGCCAGCGACCAGCTGCCCGACCTTTATAACGCCATTACCATCAAGAATGATAACATCAATATCACTATGGAAGCCATGCAGCACCTGGGCAACAATACCGTGCGCTGTGTGGCCCTGTCTTCCACCGACGGCCTGCAGCGGGGGATGAAGGCCGTGGATACCGGCGCCCCCATCACCATACCGGTAGGCCGGGCGACGTTAGGCCGGCTGTTTAACGTCCTGGGAGAACCTATTGATAACCAGGGCCCGGTAGAGGCCACAGAACGGCTGCCCATCCACCGGCCGGCACCATCTTTCGAGGAACAGCAGCCGTCGACGGAAATCCTGGAGACAGGCATTAAAGTAGTTGACCTGCTGGCCCCCTACGCCAAGGGAGGTAAAATCGGCCTTTTCGGCGGTGCCGGCGTGGGCAAGACGGTCCTCATCATGGAACTCATCCGCAATATTGCCTACGAGCACGGCGGTTTTTCCGTCTTTGCCGGTGTCGGCGAGCGTACCCGTGAAGGCAACGACCTCTACCTGGAAATGAAGGAATCCGGGGTCATTGAGAAAACGGCCCTGGTCTTCGGCCAGATGAACGAGCCCCCGGGAGCACGCCTGCGGGTGGGCCTGACGGGCCTGACCATGGCCGAGTATTTCCGGGACGCGGAAGGACAGGACGTCCTCCTTTTCATCGATAATATTTTCCGCTTTGTCCAGGCCGGTTCCGAAGTATCGGCTCTCCTGGGACGCATGCCTTCGGCCGTGGGTTACCAGCCCACCCTGGCCACGGAAATGGGCGCCCTGCAGGAGCGCATTACTTCCACCAAAAAGGGTTCCATAACCTCCGTCCAGGCCATTTACGTCCCGGCCGACGACCTGACCGACCCGGCCCCGGCGACTACCTTTGCCCACCTGGACGCCACCACGGTGCTTTCCCGGCAGATCGCCGAGCTGGGCATCTATCCGGCCGTGGATCCTCTGGATTCCACTTCCCGCATCCTCGACCCCAGGATCGTGGGCGAGGAGCACTACCAGGTGGCCCGGGGCGTGCAGCGCATTCTGCAGCGCTACAAGGAACTCCAGGACATCATCGCCATCCTGGGCATGGATGAACTCTCGGAAGACGACAAGCTGATCGTGGCCCGGGCGCGTAAAGTGCAGCGCTTCCTCTCCCAGCCCTTCCACGTGGCGGAGGCCTTTACCGGCCAGCCCGGCGTCTACGTGCCTTTAAAAGAAACCGTCCGCGGCTTCAAGGAGATCCTGGAGGGTCGTCACGACAACTTGCCCGAACAGGCCTTCTATATGGTCGGCACCATTGACGAAGCCGTAAAGAAGGGGCAGGAGATGATGTAAATGGCCCCTCTGAAATTGGAGGTTATTACTCCCGAGAGGGTGACCTTAAAGACGGAGGCTGAAGGCGTTATCGCGCCGGGCATCCTGGGCTACCTGGGCATTTTGCCCGGCCATGCTCCCCTCATTACCCCCCTTAAGGCCGGGGTGGTAACCTATCGCCAGCAAGGCGGCGGGGAGGAGCGCCTGGCTGTATCGGGCGGTTTCCTGGAAGCCGGACCGGAGCATGTGGTCATCCTGGCGGATACGGCGGAAAAAGCCGCCGAAATCGACGTAGAGCGGGCGCGCCAGGCGAAAGCGAGGGCGGAAAAGCGCCTCCGGGAACGGCCGCCCGGCCTGGATGTGGCCCGGGCTGAGGCCGCCCTGCAGCGGGCTACGGCTCGCCTCAAGGCCGCGGGCGCCCTGTGATAGTTTATTCCCCTGGCCCCCTGGCAAGAATAGGTATGAACCTATTCCTGCGAGGGGGCATTTAATTTGCGTCGGTTTTTATTTAATTCTCTTCCTTTTCATTTTAAAACTGTCCTGTTAATCCTTTTCCTCCTGAGCTTCACCGGAGGCCTGGCCCTGGCCAGGCACCTGTTATTGCCGGGGGCGCGGGAACTCTTCGCTGCAGGTAGAAACGCTACCAGTATCAGCCGGGCTGTGGACGGGAAGGACCAGGCACCTCACCTTTTGTTTAACGCCTTTATCGCCGGCGGAGCCCGTCTGGATACCATGGCCCTGGAAGCATGGGGCAGCCTCAATTCTACTTTTATGGACAGCGAGGCCCTCGGCGAGATGGCCGGACGGACGGCAGCCGCCCTGGGGCTGGAGGAAATAACAAGTTTTACCAGGCAGGATGACGCCGGTTTCCACGCCCTGTACTGGGAAGGGGAAATGCAGCCGGGGGTGGCCCTGTTTTTTTCTCTCCAGAGCCTGGCCGGAACGGGGGAGGGGGGCGAGACCTACCTCCTCATCAACGTAGAAGGCCGGCCCCGGCAGGGTGAAGGGGAGATGCTGGCCTGGCAGGAAATGGTGAAGGCGGCCTTCCGCTCCTGGCAGGTGGAGCCCCACTTTATCTACACCCTGACAGGCGTTATTCCCGGAAAACTTTCACCAGCGGAAAGGGAGCAGCGGGCCAGGGCCGTCCTGGACGCCCTTAAGGCTGAAAAGGTAGAGGGCGTGGAAGATGAGGAACTCCTCTCCATCAGCGCCTATTCCCCCTGGTTACCACGTTCCCTGGAAGTTGCCGGTCGTCCGGTAAACGCTAACGTGGCCCTGCGTTACCACGCCACCGACGGCAACACCTATATGCATTTAGGATCTCCCCTTTTAGGTGGCGAGTATTAGCCAGTATATGTTATAATAAAATTTAAATAAGCTTCATATCCGAAGGGGCTAAGGGAAATTGGAGGCAATCGTCATTCAAGGCCGGACGCGCCTTCAGGGACGGGTAGCCATCAGCGGCGCCAAAAATGCTGTGCTACCCATTATTGCAGCCTGCCTGCTTACTGAGGATGAATGTTACCTGGAGGATATTCCCCGCCTGGCTGATGTAGATACCATGTGCGAGGTTATTGGCGAAATGGGGGCCGAAGTTTACCCCGAAGGGGTAAAGAATTTAAGGGTGGCCGCCGCATCTTTAAAGAAAGTAGAGCCACCCTATGAATTTGTCCGCCGCATGCGGGCTTCCTTCCTGGTTATGGGGCCGCTCTTGGCGCGCCTGGGCCGGGTGAGGGTATCCCTGCCCGGCGGTTGTGCCATAGGCGCCAGGCCCATTGACCTCCATCTTAAAGGCATGGCCGCCCTGGGGGCCAGCATTCATGTCAACAACGGCAACGTTGAGGCCGAGGCCGGGCGCCTGAAGGGAGCGTCCATTTACCTGGATTTTCCCAGCGTCGGGGCAACGGAAAACATCATGATGGCCGCCGCCCTGGCCGAAGGGACGACGATCATTGAGAACGCCGCCGGCGAGCCCGAGATCGTCGACCTGGCCAACTTCATCAACGCCATGGGCGGGCGTATCAGCGGCGCCGGTACCAGGGTTATCAAGATCGAAGGTGTCAGGGAACTCCACGGCGCCCGCCACGCAGTCATTCCCGACCGGGTAGAGGCCGGCACCTTCATGATCGCCGCAGCCGCCACCGGGGGCGATGTGTTCCTGGAAAACGTCATCTCCACTCATTTGAAGGCCGTCATGGCCAAGCTGGCGGAAGCCGGAGCCGAACTTTCCGAGGAGGACGGCGGTATCAGGGTGCGGGCGGAACTGCCCCTGAAGGCTGTAGACATCAAGACCATGCCTTATCCCGGCTTTCCCACGGACATGCAGGCCCAGTTCATGGCCCTTCTTACGACGGCCCGGGGCAGCAGCGTCGTCACCGAGACGGTCTTTGAAAACCGCTTCATGCATGTCAATGAGCTAAAGCGCATGGGAGCCAGCATCTTCATCGAGGGCCATTGCGCCGTGGTGAAAGGCAGGGAAAAGCTTACCGGGGCGCCGGTCAAGGCCACTGACCTGCGGGCCGGTGCCGCCCTGGTTATAGCCGGACTTATGGCTGAGGGAGAGACGGTGATTTCCTGCGTCCATCATATTGACCGGGGCTATGAGGACCTGGTGGGCAAACTCCAGGCCCTGGGAGCGAAGATAAGCCGGGAAGAAAGGTAGAGATATCCGGCCTGGCGTCGGATTATCGTTTTTATACTGACCGCCCTTACCAGGGGCGGTCTTTTTTTGGTCAAGCCCTCATATACATGGACATAGCAGGTGGACAAAACCTCAAGCCGCCGGAGGGGGAGCACCATGCGTAAAGTAATGGGCATTTTCATTATCCTTATTTTTGCGGCCGTAATTATCGTACCGGCCATGATTATCGAAGGTATACGTCTTTTTCAGCCGCCGGTCCAGGTCCAGGCGGGGCAACAACTGGTACGGGTCTACTTTCACCAGAGCGATGACATCAAGATCATGCCCCTGGAACAGTATATAATCGGGGTAGTAGCCGGGGAAATGCCGGCCAACTTTGAGCCGGAAGCCCTTAAAGCCCAGGCCGTGGCCGCTCGCACCTATACCCTCAAAAAGATAGAAGAAGCCAGGAACAAGCCCGACGACCACCATCCCAGCGCCGATATCTGCACCGACCCGGCCCACTGCCAGGCCTTTGCCGCTGATGACGTTTTGCGGCAACGCTGGGGTTTCTTTAATTTCTGGCGCTATAAAAGCAAAATCCAGGAAGCCGTCCGGGCCACCCAGGGGATGGTCCTGACCTACCAGGGCAAGCTCATTGACCCCGTCTACCATGCCAACAGCGGCGGCCGGACGGAAAGCGCTGCTGCCGTCTGGGGCCGGGACCTGCCCTACCTCCAGAGCGTATCCTCCCCCTGGGATAAGGAAGCCCCTCACTACCAGGCCACCATTGCCTTCACCCTGGAAGAAATGGACCGGAAGCTGGGGGTAAATCTCAAGGCCGTACCGGCGGCAGCTCTGGCTCCGTCCGGGGGTACGGCCATGAAGGTTCTGGAAAAGACCGCCACCGGCCGCATCAAGACCATAAAAATCGGTAACAAGACCTTTGCCGCCACCGAGTTACGACAGCTTCTGGGCCTGCCCTCAACCGATTTTACCTGGCAGGTCCAGGGGGACCGCATAATCTTCAATACTACCGGTTATGGCCACGGCGTAGGCATGAGCCAGTACGGCGCCAACGGTATGGCCAGGGAGGGTAAAAACTTCGCTGAGATTCTTACCTACTACTACCGGGGAGTAAAGATTGAAAACCGGTGAGGAATTATTTCGACAGCGAAGCATTTTGTAAGAACCGGCAGCGGCATGCGGGGAATAACAGGTATTAAATACCAGAAAATGGGGTAGAATCCAGCTGAGGTGATGCAACTACATGCTGAAGATTCTGGCCTCATGGAAAAAACTTTTATCACGGAACCCCCTGGCCGGGCAGGAAAACCTGGGACGGCTTGAGCGGGCATTAAAGCGTCGCGGCCTCTACCTGGCGCTGCTGGTCCTTCTCTTTGGCGGCAGCTACTACCTGGTTACCAACGACGCCGTGTTCAAAAAGCCCGCCGTCCAGACCTTCACCCTGGCCGGCCAACCGGCGGCCCCCCAGGGAGCGCCGGCGCCCCGGGAACCCCTTGCCGGCTCTACCACTGTACCGCCTGAACTCAAAGAGCAGACCGGGGCCCATGCTGCCCCGGCTACGGCTTCACCTTCCCTGGCCCTGCCCGTTGCCGGAAAAATAGGCAAGGGCTACGGCTTTACCTATGCCCCGGCCTTTGGCGATTACCGCTTCCACCCCGGTATAGACCTGGAAGCCCCTGCTGGCAGCGAGGTTAAAGCCGCCGCTGCCGGGGTAGTGAAGCAGGTAGAGCACAGCAACGCCTGGCGTTACCGCCTGAGCATCGACCTGGGCAACGGCTATCAGCTCGTCTATGCCCACTTAAGCAGCATCAAGGTCGCCAAGGGGGATAAGGTTCAGGCAGGTACCGTTTTGGGTGAGCTGGGTGATCCGGGCACGGCCGAAGCGGGGACCTCAGCCCACCTGCACCTGGAATTACTAAAAAACGGCAAAGCCATCGATCCGGTTTCCGCCCTGCAATAAGTTCTTTTTTCGGCAGCCTGCCAATAAAATTATAGCGGAGTTGAAATTGGGAGGCTGCCCCCATGCAGGATTATATCCAGGAGAGGGTATTGCAAATAGCCGCCTACATTGTGGAGTACCGCTGTACTGTCCGCCAGGCGGCTACTGTTTTTAATGTCAGCAAAAGCACCGTGCACAAGGATGTTACCGAACGCCTGCCGCGCCTTAATAACAACCTGGCCCGGGAGGTACGAGCGGTGCTCAACGCCAACAAGGCCGAACGGCACCTGCGGGGTGGAGAAGCTACCAGGAAAAAATATAAAGAACCCCGGGTTTCCTGAAAGAAAGACAGGAATTCTTTCCTCTTCTGGAGAATAATTAACAAGATTGCCATGGGAGAGGAAAGGAGCAGGAGTAATGTTCGGCCTGGGTCATCAGGATATCGGCATCGATTTGGGGACAGCCACTGTTCTGGTATATGTGCAGGGTAAGGGGATTATGTTACGGGAACCTTCGGTGGTAGCCTTTAACCGGGATAACGGTCAGATTTTTGCCGTCGGGGAAGAAGCCCGGCGTATGCTTGGTCGGACACCGGGAAATATTATCGCCCTGCGCCCTTTGAGGGATGGGGTAATTGCCGACTACGACAGCACCGAAAAAATGTTGCGCTACTTTATAGAAAAAGCCTGCGGCCGCCAGGGACTGCTCCGGCCGCGGGTAATGGTCTGTATCCCCTCCGGGGTTACCAGCGTGGAGGAGCGGGCGGTCCGCCAGGCGGCCCTCCAGGCCGGGGCCAGGCAGGCCTATGTCATTGAAGAACCCCTGGCGGCGGCCCTGGGGGCCGGCCTGGACATTGCCGAACCCAGCGGTTCCATGGTGGTAGATATCGGCGGGGGGACCACCGACATCGCCGTTCTTTCCCTCGGGGGTATTGTCTGCAGCAATTCTTTACGGGTGGCCGGGGACAAGCTCGATGAAGCCATTGTCCGTTATATCCGCCGCGAGCACAACCTGATGATCGGCGAGCGTAGCGCCGAGGAGTTAAAAATCAACATTGGCACGGCCCATCCTTCGTCCCGGGCTGAAGCCAGTATGGATGTCCGCGGCCGCGACCTGGTAACCGGCCTGCCCAAGACGGTAAAGATCACTTCCAGGGAAATCTATATTGCCATCCAGGAGCCCCTGCAGCAGATAACCGGGGCAGTTAAAGAAGTGCTGGAAAAAACGCCGCCGGAACTGGCGGCGGACCTGGTGAACAAAGGCATCGTCATGACCGGCGGGGGCAGCCTCCTCCACGGCTTGGACATAACTTTAAGCGAAGAGACGGGACTGCCGGTGCATGTGGCCGACGATCCCGTCTCCTGTGTGGCCCTGGGGACAGGCAAAGCCCTGACCATGCTGGACGTCCTGCGGCAGAGCAACCCTTCAGAAAACCGGCGCCCGGGCCGGTGAGAATTTGTAAGAGGCAAGTAGATTGGCAGCGACTTGCCTCTTCTTATTTATTGTATGCGAGAAATTTTGCATCGAAATTGGAATGGCAAGCATTGATCACCTTACCACATGATGCTATTATTAAAACGTTATTATACTCCGACCGACCGTCCGGTCAATTTAAAGATGGGGGAGCTGTAACCGTGAGGCCAAAAAGGAACTTTGCCGGTGTTGTCCTTGTCCTTTTCCTCCTGGCTGTAACTTTAGGTGGCTGTGGTAAAAATACGGCAGGCCAGGTGGAAACACCCAGGGTGCCGGTGGAAGTGGCACCTGTCAAACGGGGAAATATCGCCCAGCTGGCCCGGGTTACCGGGATAGTTCAGGCCGGAGCCACCGTCCAGGTGATGGCCGCCAGCGCGGGGAAGATAAAGTCGGTTCTGGTGGATGTCGGCGATAAAGTCTCCCGGGGCCAGGTAATCGCCGAGCTGGAAAACAGCGACCTGGAAGCGCGCCTGCAGCAGGCAAAGGCGAACCTGGAGCAGGCGCGCCTCGGCTTGGACCAGGCTGACGCCCGGGTGAAGCAGGCGGAAGTCAAGGCGGAGCTGGATGAGACCAACCTGAAGCGCACCCAGGCGCTGTTTGAACAGGGCGCAGCATCCCAGCAGCAGCTGGACGCCGCCCGCACAGCCGCGGCCGTCAGCCAGGAAGACCTGGCTGTAGCCCGCGCCGCCCTGGCGGCCGCTCAGGCCCAGGTCGCCGCGGCCGAGGCGGCCGTGCGCCAGGCCGAAGTAGCCCTGGAGAATACATACATCAAGGCGCCGGTGAGCGGGGAAGTAGCGGCGCGCCTGCTGGAGCCCGGCGCCCTGGCCCAGGGGGCGGTGGTCACCCTGGTGACCTCCGGCGAACGCCAGGTGGAGATTGGCGTTACCGAACAGGATGTCAACTACCTCCAGCCGGGCCGGGAGGTTACTGTGGAGGTGCCGGCTGCGGCAGAATCCTTGAAGGGGAGGGTCGCCAGCGTCAGCCCGGCAGCCGACGAACTTTCCCGCCTTTTTAAAGTCGAGGTCAGCCTTGTCAACGCCAAGCCGGCTGTCAGGCCGGGTATGGCCGCCACAGTTATCTACACCACCAGGCAGGTCAAAAACGCCCTTCTGGTACCCAAAAACGCCGTTATCAAGCGCGGCGCCCAGGACGTGGTCTATACAGTCGTTGAAGGCAAGGCGGCAGGTCGGGTAGTCACCACCGGTATAGCTGACGATAAAAACGTCGAGATCGTCAAGGGCCTGACTGACCAGGACAGCATTATAGTAAAAGGCCAGGACTTCGTCAGCGAAGGCCAGCCGGTGGAAGTCGTAAACGGGGGTGCAGGGGCATGAACTGGCTTCAGGCACTGGTCAGGCGGCCGGTAGCGGTAACCGTGGCCGTACTGGTAGCGTTTATCGTGGGAGCCGTGTCCCTATCGCGCCTGCAGATAGACCTCCTGCCCGATATGAACCTGCCCTACGCCGCGGTGATTACCACCTACCAGGGTGCCGGGCCGGAAGAAATCGAAAAGAGCATTACTAAACCCCTGGAAGACGTCCTGGGCACGGTCCAGGGAGTCAAAAATATCCAATCATACAGTATGTCCGGCACATCCGTTGTCCTGCTGGAGTTTAACTGGGGCCAGGATATGGATTTTGCGGCCCTGAATATGCGGGAGAAAGTCGACCAGACGGAGCGCTTTTTACCAGAGGCCGCCGACAAACCGATGGTAATGAAGTTTGACCCCAACATGATGCCCGTAATGACCCTGGCCATGTACGGCGCCCTGGACGAGCAGCAGCTGAAAGACCTGGCGGAAAACACCGTCAAGACGCGCCTTGAGCGCCTGGACGGCGTCGCCTCGGTCAACATCACCGGCGGCCTGGAGCGCGAGATCCAGGTGCTGGTAGACCCGGCCCGGCTGCAGCTCTACGGCCTGTCCATCAGCCAGGTGGTCCAGGCCCTGCAGGCGGAGAACAGCACCTTTTCCGCCGGCAAGGTCAGCGATGCCGGCAAGGACGTTCTGGTTCGGGTCGATGGCGAGTTTAAAGACCTGGACCAGATCCGCCAGGTGACCCTGACCACCGCCGCGGGGACGGTGCGCCTGGGCGATATAGCGGAAGTGCGGGATTATCATGCCGAGCGGCAGAACTATGCCCTGTTCAACGGCCGGCCGGCCATCGGCCTGTCTATCCAGAAACAGACTAGCGGCAATACGGTGCAGATCGCCCATGCTGTAAAACAAACTGTCAGGGAACTGCAAAAGGAGCTGCCGCCGGGGGTAACCCTGGAGCCGGTTGTCGACCAGTCCCGTTACATCGAAAGCGCCATCAACGGCGTTTACCGGGATATGCTGTATGGCGGGCTGCTGGCCATGCTTATTATTTTCATTTTCCTGCGGAACTTCCGCGCCACCCTGGTCATCGGCCTCACCATTCCCATCTCGGTAATTACGACTTTTGTTCTGCTCTATTTTGGCAAGATGACCCTCAATATGATGACCCTGGGCGGTCTCTCCCTGGGCATAGGCCGCATGGTCGACGACGCCATTGTCGTCTTTGACAACATCTACCGCCACCGCCAGGAGGGCCGGGAAGCTATGGCAGCGGCCGTCTCGGGGACCCGGCAGGTGACCACGGCCGTGGTGGCCTCCACCCTGACTACCGTATCTGTCTTTTTGCCCATCGCCTTTATTGAGGGATTGGCGCGGGAAATCTTCGGCCCCCTGGCCCTGGCGGTGGTCTGCTCCCTGATGGCTTCCCTGGCAGTTTCCATGACCGTCACCCCCACTGTGGCAGCCCGCCTCCTGGCAGGCACCCTGCCACCGGAGGCCACGACAGCCCGGAGTTTCTGGCAGAGCCTGGTTAACGGTCTGTGGCTGGCGCGTTTAAGCAATGCTTACAGCCGCTTCCTGAACTGGGCCCTGGGACACCGTAAAACTGTAATTGCGGTGGTAATCCTTATTTTTGCTGGGAGCCTGGCGCTGATACCCCTGGTGGGGGTAGAGTTTATGCCTGCCACCGACGAAGGAACAATCAACGTATCCATCGAGCTCCCCAAAGGGTCGGCCCTGGAGGCCACCGCCGCGGTGGCCGACCAGGTGGTGCAGGTGGCCCAGCAACAGCCGGAGGTCCAGAGCATCTACCAGCAGATCGGCAGTACCGGCGGCAGGGCCAGCTTTATGAGCGGTGAGACGCCGGAGGCAGCCAGCATCAGCATCAACCTGGTACCGCTGGAGGAGCGCCGTCGCAGTTCGACCGACGTGGCAGCGGCTATCCGGGCGCAGGTCCGGAAAATTGCGGGCGCCAGGATTAACGTCACTACCTCTTCCAGCTTCGGTGGGGCGATGAGCGGCGCGCCGGTGCAGGTCGACATTCACGGACCCGACCTGGAGCGCCTGAAAGAGCTTGCTAATACGGCGCAACAGCTGGTGGCCGCCGTGCCGGGCGCGGTAGGCGTGGAAAACAGCCTGGCTAAAGGCCGGCCCCAGGTAGAGATCACCGTCGACCGGGAAAAGGCCGCCCTGTACCGGCTGGGGGCGGGGCAGGTCGGTGCGGTGGTGGCCACGGCCGTAGGCGGCACGGTAGCCACCCGCTACCGCACCGGCGGTGACGAATACGACATCCGCGTCATTCTGCCGGAAGCCAGCCGTCGCAGTATTGCCGACCTGGAGAATCTCACGGTTCTGTCCCCTCTGGGGGTACAGGTGCCTTTAAAAGAGATCGCCAGCCTCAAGCTGGACACCACTCCCAGCACCATCAACCGCTACAACCAGGACCGGGTGGCCAGCATCACCGCCAATTTGAGCGGGACGCGCCCCCTCGCGGACGTGCTGCGCGACGTCCGGGCGCAGATGGCCCGGCTGGAATTGCCCCCGGGCTACAGCATCGAGTATACCGGCCAGAACGAGATGATGACTGAGACCTTCGGCCAGCTGGGCCTGGCCATGGTTATGGCCATAATCCTGGTCTACCTGGTCATGGCCGCCCAGTTTGAATCCTTCTTCCACCCCTTTATCATTATGTTTTCCATCCCGGTGTCTTTAACAGGGGTGGTACTGGCTCTGCTGGCAACGGGAAGAACTTTCAACGTCGTCGCCTTTATCGGGATCATCATGCTGGCCGGCATTGTACTCTCCAACGCCATTGTCCTGGTGGACTACATCAACATCCTGAGGCGGGAAGGCGTGCCGCGGCAGGAGGCTATCTTGACGGCCGGCCGCACCCGCCTGCGGCCCATCCTGATGACGGCCCTGACCACAATCCTCGCCATGCTGCCTCTCGCTACCGGCATCGGCGAAGGGGCCGAAATGGAAGCCGGCCTGGCTACGGCCGTTATCGGCGGCCTCCTGGCATCTACGCTGCTGACCCTGGTCCTGATACCGGTATTGTATACCGTCTTAGAAGACCTGGGGCAGCGCCTGGCCCGCTTGCTGCGGCCGGCGCGGCGCCGGCAGGGGGTAGGGGTATAAGGCCGCCGGTTCGCCGGCAGATTCCGGCGGCGGGGCAAACCGCCGCCGGCACCGCCTGCCTGCGGCCGGAAATGTAAATAGCAGGTATGGAAAACACGGAAAAGGAGAGGGGAGAGATATGACCCGCGCGACAGGCGACAAGCGCCAGCAGATCCTGGCCGCCGCCACCGAGATCTTTGCCGCCCGCGGCTTTTACCAGGCTAAAATAGCCGACATCGCCGCGGCCGCCGGGGTGGGGAAGGGGACCGTCTACGAGTATTTCCGCAGCAAAAAGGATCTCTTCCAGCAGCTGCTGCTGTATCTTTCCAACACCTACCTGGACCGCCTGCAGCAAGTGAGCCAGGAGCCGACCCTGGCCGGGTTCCTGGAGCGCCTTTTCAGGGAAAGCCTGAGCGAGTTCCAGGCTCACCGGGAAATTGCCAGAATTCTCTTGAGCGATCACCCGCCCATCGACGCCGCCACCCAGCGGCTGCTTTTCGCCACCCAACAAGAGAAGCTGCACCGCCTGGCGCTTTATCTCCAGGTTGCCGGGAAACGAGGAGAGATGCGCCCGGTGTCGCCCCGGCTGGCCGCCAACCTGATCTTGGGTTTCATCGCTGCCCTGGGCCACCAGCTTTTCTTTGAAAGCGATACGGATTTCGATCCGGCCAGCATCGCCAGCGCAGCCACGGAGATGATTCTCCAGGGTATCGGCGGCTAGGGAAAGCGGAACTGTCCGGGCCGCCGAGCGCCTGCAGCCCGGCATGGCTCCTGATCCCACCGCCTCACCCGGGCGCTTGCCCTACCTGCCCCGGGCCGGTAAGTAAAAAGCGCGGTCGTAAACCGCGCCTTTTACTCCTCCTAGACCACATTTCGCTTGGGAAGCCTTGCCCGGGGTCTGCTTTTGCTTTTGCCCAGTTCAAGCTGCTCGTCGATGTCCATAATCCTGACGAGCAGGTGGGGCCGCTCTCTTTCCGAAGCATAGGCCCACTGTTCCAAGAGCGCCTTGCGTTCGCGGAGGAGATTGCGCTGGATGTCCTTTAACATTTTTATGCCTCCCTTCTTCGTTATAAATAAGTAAACCGGGGGAATTGCAGGAAACTAGATTCTTTTGCTAAATAGTATCTCTCGTTGCCCCCGTTTTTATTATACCATAAAGACAGGTACTTTGTGAATTATAGCTTGATAAAAAATTGCAATTATTTCTCCTCGTCAGGACAAAAAAATGCTAACAGGAATCTAGCCCTTTGTGTCGAATTAGACTTAGATAAACCTTAAGCGAGCTTTTGTGACCAAGTTATTTCCGGGAGGAGCCCTGGAGAATGGAGCGTTCTTCCTTACGTAACTGGAAAATAGCCCTGCCCCTGGTCCTGCTAATGGCTGCCGGCATTTATTTTACCGGCCGGTCAGTCCAGGCCGGAGGACCGGAGCCGGGCAGCAGCCAGGACCCCCTGGTGACTAAATCTTATGTCGACAATTATATCAACAGCCGCGTTCGGGAACTGCAGGGGCAGCTTGATAACATAAACAGGCAGATTGCCGAGCTGGAAGCCAGGGTAACGGCCCTGGAGCAGCGGCCGGTGATTAAGTTAACAATCGGCAGCAAAACGGCCTATGTGGGCGGCACCGCCAAACAGCTGCCGGTTGCTCCCTACCAGACGGGCAACGGTACCTCCATGGTTCCCTTCCGCTTTATCGGCGAGGCCCTGGGGGCTAAAGTTGATTATAATGCAGCGACGCAAACTGTCAGTTATACCACGGCAGCACATTCCGTTATACTGAAAATCGGTACTCTGAGCGGTACCTTTGACGGCCGGAAAGTCGACATTCCTGCGCCGGCCACCTTGATAAACGGGACGACCATGGTGCCGGTGCGGGTCATCAGCCAGGGTCTGGGAGCCAGGGTGGATTGGGATCAGGCTACGATGACCATTACCATCAGGCCATGACTTTAGAATCTGTGCAGGTACGGCAGAAGCAACGTAAAGGGCGCGTCAGGCGCCCCTTCCTATGTCACGGCGAAAAATTTTTGCAGGCAGGGGAACCCGAAAGGTTAATTTATCGTCTATAAGTTTGGAGGAAGAGTTCATGGCGACACCAGACCAGTATCAAACCGAATTCTGGGGTGAAAGGTCGGCCCTGGCCAGGCGCCGCCGCCGCAGCTCCCTTCCTTTGATTTTGGGTTTAATGCTGCTGGCCTTTTTTACCTTTGGCGTCTTCGCCTTTGCCGGTTACCGGCTGGCCAACCTCTGGCTGACCGGGGGCCTGGCGACCGGCCAGGGGAATAAGGACGGCAGCGGCCTGGCCGAGGCGGCACCCGGCCGGCCCCAGACCATTTTGCTCATCGGCATCGACCGGCGCCAGCCCCAGGAGCCTTCCCGGTCCGATACCATTATCCTGGCGGTCCTCGATCCCGGGAAACCGGGGGTTGACCTCCTCTCCATACCGCGGGACACGCGGGTAAAAATACCCGGCCACGGCTATGATAAAATCAACGCCGCCCACGCCCTGGGCGGCCCGCAGCTGCTAATGGACACCATCAACGATTTCCTGGGCACCCATATCGAGAAGTATGTGGAAGTCGACTTCCAGGGGTTTGAAAAAATCATTGACATCCTGGGCGGCGTTGATATTGACGTGGACAAGCGCATGTATTACCCGGAAGAGGGCATTAATCTCCGCCCGGGATTCCAGCACTTGAACGGCCACGATGCCCTGGGCTACGTGCGTTATCGCTACGACCCGGAAGGAGACATCACCAGGATCGGCCGCCAGCAGAAATTTATCAAGGCCCTCATTGACCAGACCCTGAAACTAAGCACCATCCCTAAAATCCCAAAGCTGGTTAATGAAATCAGCAAGGAAGTCACGACCAACCTGAGCATTAAGGAAATGCTTTCCCTGGCGATAAGTATGAAGGATTTAAACGGCAGCGCCGTGACCTCATACTTGCTTCCCGGAGAAGGCAGGTACATCAACGGCATCAGCTATTACCTGGTCGACCAGAAAAAGCTGGCGGAAACCCTGGCCGCCATACCCAACCTGCGGTAAAGAAAGCCCGGCCGCTACTCTTAGCCGGCACCGGCCAGGCAGCAGGGAGAGGAAGGCCGGCCTCCGGCTATCCCTCACGAAGGAGAGGGCAGGATTATGTCAAGCTGCTATGTCCTGGGCAACCGGGTCGATCCCCTCACCCTGGCCGGGGCTGTGGCCAGGGTGGCAGAGTTTATCGCGGCCGGTAACCCCCACCATGTGGTGACGCTGAACGCGGAAATCGCCTACCGGGCCTACCGTGAGCCGGATCTCCGGGCCGTCATCAACCGCGCCCACCTGGTAACGGCCGACGGCGCCGGCATCCTCTGGGCGGCCCGCAAGCTGGGAACGCTGCTGCCGGAACGGGTTACGGGCATCGACCTCCTCCAGGCCCTGGCGGCAGAGGGCGCCCGCCGGGGCTGGCGTTTTTACCTCTACGGCGCCGCCCCCGGCGTGGCTGAGGCGGCGGCTGCCAGATTAGTCAGGGAACATCCCGGCCTGGTGGTGGCCGGCACCAGCCATGGTTACCTGTCAGCCCGGGAAATACCGGGACTTATAGAGGCTATCAAAGAAGCGCGACCCCATATTCTCCTTGTGGGCCTCGGCGCCCCGAAGCAGGAATACTGGATCGCCGGCCACCTCAAAGAGCTCCAGGTGCCGGTGGCCATGGGCGTGGGGGGAAGCTTCGATGTCCTGGCGGGACGGGCGCGGCGGGCACCGGCCTGGGTGCAGCGGCTGAACCTGGAATGGCTGTACCGGGTGCTCCAGGAGCCGGCAAGGGTCAAAAGAACGCTGGCCCTGCCGAAGTTTATGCTGGCAGTACTGCGGCAGGCCTGCAAAAAGGGCTGAGGCCCGTGCCTGCTATCGGCCGGGCCTGTTAATGTGACCACCACCGGGTTCACCGGCAGTTATACTCGGCAAGGAGTATACATATGGGCATAAGTTTACATAAAACAAAAACCGTTACCAGGGTACTTGTCTTTTCTATGTTCCTGCTCCTGCTGGTCCTCCTGGGACCTCCCCCTGGGCGGCAGGGCCGGGGCTTCCTCACCGACCGCGCCGCGGATATCATCGGCGCCCGGCCCCTGGCGGCGCCGGGCCTGGTGGCACCGGCCGGTCTTACCGGCAAGGGCGAGATTGTGGGCCTGGCCGACAGCGGCCTGGATGTCGGTAGTGCGAGCGACATTCACCCCGACCTGCAGGGCGCTCCCGGCCAGATGCCCAAAGTGGTCATGCTCAAGAGCTGGGCGGGGAGGGAAAAGGCCGACGACCCTGTCGGCCACGGCACCCACCTGGCCGGTATTATCGCCGGTACAGGTGCGGCCTCAAACGATCAGTACCGCGGCATCGCCCCCGGGGCCAGCATCTATTTCCAGGGCCTGTTAAACTCCAGGGGGGAAATGGCGATCCCCGAAGACCTTTCCCGCCTCTTCCGACCCGCCTATGAGGCCGGCGTCCGCATTCACGTCGACGGCTGGGGCGGCGGTCCCAACGCCTACCGCGACGCTGCCGCCCAGATTGACAGCTTTGTCCGCCAGTACCCCGACTTCCTTCCCATCTTCGGCGCCGGCAACAGCGGGCCGGTCCAGGGGTCCCTTACAACCGAAGCCAACAGCAAAAACGCCCTGGTGGTAGGGGCGAGCGAGTCCGTGCGCCCCGCTTTCAGCCCCGACGCCAATGATGCCAGCCGCCAGGCCGATTTCTCCAGCCGCGGCCCCACCGGTGACGGGCGCAATAAACCCGATCTCCTGGCGCCGGGTACGGGTATCGTCGCTCCCCGCTCCCGCCTGGTAGAAGGCAATTTCCCGCCCAATGCCAGCTATAACGTCCAGAGCGGCACCAGCCAGGCAGCGGCCGTGACCGGCGGTGCCGCGGCTATCTTACGCCAGTACCTGAAAACAAGGGGTTTTTCCGACCCCTCTGCGGCACTGTTGAAGGCCGCCCTGGTCAACGGCGCCTGGACGCCGCCGGAAGGGCCGACGGCTGCTTTTCCCGGCATCCTGGACCTGGCCGGAACTGTCCTGGCCCTGGAGGAAAAGAGCATGCACCTTGTGGATGCCGGAGAAGGCCTGGCAGCGGGGCAGGAGATGACCTTCCAGGTCGAAGTGAATGCCGCAGCTGCGCCTTTCAAGGCCACCCTGGCCTGGACCGACCCGGCACCGGCACCCGGAGCCGAGGCCGCCCTGGTCAATGACCTGGACCTGGTGGTAATTGCGCCCGACGGCCGCCAGTTTTTCGGTAATGATTATAACGATACCGGTAAAGCCGACCGCCGCAACAATCTGGAAAAAGTTTACATAAAAGACCCGGCCCCCGGCACTTACACCGTTAAAGTACGGGCCATAACCATCACCAAAAGCGCTCTGCCCGGGACCCGGCAGCCGGTCCAGGATTTTGCCCTGGCCTTCGGTCGGCCCCTGGAGCGGGGAGTGGTGGCCGGGGTAAACGGCAACAGCGTGATTTTAAGCGACGGCCGCACCATTACCGCCCCGCCAGGGGGCATCAAAAACTGCGTCGACGGCGCTGTGGCCCCGGCCGATAGCGCCTCCATCCTGCCGGGCTCCGAAGCCTACCTGGGGCCGCAAACCCTGTATATAGTAGGCCGTAGCTGGCAGGCCGCCGGCGTCCAGGCCCTGCAGACCGGCCAGGGCAGCCTGTTCCTGGAGATTAACAGCCAGGCCCGGACCGGCGGCTACTACTTCAATCCTGCCGGGAGCCTTTCCGTCAACGACCGTCCCGGCATAGCCGCGGACCTGCCGCCCGGCTTTTCCCTGGACGCCACCCTCAATCCGGCAACCCAGACTCTGTGGCGGGTCCGGGCCGGCTATCAGGAAAAGGAAGGCATTCTCGCCCGCATTGACCTGGAAAAGCGAGAACTCTGGCTCCTGGGACGCGATGCCCCCTATACCTTCAGTCCGCATGTCGCCGTAACCTTTGCCGATAAACTGGTAGATGCCGGCAGGGAGGATCTCCCTTACGGCGCCGCCGGGCGGGCCGAAGCCGGGTCCCTGGTGCCGGGTATGGCCGTGCACCTGGTTTTCGATCCGGCAACAGGCCTGGTGGAATACATCGCCGTAAAAAGAGAGCTGGCCCTGGGACAGGTGACCAGGGTTGAGGGCAATAGCCTCACCCTGGCCACCGGCGCCACCTATACCCTTTTTCCCGGCGCGCCCGTCAAGCGCGACGGCGAGCCGGCGCAGGTGGCCGCCGTCCGCCCCGGCGACTGGGCGGTTCTGAACCTTATGTCCGGCAGCCGGCAGATAATAGCCCTGACGGCTTACAGCAATGTCACTTACGGCCGCGTCCTCTATGTGAGCGCGAACCGGCGCAGCCTGTACCTCATGGATTATGCCAATCAGTTTCGGATTTACGGACTGGATGATAGCACGGAAGTATTTCGCTGGGGGCTCCCCGTCAGCGTCGCTACTTTAAGTCCGGGCGACTGGGTGCGCCTGACGATAGCTCCGGGAGGAGAAAAGGCCTGGCGCGCCGATATAGCTGCCCCGGCCGGTGAAACCGGTAAAGTCCTGGCCGGCGTTGACGGGCGGCAGGGCCTCCTGCGCACCGCCGACGGCGGCAGCTACTTTTTAAGCGACCGCACCCTGGTCACTCTAAACGGCTACCGGGTGGACGCTGCCGGCCTGCCGGCCTGGGTGCCCGTGACCCTTACCCTTCTGGAAGGGCCGGAAGGGTCCATCCTGGCCCGGGTAGCAGCTGCGAGCTTTCCCGCCAGCCGGCCGCCGGAACTGGCCGTCTCGGTCCTGCCACGGGAAACCGGCTTCATCCTTAAAGGGACCACTACCGCCAGCCGCCTGTATTTAAACTATGATGACGGCAGACAGGAGATAATTCCGCTGGATGCCAGGGGCAATTTCCAGTGGCCTTTATCAGGCGGGGAAAAAAGCGTCCTCCTGGTGGCCCTGGACCAGGCGACGAGCGGGGTGACGGGGCAGAAAATCGACCTGGAAAGCACGGTAGGAGAGGGTTTCTGGGATACCTTTGGCCACTGGGCGGAAGAGGACATCAAGAAAATGGCCGCCCGGGGTATACTGGAGGGCTATGAGGACGGCAGCTTTCGTCCGGACAGCCCGGTGCGGCGGGTGGAGCTGGTAGCCATGCTGGTCCGCCTGGCCGGCTGGGCGCCCGGCAGCGGGGAACCCCTGCCTTTCAGAGACGCGGCCGCCATCCCGGCCTGGGCGCAGGGCATTGTGGCCGCGGCCCGGACCCACGGCCTGGTAGCCGGCTATGAAGACGGCACCTTCCGACCGGACCGGCCCGTCAGCCGCGTGGAAGCGGCGGCCTTTTTCACCCGTTACCTGGAGATAGTAAGTAAAGGCACCGGGAACGGCAGCGCCGCAGACGAGGCCGCCCCTCCCTCCGGAACGACCGCGCCGCTCCCGGCAGCTTCCCCGGCCGGACAGGCAGAAAACTCCCGGACGGGTGTATCTAACGCGGGCAGCCCCCTTACCGGCGCGGCACCTGGTACCTCCATGCCGGATTCCCTCCCCTTCCGCGACCGGGACGACGTCCCGGCGTGGGGCCGGGAGGCCGTGGCCCGCGCCTATACAAAAGGCCTCATGCGCGGCGTGGCGCCGGACGTCTTTGCCCCCCTCTCCCCCCTCACCCGCGCCCAGGCCGCGGCCGTCCTGGCACGGATGTAGATATAAATTAAGGGACCTCGCGGTCCCTTAATTCGTCTCCAGCCATAATATGATGGTGTGCTGTTTCGTTTCCTCTTCCCAGGTGCTGAGCTGTTGTTCCAGGGCTTTGGCTTCCTTAGCGAGTTTTTCTTTTTCCGCCGAATCGGCGGCGGCGTTCACCTGGGCCACCTTGGCCTGGTACTGCTCCAGGGTGGCGCTGAACTGCTCGGTCAGGTCCAGGGTAGTGGTATTTTTGGAGATCACCTGACCCAGCTGGCTCAGTCCGTCCAGGAGGGCAGCGGCCTGGCCTTCTGCTACCTTGAATGTGTAAATTACCCGTTTTTCCTGGCCGTTGTCCTGGTCGGCGATGACCTGGGTGTCCGCGCCGCTGCCGGCCGCCAGGCTCAAGGCCCTTGCCCTAGCCACTGCCATATCAGCCACCGTAATTTTAAGCATGGTGCTGGTCGCCTGGCGCCGGTCGCCCAAGAAGGCGCGGGCTACATAGGGTTCAGCTGCAGCTACCTGCGTGGGCTGCCCGCCAGAATTGCCGTTGCCTGTAGGTGTAACCGCTCCGTCGGCGGGTTTGGAAGACTCTTTGCCGCTGCTGGCGATCACGGGTGCCGTGTCTTTACCGGGCGCTTCACCGCCACCCGGCTGCCGGCCGTCTGGCTTTACCGTCTGGCTGGTCCCGCTGTCCGGCAGCAAATTTGACGCCGGCGGCTCCGCGTTCGGAACGGGGTTGTCAACAGCTACCTGCCGGCCATCGCTGTGCTGCACACTGGCTACAGGTGCAGGCAAGTGCTGCCATATTCCCCGGGCGGCGTAGCCGATAGAGCCGGCGGCCAGTACAGCCACGGCTGCAGCGGCAGCCGCCCAGCGCCGGATACCTCGCCAGGGCCGGACCCTTTGCCGTTCCGCCAGCCTGGCGTTGGCCGCCGTAGCAAACCCCGGCGGCGCCGCCACCGGCGCCTTCAACCCCTGCAGCGCCAGGGAAAGCTTTCGCCAGCGGGCCAGTTCCTCCCGGCAGGCCGGGCAGCCTTCCAGGTGCTGCTGTAAAACTTCCATTTCTTCTGTGGCGAGTTCCCCGTCCAGGTAGGGCGAGAAAAACTCCCGCGCTTCACGGCACTGCATAACCTCTCACCTCAAGGCTGCCTGTGCTCAGGCGGCTTCTCCTCTGCCATCTGCGTTACTTTCTCTCTCATAGCCTGCCGCGCCCGGTTGAGGCGCGATTTCACCGTCCCCGGCGGGCAGCCCAGCAGGGACGCAATTTCCTCATAACTGTAACCCTGCAGTTCCCGCAGCACCAGCACCGCCTGGTACTCCGCCGGCAGCTGCCTTAAGGCGCTGCGGACAAAGCCCCTCAGCTCCATGTCCTCTACCAGTTCCTGGGGGTCGCCCCCGGCAGCGGCCACTTCCCTGGTGACCTCGCCCTCACCCGTATCCAGGGGGGCGTCCAGGGAAACCGCCGGGTGGCGGGCTATTTTCCGGCGCAGGTTTAAAAATAAATTTACGGTGATGCGGTGCAGCCAGGTGCCCGGGTCGGCCTCGTACCGGAACTTATCCAGCCCCATGTAGGCCCGGACAAAAACCTCCTGGGCCAGGTCCTGGGCGTCGGTATGGTTGCCCGTCAGCTGGTAGCTCAAATTATATACTCTATCTTGATAGGTCAGGACCAGTTCTTCAAAGGAAACAGCGCCATTCTTTTTGCCAGGCGCTTTTTTACTCCCAAGGTTCAAGAAGAACACCCCTGGAGGCCCGGTATTACCCGGACACTTATTAGACAACATTGAAGGACAAAAAGTTCCCATTTTGCATTTCTAGTATATTATAGCCACGGGTCCCCTGCAACCTGGCAAATAATGTATTTAGCTTTTATTTATTCCCTGTTAAATAAACTTAATTGCTGATCCGGACCCACGCCGTACCCTCTCCGCTTTCACTCCGTTTTATGAACTATTGCGTCATAAAGTTGTATTTAAACAGGATTGCAGCCATTAAAACAGGGACCTCGCGGTCCCTCATAGTGACTAAAGCCAATACCTGTCCTTTAATCTGCGCCATCCTCAATTTTCCAGTTGCTTTCTCAGGACATTTATCTCTTCCGGGCTAAGTCCGGTAGCCTTGATAATGGTGTCAATGTCTATGTTGAGCAGCAGCAAGTTTCTGGCTATTTCCTGTTGGGCTTCCAGCTTGCCTTCCAACTTGCCCTCCAACTTACCCTCAATCTTACCTTCAATCTTGCCTTCCATCTTGCCTTTCAATAAAGCCTGCTGCTGCATCTCTGCCAGGGTTAATTCCAGGTTGTAAATCATCCGTCCCACCAGCTCTTCCGGGCGCATCTTCTGGTCCAGGAGAAAGACACCGGCGATCAGGTTTGCCGCCCTGATAAGTTCTTCTTCGCTGTAACGGTTGACGTCAAAGAGAAGATAGCGGAAGTCCAGGAGATGCCCGCAAAAATCCTGGTAACGGTCCAGCATTTCTTTGAAAGAGAGCGCCGCTGTCCAGGAGCCGGCTCCGTTGTAGAGGACGGCCGGGATGATGGGCGGCAGGCGGAAATGTTTGCTTTCCCGCTCATACTGCGGCGTGTTGTTGAAGATTTCCCGCCAGATCTCTACCATATAAAGCAATAGACGGAAGGGTATGAGGTAGTCTACCGTTGACTGCAGCTCCAGCAGGACGTAAAAGATGACGTTTTTATCTCTGGTCTTAAGCCGGTAGACGATATCGGCTTCTTTCTCGCTGAAATCCTGGAGGACGTAGGATTTGTTCACCAGGATGAGGTCGTCGGCATCAATGGTTTCTACCCATTTTTCCCGGACGAAGGTCTTTATGAGTTCCAGGAACACCCTTTTGTCGGATAGAAGTTGCTTGTAACCTTTGTCATGGGGGTGATGGGTTGCTCCGCTTGCCCTTCGTTTTCCGGCATGGAAACACCTTCTTCCGGCTATCATTATACCATATCTTTGGGGCAAAAGATACTTTCAGGAAACCCTTAAATAACAAGGGAACTCTTGCTTCCTTATTGCATCTCCAGCCGCCGGCCCAACGCCGTACCCTTTTCGCTTTCACCCCGTTTTATTTTTCTTTGCAGCCTCATTGCCTGCATTCCAGACTGAGGTCATATTTTGATGGCCATATTTTAAACCTCAACTGACGAGCCGGTGCAAGCGCTAGTATGGGCTTTCTTTTGCCAGGCGCTTTCGGCAAGGTGAGATGACTGTGAATTGACAGCGTAATAGGAATATAGCAAAATAGTAAAGGCATGCTGTCTATGCACCCGGGCTGTTTGGCGCGGGTGCTTTTTTGTATGCCCGGTAAGGGTGCACACCACATTTTATTCTGCCATCAGGACGGGAGAGTATTTCCGAAAAATTAACCTGCTCTTCGTTAAAAAATTTATTTCTTCAGGCCGAAACTTTTGCTGGCGTTTTTCGTGTTTATAAGCAGAAAACGAAAAAGGCAGGAACCGGATTAAGGGTGTCTATCCATGGATGAAGTCAAAGGCCTGATAGCCAGGGTCCAGCAAGGGGATATGTACGCTTTTGAAGAGCTGGTAAGAGCCTACCAGGAGAAGATTTACTCCCTGGCCTTCACCCTGGCAGGCAACCATGCCGACGCTGAAGATCTGGCCCAGGAAATCTTGCTGAAAGTGTACATAGCACTGCCAAATTTCGTTAATGACGAGCGAGGGTTTGACGCCTGGGTGCATAGAATTGGTGTTAATCTGTGGATTGACTGGTGGAGAAGGCGCAAGAAGGTACAGATATTTTCCCTGGATGCCGGAGGGGGTACCGATGATGGCGGAATAAGCTGGGAAATAGCAAGTGAAGGGAACAATCCGGAAGAAGAATTAAAAAAGAAAGAGTTCTGGAGGGCGCTGTGGCGTACCATGGGCGAACTCCCGGAAAACTGCCGGGTGGCGCTCAAATTAAGGGCGATTGACGGTTATTCCTATAAAGAAATTACCGTTATCTTGAAAAACTCTGAGGCGGGCCTCAAGTCCCAGTTGAACCGCTGCCGGCAGCGGTTGAAACAAAAGTTAGCGGCTGCCGGGTTCTATCTCTAGGGCCAAAATAGTATGGAGGGCCATAAAAATTTTTCCTGATGGAGCGAAACTTTCGGGTTCGTTATGCGTGTTAATATGCAGAAAGGCCGGTGGAAGAGACCGCATGTAGCTCCGGGAGCAAAAAAAGTCGGAACGGCTGGAGGAGGAGGGATGACTGCTATGAACTGCCGGCAGGCCCGGCGCTTGCTTTCCCCCTACTTTGACAATGAAGTGGGGGTTAAAGAAAGAGACGCGATAGAAAAGCACCTTGCCGTTTGTCCCGCCTGCCGTGAAGAACTGGAAGCCATGAGGAAAATATCCGCGGGGCTGCAGGAAATATACAGGCATGTTAAAGCACCGCCGGGTTTCAGCACGGCGGTCATCACCAGGATAAAGCAGCAGGCCCGGCAGCGGGAAGCGAATGCTGCGCTACGGAGGCCTGCCTGGATGAGACATCTGGCGGCAGCGGCGGCAGTGGCGGTACTGGCCGGAGGCACCGTGTTCCTGGCCTACAAGGAAAGGCCGGGGGGCGCAACGGATGGAAGTGTGGCCTGGCAGGACAGCTCGCAAGTAGAGCCCCCGGCGGTAGCCCTGGCACCAGGGGAACAAACCCAGGAAACAAATTTACAGGGACAACGTGGAGATGGTGGAAGGGCATCAAAGGAGACAGGATCTACCGGGAAGGCAGCTGCCCTTAAGGATAAAAACGAAGGAAGGGTAACGCAACAGGTAGATACGAAAAAAATCAACCCTGAACTCGCTAAACCCCAGCAAGAAGTGAATAAGGGACAAATCTCAGGGCAACAGCCTGAAGTAACCAGCCCGCAACCTGCGTCTCAAAAACAAGAAGGCCAGCCTGCCCGGGTTTTCCTGAGCAATACCAGGCATAGCCGCAGTACGCTGCTCAAGCTAAAGGTAGCTAACCTACCAGCGGTTCAAGAGAAGGTATTAACCCTGGCCACGCAGGCAGGAGCGGAATCCCCACAGGTGGTGTGGGTATGGCAAAACGAAGAGACTATTCTCCGCCTGGTAGTACCGGTGCAAGCAGCAGGCAAGCTGGTCGAGGAAGTAGCTGCCCTGGGGGAAGAACTGGAGCGCCATCAGGAGACAAATGACATCACAGCGGAGTACAACAGGAAGCTGGCCGAATATCAACTGCTGGCTGGGCAAAAGGAGAAGGCAAATGCCAGCGCCGGCATGCTTAAAATGCTGCAGCAACAGCTGGAAGCATTAGAAAAAGAATCGCTGGAGGCCGGTCACGAAATCGTAAACATATGGCTTATGGCCAGATAGGTAATGATTTTGGATAACCAGTTAGCGGGAAGGTTGTTAAGAAAAACACCTTCCTGCCGGAGTTTCAAGCGCCGAAGGCGGGGGAGAAACCTGTGAAAGGGGGGATGCTATCCTGACTGCTGAAAGCTTCTCTGGCCGGCATCATAACCCGTGGGGTGCCAGTAGTGTCATTAACGGAGCAAGATAGGCACCAGGAGAAGCAAAAAGGTGTCCCTGGGGATCACCTGGTCCCGGGGGTGGCCTCGTGGGAAAAGGCAGTATAACCAGCGGGGCCGTGTTGCCTGAGGAGCAGTTGGGAAATATCTGTGAGGTAAAAGCAAAGAGCAGGAGAAGGCGAGGCTAAAGGTAAGGCGCTGGAAGCGCCGCCGGGCCTGAAGCAGCGGTCCCGGAGAAGAGCAACTTCAAACTATTGGGAGGGTAAAGAATGGCGAGAGATTTTAAGAAGCGTGGTAAACTTATTTCAGTGTTGTTGGTACTAACCATGCTGGTTACCCTGTTCCCCTTGGGTGCGGGGAGCGCTCTGGCCGCCAGCGAGTACCGGGCCCTCACGGTGCCCAGCGTCCTGGACGGTGTGTGGCAGGAACTGGGCAGCGTAGTCGTGGAAATTGACGGAGGGACCTTGAAGCAGGGCGATTCGGTTAACCTGATGTTTCCCAGTGATTTCGTGATCGGCAGCATTAGCGGTTATGATACTGTTAGTGGGTATGCGTATTTAAAAGACAGCGCCGGCAATATTACGGTCAAAGCGTTTGTCCCCTATTCGCTGGCCGGCAAGATCAACGAACTTACCCAAATTACCGATATTGCCTTAAGTCAGGTCAGCGATGAAGAATTCAAACTCACTGTAGTAGGCACACCGCAGCCAATGAATGGTACCGAGCCTACCGACGCTTCCATAATTAAACTCGAATTCCCGCGCGTTTATGTAGATAGCGGCTTTGATGGCGACATTAAATTGACCGCCACTACTTCCAGCGGTTCTGGTTTCCCCACCGGCAGCGTGGTAGTCGGCCGCGTGGTCACCGGAGCTAACAAGGTAGAGCTGGCGGCGACTAACATCCCGTCCTTCAGCGACAACACCATCGATGATCCAATTAAGATCCGTGTTACCGAGAAAAAGCCCAGCGCTCTGGATAGCGGCAGCGAATCGCTGAAGTTTAAGCTACCCTCTGATTTTGAGTGGATCGGCGACGGGCTGACGGTAACCCGTCTGTGGGGCGACCAGATTGTTTATACAACCGGCACATTAAGCGATACTTCCAATAAGCCGGCTGATCCAGCTCAGCCTGCCATCGGTTTAGAATTTACTGGTTTTAATGATGACGAGTTAAAAGTAAATCTCAAGGTATGGGACCCCCAGAAGGACATCAACAATGACGGTACTCCTGACGGGGGTTGGGTCCTGGAGACAGCGGATGGCCGCGACGGAACCTACAAGGAAACCGCCTTCGAGATTAAGATCAATATAGCGGTAGTAGATGAGCAGGACGCCCAGCGGGGAGATGTAATTATCTCTACTACCGGCAGCAAGAGCGACTTAACACCCAGCGAGTTGACCATTGCCGAGTACGGCCAATATGAATCGACCCTGGAAGCTATGGATGCGCCGCTGCTGTATTCCGGCCAGATCGACGCCAGGATTGGCAAGGTTGTGATTAAAGAATCCATCGCCGGCAGCCTGGTGGAGGGAAGGACCATTATCCTGACTCTGCCCGCCAACGCCAAGTGGCACAAGATCGATGAGGACAGCGATAAGGGCGTGAGCCTGGAGTTTGCCGGCTTCCCCGGCACCGACGGGCGCGATGCCAAGTGGATAGTCAGGGGTAAATCGACGAGCGAAGGCGCTGAACTGGTGCTTGAGGACATGGAAGTTGCTCTGGAGCCCGGTTCGAGCGGAGACCTGGTGATTGAGGCCAGCGGTACGGCTGGGGTCAGTGGCAGTGTGGTGGTGGCCAAAGTTGAGTCCCCCGTAACTATGGAAGCTTCCGCAACCACCGAGGTTAAAGCCGGTGAAGTAACGGAAGTCGGGGATTTGCTTGTGAAAGAAAAATACGCCGGTGCTATTGACGATGATAAGGATTTAATCATCGACCTGCCGGAAGGAGTAAAGTTTGTTGCTGCGCCGAAAGTAGAGGTTGTTGAAGGTAACATTAAATTCCTGTCCGGAGATATTCGCACCGTCGGCGCCAGCAATACCGATGATAACCAGCTGGTAATCCCGGTTGATACTAAGAGTTCAGTAGCCAGCACTATCAAAATCAGCGGCATCAAAATTGTTGCCGACCGGAGTGTTCCCGACGGTGATGTCATCGCCAAGGTCCAGGGTCCTGCTGTGGCCGAAGTGAACGATAAGACAGAAGTGCAGAAGGAATATGAGTATGATGGTACAACCCTTGAGGTGGCCGGAAAAGAGGCCTTCGTAGTAGGAAGCGACTACAAGATCTTCCCGAAGACCTCCACAGCAGCCAAGGCGCTCATCGCCAAGGTTGTCAATCCGGTGCCCGGTGAAACTGGTAAGAAGACAGCTAGCTTCGTAATTGGTAGCAACACTTACACTGTCAATGACGTGCAGAGCACCATGGACGTAGTTGCTTATACGAAGAACGGCCGGACCTACTTGCCCATGCGCTATGCCGCCTACGCCCTGGGGATTACTCCCGAGAATATCCTCTGGGACGGTAGGACAGCAACCTTTATCGGCAACGGCCGGGTTGTCCAGGTAATTCCTGGCAGCATGATCATGTCCATCAATGGTGCCCCCATTACCATGGACGTACCTACCGAGGTGGTCAACGGCCGGATCATGGTGCCCTTCCGCTGGGTTGCCCAGGCCTTCGGTGCCCAGGTTGACTGGGACGAAGCCACCCGGACGGTAACCATGACCCTGTAGCGTTGCATATGGTGCTGGGACGGGGCCGCTTTTAACGGTCCCGTCTCCTGTATATTGTGGAGGGATAACATGAGGGATAACATAATGTACCAACCCGGGAAAAAATGGCTGCCAGTCTTTATTATTCTGCTTATAATGAGCTTACTCGTACCATCTGGTAGCGCCTATGGCCAGGAAACCCTGACTGTAGATGAGGCTATAGATACCGCGCTAAAAAATAGTAACGATTTAAAGTCGATTCAAGAACAGGTGGAGCGGTTATGGGAACAGCGAAAAGATGTGGCCGATGATGTAAATTATGCTCCTGCTCCCGGAGTGGGAGCAGTCACTGCGGAAGCTCAAAGCATGTGGACCAGCTTGTTAAACGTAGATATCAACTGGCGCATTAAAAAAAGGGAACTGGAAGAGGCAAGGCGCAAACTGGCCCTTGATATTATAAGTAAATATATGGATGTTGTTACCGCCCAGGAAAATTTAAAAAGAGCAGAGATTATTGCCAGCAGGGACACAGTATCGCTAAAAAATATGCAGGCTATGGTAGCCGTAGGCATGGCGACTCAAGCGAATTTAAGCGGTATAGAGGCCCAGGCAGAAAATGCACAAAAGAGTTTGGAAGTTGCCCGGCAGAACCTGGAAAAAGCCTATGAAGCCTTAAACAGGCTCATGGGCGTTGAATTAAGTAAACGTTACGAGGTTATTGTTCCCGATTATAGAAAAATGGATATCCAGGATGTAGAGGTGGAAGCAGAGAGGGCGGTAGATACAAATTATGACGTCTGGCTGTTGCGGCGGAAAACCGACATTGAAAACTGGGACCTGGATTACCCCTTTACCTATGGACCTAACGGTACTGCTGTTAAAGATTACGACGTGGAAAAACATGATGTCTACTCAGTCAATTTTGCCCGGCTCAGTGCCGAGGATGCCGTACGCGAGCAGGTAAGGAAAGCGTACCGCGACATATTAAACCTGGAAGAGCAAATTGTTGCAGCCCAGAAAGGAGTTGCCGCTGCTGAGGAAAATGTCCGCACCGGGAAGGTGCAGTATGAAGTAGGGGTAATTACCCGGGAGCAACTCCTCAAGTTAGAGGCACAGGCTGTTGAAGCAACGACAGCTCTAAATTCTTTAAAGGCAGCCCATTACGCCAGTGTGGCGGCATTCAAATGGCTTACCGGTAAGGATATAAAGCAGTTTGATAAATAAACCGGCAGAACCAATTGTTTACGATGATGTAGCTTGCAATATGTAAGCTACATTATTAATCCTTTATATTTCGCAAAAAGCCATTAACAGCGAACTATTGCATCAGCATAATAAAATCAAATTTAATTAAGGGGAAAAGGTGAGGACATTTTATGAGGGGGAAGACAAAGTTCCTGGTTATTATCGCAGTTGTGGCTATCCTGGTAGCGGTCGCCGCTGTCTGGAAAAAAGACCATGCTGATATAAAAAAAGATGAGGCAGGCCAGGAAAAAATTAAAGTAACAGCAATCAAGGTAAAAGAACAGACCATTACAGAAGCTTCCTATGTTACCGCTACTGTAATTCCCCAGGAAAGGGTTAAACTGGCATCTAAAATAATGGCTCATGTAGAAAAGATTTATGTCCGCGAAGGAGATAGCTTCCATAGGGGCCAGTTACTGGTGAGACTGGACCAGCGCGAGATTGTAGCCCACAGCGACCAGGCCAGGGCCGGCCTGGAACAAGCTTTAAAGGCTGTAAACGCAGCAGAAGCCGCTTTAGAAGACGTAGCCGCGGCTAAGAAAGCTGCGGAGGCCAGCCTGGCTAACGCCCAAAGCACTTATGAACGAACAAAAAAGCTTTTCCAGGTGGGCGCAGCCACTACTCAAGATTTTGATAACGCTACTGAGCGTTTCAAGGCAACGAAGGCGCAAATGGAGCGCTTAGAAGCCCAGGAACAGGCCCTGCTGGCCCAGCGGGAACAGGCTATGGCCAAAGTAAAAGAGGCCCAGGCAAGTGTCGAGGCAATGGCCATTCAATTAAGCTATGCCGCTATAAACGCTCCTTTTGACGGTTATGTTGTCCAAAAACTGGCCGAAGAAGGCGACCTGGTGGGGCCGGGACAGCCCCTCTTGATTGTTGATAGGCCGCCCTGGAGGGTGGAAGCGGCCGTGAATGAAAAATACCTGCAGGATATTCATCTCGGCGATCCTTTAAAAATTAAAGTAGATACCCTGGGGCAAGAGATTACTGGCAGGGTTGCGGAAATAAACCCCGCCGTTGATCCTGTGTCCAGGACATTTAAGATTAAAATCGACTTGCCGGAAAAAAACGGCGCCAAACCGGGGATGTTTGCCAGGGTATATCTGCCTGCCGGGCTCAAAAAGGGTATTGTGCTACCCGAAGAGGCCATCATCAAAAAGTATGATTTTTCCGGGGTATATATTGTCGATGCTGAAGGGACGGCCCACCTGCGTTACGTAGAACCGGGTAAAAAATTAAAAGACGGCATCGAAATTTTATCCGGGGTAAACCCCGGGGAGAGTGTTGTCATTAAAGGAGCGGAAAGCCTGGCAGATGGCATGCAGGTGGAGGTGGATTATCACTAATGAAACAATATAGCCTGGCCGGCCAGATAGCCCGGAAGTTCATTAATTCCAGGTTAACACCCCTGCTAATTATTGCTGCCCTTTTAATGGGCACGATGGCCGTTTTAGTTACTCCCCGGGAAGAAGAACCCCAGATAAAAGTGCCGATGGTAGACATTATGGTAGCCGCCCCCGGCTCACGAGTAGAGGAAGTAGAAACAAAAGTTACTAAACCCCTGGAAAAGCTCATGTGGGAAATCGAGGGCGTGGAATATGTATATTCAACGTCGCGGGCAGAAATGGCCCTGGTGACGGTTCGCTTTAAGGTGGGGTCCGACCCGGAAGCCAGCCTGGTTAAATTATACAACAAGATATTTGCCAATTTAGATCGCCTGCCACCGGGGGTTACGCAACCTCTAATTAAACTAAAATCCATCGACGATGTCCCAATTGTAACCTTTACTCTATGGAGCAAAGAGTTCAATGATTACCAGTTAAGGAAAATTGCCCTGGTCTTGGAGGATGAATTAAAGAAAATTGAAAATGTGGCCGACACCAAAATTTACGGCGGCCGCTCCGAGCAGGTCAATGTATACCTGGATGCCAGCAGGCTGGCCGCCTACGGTCTCTCCCCGCTGGCAGTATCGAGGGCGTTGCAGCAGGCGAATGTTTCTTTAGGCAGCGGCAGTTTTAATGGTAATAACAATGAAATCCAGGTTAAAACAGGTCATTTTTTCCGCAATGAAGAAGAGATAGCCAACCTTTTAATTACAATGGCAGATGGAAAACCGGTTTATTTAAGGGATGTGGCCACCATTAAGGCAGGCCCCCAGGAAGTCGATAGTTATGTATTTTTTGGCACGGGGTCCCAGGCGGAGGAAAAAGGAGTATACCCGGCGGTAACCATTTCGATAAGCAAAAAGAAAGGCACCAACGCGGTTAAAGTTGCCGAAGAAGTTATTGACAAGGTTCACAAGTTGCAAGGAGAGGTCATTCCCGCAGGAGTAGAGGTCACAGTTACCAGGAATTATGGTGAAACGGCAGCCGAAAAATCTAACGAATTAATCAAGCACCTGCTAATAGCTACCCTTTCAGTCACTATACTTATCAGTATAACCCTGGGAATACGGGCGGGAATAATAGTTGCCGTGGCTGTCCCGGTTACCCTGGCTATTGCTTTATTTTTAAGCCGGATGTTTGGCTACACCTTAAACCGGGTTACCCTTTTCGCTTTAATCTTTGCCATCGGCATTTTAGTTGATGACGCTATTGTCGTGATCGAAAATATTCACCGCTGGTTCACCATGAAAAAATGCAGCGATATAGAAACGGCAGTTTCAGCTGTCGATGAAGTCGGTAACCCGACCATCCTGGCAACCTTTACGGTAATTGCCGTCCTTTTACCTATGGCCTTTGTCAGCGGTTTGATGGGTCCCTATATGAGCCCGATTCCAATTAACGCTTCCGTAGCCATGTTTTTTTCTTTACTGGTAGCTTTTATCGTAACTCCCTGGGCGGCGTTCCGTCTCTTACGCCGGCAACATAGCGAGAGTTGCGGCCAACCGGCGGTTGCCACTTCACTTCTTGCCAGCAGGTATTCAGTGATGATGAATACCCTCCTGGAGAACACCTGGAAAAGAAATTTCTTTTTGGGCGGGGTAGTTTTCTTGCTGTTGCTATGCTTTGGCTTGATTGGAAGCAAGATGGTTACTTTTAAAATGTTACCCTTTGATAACAAAAGCGAATTTGAAATTGTAGTTGACATGCCCGAGGGTACAACCCTGGAGCAAACCAGCAAGGTAGCCCTGGCTATCGGTGACTATCTCAAAACTGTCAAAGAGGTAACCAATTATCAATTATACGTTGGTATTCCCGCTCCTTTTAATTTTAACGGCCTGGTGCGGCACTATTACCTGCGGGAAGGGAGCAATTACGCCGATATCCAGGTAAACTTATTACCCAAACACATGCGCCGTAAACAAAGCCATGATATCGCCAAAGAAATCCGCCCGGCGGTCCAAAAGATTGCGGCGCAATACGGGGCCAATGTAAAAGTAGCGGAAGTACCCCCCGGACCGCCGGTGCTATCGACGCTGGTGGCTGAGATTTATGGTGAAAACAGCCGTGACCAGGTCGCGGTGGCAAGTAAAGTAATGGAAATCCTTAAGAATACCCCCGGGGTAGTGGACGTTGACTGGTTTGTTAATGATGACCAGACTGAGTACCGTTTTAACATTAAGGATAAAGCGCGGGCAAGCGGCGTGACTGAAGATCAAATTGTCCGTACCATACGCCTACTTTTGAGCGGCTATGAGGCCGGCACCATGGACCAGTCAGGCAGCCTGGAAGGGGCAAAAGTAATAGTCCGGGCTCCCAGGGCCGAGCGCTCTGATATGGCGAACCTGCTGTCTTATAAGGTACAGGCTCCCGGCGGCCAGCTTGTATCCTTAGCCGAACTGGTCGAGTTAGAAAAGGGCCTGGCCGATAAAACCATCGACCATAAGAATTTGCAGCGGGTCATTTATGTGGTAGCCGATGTAGCGGGAAAAGAGGAGAGCCCCGTATATGCCATGCTGGCGGTTCGCGATCAAATAAAATCCCTTACTTCTAGCAACGGCCAACCTGTAAAAATATACCTTACCCGTCAACCGGAAGACGAGAAAGGAGTGAGCCTGAAGTGGGACGGGGAATGGCAGATTACTTACGAGGTATTCCGCGATTTAGGCCTGGCCTTTATGGTCGGCATAATTGTGATGTATTTGTTGATTGTTGGCTGGTTCCAGTCCTTTGTCGTCCCGCTGGTGATTATGTCGCCCATACCTTTAACTTTAATAGGTATCATACCCGGGCATATGCTGATGCAAGCCTTCTTTACAGCAACTTCCATGATCGGTTTTATTGCCCTAGCCGGTATAATCGTCCGCAATTCGATATTGCTAGTTGAGTTCGCCAAACAGCGGGTTGAGGAAGGCATACCCTTACAAGAAGCCGTAATTGAAGCCGGCATCGTCCGGGCTAAACCTATACTGTTAACAGCTGCTGCTGTCATGGTCGGGAGTTTTGTTATCTTGTTCGATCCTATATTCCAGGGGCTGGCGATATCCCTTATTTTTGGCACCCTGGTAGCGACGCTCTTAACCCTTGTTGTCATTCCTTTACTCTACTTTATAGTTGGCAAGAAGGCCGCTGGCGGTATAGATACTGGCCCCTCCGCTCCAGCCGTTCACATGGATATGCACCCCGGCGGCGCAGGCCGGTAGAAATAAGGGACCTTGCGGTCCCTTATTTCGTCTCCAGCCATAATATGATGGTGCGCTGTTTTGTTTCCTCTTCCCAGGTACTGAGCTGTTGTTCCAGGGCTTTAGCTTCCTTAGTGAGCTTTGCCCTCTCCTCCGGGTCGGCAGCGGCATTAACCTGGGCCACCTTGGCCTGGTACTGCTTCAGGGTGGCGCTGAACTGCTGCGTCAGGTCCTGGGTGGTGGTATTTTTGGAGATTACCTGGCCCAACTGGCTCAATCCAGCCAGGAGGGCAGCGGCCTGGCTTTCTGCCACGGTGAACTTGTAGATTACCCGCTTCACCTGGCCGTTATCCTGGTCAGCGATGACCTGAATTGCGGCGCCGCTGCTGCTGGCTAAACTTAAAGCCTTTCCTTTGGCCCCTGTTATATCAGCTACGGTGATTTTTATCATTGTACTGGTCGCCTGGCGCTCGGCGCTTAAAAAGGTCCGGGCGGTATATGGCTCGCTGTCAGCCAGCCGTGTGGGTTGCTGGCCCGGCTTACCGCTGTCCGGTGTCGTTGCGTGCCGCTCGCTCTCATTTCCAGGTGAAGTCTCCGGCAAGGGCTTTCTGCCTGCCGCGTTGCCACTGCCCGGCTGCTGGCCGTCCGGCTTTACCGGCTGGCTTTGCCCGCTGTCCGGCGGCAGATTTGACGCCGGCGGCTCCGCGTTCGGAACGGGGTTGTCAACAGCTACCTGCCGGCCATCGCTGTGCTGCACACTGGCTACAGGTGCAGGCAAGTGCTGCCATATTCCCCGGGCGGCGTAGCCGATAGAGCCGGCGGCCAGTACAGCCACGGCTGCAGCGGCAGCCGCCCAGCGCCGGATACCTCGCCAGGGCCGGACCCTTTGCCGTTCCGCCAGCCTGGCGTTGGCCGCCGTAGCAAACCCCGGCGGCGCCGCCACCGGCGCCTTCAACCCCTGCAGCGCCAGGGAAAGCTTTCGCCAGCGGGCCAGTTCCTCCCGGCAGGCCGGGCAGCCTTCCAGGTGCTGCTGTAAAACTTCCATTTCTTCTGTGGCGAGTTCCCCGTCCAGGTAGGGCGAGAAAAACTCCCGCGCTTCACGGCACTGCATAACCTCTCACCTCAAGGCTGCCTGTGCTCAGGCGGCTTCTCCTCTGCCATCTGCGTTACTTTCTCTCTCATAGCCTGCCGCGCCCGGTTGAGGCGCGATTTCACCGTCCCCGGCGGGCAGCCCAGCAGGGACGCAATTTCCTCATAACTGTAACCCTGCAGTTCCCGCAGCACCAGCACCGCCTGGTACTCCGCCGGCAGCTGCCTTAAGGCGCTGCGGACAAAGCCCCTCAGCTCCATGTCCTCTACCAGTTCCTGGGGGTCGCCCCCGGCAGCGGCCACTTCCCTGGTGACCTCGCCCTCACCCGTATCCAGGGGGGCGTCCAGGGAAACCGCCGGGTGGCGGGCTATTTTCCGGCGCAGGTTTAAAAATAAATTTACGGTGATGCGGTGCAGCCAGGTGCCCGGGTCGGCCTCGTACCGGAACTTATCCAGCCCCATGTAGGCCCGGACAAAAACCTCCTGGGCCAGGTCCTGGGCGTCGGTATGGTTGCCCGTCAGCTGGTAGCTCAAATTATATACTCTATCTTGATAGGTCAGGACCAGTTCTTCAAAGGAAACAGCACCGGTTTTTTGCCCGGCGCCTTTTTACTCCCAAGGTTCAAGAAGAACACCCCTGGAGGTCCGGATTCCCGGACACTTATTAGATAAATTTGAAGGACAAAAAGTTCCCGTTGTGTATTAATAAGTATATAATAGCTATACCCCGGCCGCAACCTGGCAAATGATGTATTTTTTCAGCTTATTTTAAGCCAATTTTAAGCCAAGATTTTCCTCGGGTAGAAGGAATAATGGGCTTAGATACAGAAAACAACATTGCGACTAAAAAATTGGAGGGATGGCAGTTGTTAAAAAAAGGACTGCTGACGACATTTCTCGTCTTGGCGCTGATGACGGCGGCGGGAACGGCTGAGGCGAGCGTAGGCAAGAAAGCCCTCACCGTCGACTACAACAATGTCCAGATCAATGTCAACGGGTCCATCATCACTTTTTCACCCGACCAGGAGCCCTTCATTTTTAACGGCATCACCTTTTTGCCCCTGCGGGTGGTGGCCGAAGCCCTGAACTGCAATGTTGACTGGCAGGGTGATACTAGCACTGTAGTTATCAACAGCAAGACGTCGCCGGAAGTCATCAACCTCAGGCTGCAGCTGACCCAGAAAGACCAGGAGCTCCAGAGCTTAAAGCAGCAAGTGGCGCAATTACAGCGGGAGCTGGCGGCCATAGAAGAGGAAAGTAGCGATCTGGGCGACCTGGAAGACGAACTCCTGGACGATTACGACTCGATAGGCGATGTCGATCTCGACGACCTCGAGCTTGACGGCGACGAAGATAGCGTCGAGGTGGAAGTATGGGTGGACCTGGATGAATATGAAGACGAGTGGGCCGACCTGAGCGACGACGATATCGAGGACTGGCTGGAAGAGCTGGTGGAGGACATCCAGGACGAGCTGTCGGAGGATACGGAAGTGTACGGCGAAATCCTCAACAGCGTCGATGACGACACCCTGGTGGAATTCTATAAAGACGGCGACGACGACCTGGAAATCGATTACGAGGACGAAGATTACCGGGAAAGCGGCGATGCCGACGAGGCTATTGACGAGCTGGAAGGGCAGGCCTATTACGTGGGCGACATCGAGTTTACGGTATCCTATGCCAGCTATTCCGAGAGCAGCGAAAAGGCGACCGTCTACCTGGAAGCCGAGGACAGCGACGCAGCCGACGCCTGGGATGATTTAAACAGCAGCACAATTGAAGACGATGTCACGGATATTTGCGAGGAAGTGGTCGATATCTTTGACGACGCCGGCATCAGCCTGGAAGAGGTGCGGACATACTTATATGACTATGATGATAATAGGCTTGATTACTTCACCTACTACGTAGACGATGAAACTCTGGAATGAAAGCAAACGTAAAATTATCCCCACCTATCTCAATAATTTGCTTCTAGCTTGTTAAAGCTCCTGCTTTCTTAGTTTTTCATTTTATATGATGAAGTCTAAGAAGATAGATCAAGCCTTCTTTATCATCTTCATCAATAAGGGGTGGAGGGGATCCAGCTCGAACCCTTACTTGAACAGTACCGCCTGCCCGTCAATGGACTTGCGCAAATCGGTGGCGCCGCAGGCGAGAAAACCCGGTCGATGCCAAATTCGTTCAGCATAACGATACCAGGACCCGGATCACCTGGGCGAGCAAAGCCGGATCAAAGCCAGGTCTTACTTCGATGCCGGCCTGCCCCACTTTAACAAGCTAGGTATTGCCTTGCTCTATAGATGCCTGCTCGCTTACTTCTACTGGCAGCCACCGATTTGATTTCCCCGAGGAAACTCCGTTCTGGTTTTTATACTTCCGTAGCCAGTACCATAACTGCCGGGGGTTAATGCCTTCATGGGAGGCCAACCATTCTTTAATACTTTGCCCGCTGGCCTGGTATTCGGCTATCCGGGTTGCCCATAGTTCTTGCAGTTCGGCTTTGGTCATAAAAATCTTCCCTCCGTTGGTGTTCTCGAGGGAGATTATCCTATAAATCTTGTTTTGGTGCCAGGTGGGTAGGGTTTGACGCTTATCTTACAAAGATCGCATTTACAATGCGATCTTTTTTTGCGTGCGCCCGACATGGGCGTTAACTTGGTGGTGAAAGTCCAATGCAGGCGAGGCAGCACCAGCCTGCCAGCCAAAGGCAAGGGTGTCCACCGTGAGGTGGAGTCTGAAGGAAGCCGGAGGCAAAGCCACGGCCCGATGAACTAGAACTTCATAGAGGCTAGACCATCCGAAAGAGTTGGCAAAACATAGTAAAATCCCAGGCTAATATAATATTTGCGTTAACCTAGAAGTGAAACTACAAGACTCGCCTCAGTTAACAATTTTTGGTGAACAAATAAGCGGCGATGGGTCTTTTATTTAGGAAAGTTGGGGGGCGCGATGGGTCCTCCTAATATATTCCAAAGAAATCAAGAAAACAATAGTAATTTTTAGCTAGTATTAAGATGTTTTTCAGGATAATTTCAGCTTCAGTTGCTATAATTTGGTAACAAGAAGGAAGAAGGAATTATTTTTAGGTACAGCCAAGAAATACGCCGACTGCGGGATGCATTCTGCTGAGGATGGAACGGAAATTACGGCCGTAAATATTATAAAGGTAAATTCTAACATTCAAGCTGATGTTACCAAAGTAGCAGCAGCAACCGACGGCAGTGGTTCTGGGGATGGAAGTAACGCTTTAGAAATTGCTGGATTACTTAAAACACTGAACAAAAAGACGGTTTTGCGATCGAAGAAGACCGCCAGTATACCTTAATTATACTGGCGATCAACGCCAACGAGGGCAATATTATCAGCCGTATCCTGCCGGAGAATGTGCTGAAGGTGACCAGCCAGATGAAATACATGGTGGACTCCTTGTTGAGTTGATATGAAATTGCCCCGGGAGACGTGCCGGATACCAGATTTACGCATAAGAATATGGCCCGAACTGCTGCAGGGGTGAGGGTCGCCGGCGCTGGCGGTGGGAGAACAAATTTCCATAGGGGAGGTTTTATAAATGGCGGGGAGCATTTATATTTCCGGCCTGGTATCAGGGCTGGATACAGATTCTATAATCGAGCAGTTAATGGAAATTGAAAATACCCGTCTGACAAGTCTTGAGGAACGTAAGGAACAATATAGCGAAAAGAAAAATGCCTGGAATGATTTGTACACCCGTTTAAGTACCCTGTTGAGCAAGCTTACTGATTTAAAACTATCTTCTACGTTTACCAGCATGACAGTAAATTCAAGTGACAGCAATGCATTGACGGCTAATGCGAAAAGCGGCACGGCAAGCGGGACTTACCGGATAGGCATCATCCAGCTGGCCCAGGCGCATAGAATGGCCAGCGTCAGTCAAGTAGCGGCGGATGATGGGGCTGCCTTAGGTCTAGAAGGTACTTTCAGCATAACAGTAAACGGTGAAACCAGGAGCATAACGGTAAACGCTACGGACAGTCTTTCAGATATCATGGATCTTATAAATGCCATTCCGGAGGACGGGCAAACCGATTCGGGAGCTGGGGATGTTGTTTCGGCAAGTATCATAGACCACCGTCTTGTACTTACTTCTAAGACAAGCGGAGAAGAGGGCGAGATATCTTTTGAAGATCCTGACAACGTTCTCCAGGGACTGCAACTGGTTTCCGATACCAGTGGGACGATTATACCAGATGCCGTTGTCCAGGAGGCTCAGGACGCCGTATTTACCGTTGACGGTCTCACTATAACCCGAACCACCAATACCGTTACCGACGTCATTCAGGGGGTTACTCTCAATCTCCTGGGTGTAACAGACACCAACGGCAATGGCGCCATTGAACCGGCGGAAACACTGAGATTGGAAATAAGTCAAGACATCCAGACTACCATCGACGCTGTTAATGCTGTTGTGGAGCAATACAATACAGTGATGGATTTTATCAGCACCGCATTAGGGGATGAAGGCGATCTGCAGGGTGATACTACGCTGGCAAGGATACAGAGTTATTTACGTCAATTGATGACTGATAGAATTACCGGTTTAACGGGATCCTATCAGACGCCCTGGAGTATCGGCCTTTCTACCGGGGCTGTAGCAGGCAGTGGCACTTTGACATTCGACAGCAGCGGCAAAATAACCGTGGATACGGAAACGCTTGCGGCTGCTTTGGAGGATGATCCGGCGGCAGTTATGGCCGTCTTTACCAATGATGGCGGTACCGGGCTGGTTGACAGGCTGGCTGAATATATTACTTCCCTCGTACGCTCCGGGGACGGCCTAATTCCCTTCAGGGAGCAGTCCCTACAGAAAATCATGGACGACCTTGACGACCAGATCGAGCGTATGGAAGAACGGCTTACCTTAAAGGAGGAGCAGCTCCGAGAGCAATTTGCGGCCATGGAGGAAGCTTTGGCGACTTTGCAGAGCCAGGGAGATTGGCTGGCCTCGCTGATTGATGGATGGGGGAACTAGCAGGCTATCTGAATAATTAATGCATGATACCGGTGCAAGAACGCCTAATTAATCAACAGTTCAATTGAGCACAATTAAGCAGAATATAATAAGCAAAATATAAGGGCCTCGGCGGAGTATTCCCGTGCGAGGCCCTAATGGTTTGTTGCTTAAGGTAATTTGGAGGCGTCAGGCTGTGATTGTTGTCCTTTCTGGGGCGCCGGCCCTTGCGGCCTCACCCATTCCCATGCTGCCAGACCTCTTGCTTTCATATCTGCCAGCATCTGGTCGGCCTGCTCCTGGCTTATCCTCCCTCCCTGGACATCCTCTTCCAGGCGGGCTTTTTCCAGTTCCAGAAGCTTTTGGACGACCTGGTCTTGGTCAAACCCTTTTTCCTGGACGAGGCTGGTCAGGGATTTGCCCGCCTGCATATAGCTGCGGACTTCATCCACCGTCATGTCTAATGCCAGGGCAATATTCTGCAGGCGGCTTTCACCGTTGGTCCTAGGGGCCAAATTTTTATCAGGGGGTAACGGCTGGGAAGGACCGGTAGTGGCCGGGCTTCCATCTGCTTTCTGGCCGGTGTTTTGTGTCGTACTGGCGGGCGGATTTCCCTGTTGTTTATCTGTTCCCTGGACGGCAGTCCCCTTGGAGCCGCAACCGGCAAGTAACGACATTCCGAGCACCAACAGCATGGCGGAAAGGATCAGTCCCGGCTTTCTGGTCATAATCTGTGCACCTCCCTTCTATATCTATCTTTCGTGAAATTTACAGCGCTGTCTTGAGAAACGCTGCAAATTTCGTGGCCCATTATATCAGGGGAATCTGAAATCATACTGAAATCTAGCTAAAAAACGGCTTAAAAATTGGTTAAACTTTCCTGGTTTGGTACAGGACATTGGATTTTCTTTAAGGAGCGATTATACCTGGAAGGCATGCGGATGCTGCTATAAATTTCCTGGGAGAGAATTGGATTTAAGGGAATTTTAAAGGAGTTTTCAGCCGGCATTCAGGTAAAAATTGCTTGGAGAATATATAATTAAAGTAAAATCCGCAAGTTAAAATTTACGGGAGGGATTGGTGATGTTTAAAATCAAAAGTAAGAAATGGATTGCTCCAGTCGTAACTCTGGTAGTGATGATGACCCTGGGAGCCGGGGCAGCGATGGCCGCCAGTTCGTCAGGCTGGAACCAGCAAGAAATTAGCAAGCTCTTTATTGCCAACCTGGCATCTAATCTGGACATTGATACATCGGAGTTGAAAGAGGCTATAGCACAATCATGGAAAGAAACTCTTGCCGAAGGAGTAACCCAGGGTTTTATTAAGCAGGATGAGGCAGACAGGATCGAGCAGGCGATTGAAAACGGCACCTGGTTAAACGTTGGGCCATTAATGGACCCCTGGTTTGGCAGGAGAAATGGGGGCAGCAACCTGGCGGAGCTGGCCGCTGTCCTAGGAATTGACAGCAGTGAATTCTTTAATAAACTGAAAAACGGGGAGACCCTCGAAAGCATAGCCGCGGAAAAAGGCTTTACCCTGGAACAAGTGAAAGATAAGCTGATAGCCAGGAAAAGGCAAAAACTAAACGAGCAGGTGGCCAGGGGTGAGCTATCCGGGGAAGCTGCCGCCCAAATAATTTCCCATTTTGAGCAGTTGGATTTAAGTAAGATGAGTCCTTTCGGCGCTCCCGGAATGATGCCGCCGTTGCCTCCAACTTCTTTCCAGCGATAACCTGGATGAACTTGATTTAAGGCTAATCTCCAGGCATAAATAAGATGCCGGCCTAAAATTTGGGTGTAAATGTGCTCGCTATAGACGGAACACGGCGGGCAGGGCGTGTTTTTGCTCGAGAAAGACGGCGGTAGGAGGCTGCCGGAGAGATGTAAGTCTGGCAGCCCTTTTTACTGGGTGTAATTTCATATAAAAATTTAGATACGTTGTACGCGGCAAAAAAAGAGAGGAAGATTGTAATGACAGCAGCAACCGTCCCAGTCACGCCTCCCCGGCCCAAAAAGCTCAAGTTGGTGCTGGGGGTTTGTATATTTATACTTCTGGGCGGTACCTTTCTGTGGTGGCAGCACGGGCGCCGGGCAGAGGTCACCTACATAACCATGCCCGCAGTTCAAGGTAGCATCAAGAGCACCATCAACGCCACCGGCACCGTCGAGCCGGTAAAGAGCGTAAACCTGGGTTTTAAGAACAGCGGCCTCATCAAAGCCATTTACGTCAAGCCCGGGGACGCGGTCAAAGCCGGGCAGGTGCTGGCCCTCCAGGACACCACCGAACTGGAAGCGCAGCTGGCCCAGGCACAGGCAAGCTACAACAGCGCCCTGGCCAACCTGCAGAAGCTGGAAGCCGGCGCCACGGCCGCAGAGATCGCCCAGGCCGAAGCCAATCTGGAGACCGCCCGGATAGCATACAACAACGCCGCAGCCGCGGCAGAACGCAGCCAGGCGCTATACGACGCCGGGGCGCTATCAAAAGCTGAGCTAGACAGCGCCATCAGCGAACGCGATACCGCAGCCGCCACGGTACGCCAAGCCGAAGCCGCCCTGGAAGACCTGAAAAACGGCAGCAGGCCGGAAGAAATCGCCGCGGCGCGGGCAGAAGTAGAAGCGGCGCGGGTGCAGGTAGAACTGGCCCGGGACGACCTGGACAGCGCCCGGCTGTGCGCCCCGTGGGACGGCATCATCAGCGCCGTCAACGGCGAAGTAGGATACCGCGTCGGCAGCAGCACGGACAGCGAAGACACCAGCTTCATCACCCTGATCACGGAAGAACTGCAGGTACGGGCCCAGGTAAACGAAGCCGACATCAACGAAGTAAAGGTCGGGCAGGAAGTAACCTTCACCGTCAACGCCCTGCCCGGAGAAGAATTGACCGGGAAAGTAGCCTGGATCGCCCCGAAGGCCGAGACCGTCTCCAACGTCCAGCTCTACGAGGTAGTCATATCCGTAGACAAAGACAAAAGCCAGTCCCTAAAGGCCGGCATGACGGCCAGCGTCGATTTTATTATCGCCAGTAAAGACAACGTATTAACCATACCCAAAGCGGCCCTGACCTTTGCCAGCAGCTACCAGGCCAGCAGTAAAAACGGCAGCCGGGCTAATGGTACAGCGGCCGGCGGCTCCGGCAGTGCTCCCAGCCAGGATGGCGGGCAGGAAAACAAAAACTTTAGATCAAATGCAGGTATGAGCGAAACCGAGGCAAGCTCTGGAGAAGCCACCGGCCGGGGCGTAGTGCTGGTATTAGAAAACGGCCAGCCGGTACCCCGGCAGGTCGTTACCGGCATAAGCGACGAGAGCAACGTAGAAGTAGTAAGCGGGCTGCAGGCAGGAGAAGCGGTCATCATCGGCATCAGCTCTTCCCAAGGGACAGCGGCAAGCACTTCCACCAGATCGTCCTCCAGCAACCAATCAAGGACGCCTATGACCCCCGGGCCCATGATGGGGCCACCGGCAGGCGGCCCCCCGGGGAGGTAGGAGAAGTGACCACACCAGTAATCCAACTGCAGGGAGTGACCCGAGTCTACGCCAGCGGCGAGAACCGGGTGCATGCCCTGCGAGGCATCGAATTAGAAGTCAACGCCGGGGAAATGGTAGCCATCATGGGCGCCTCCGGGTCAGGCAAATCCACCCTGATGCACATCCTGGGCTGCCTGGATAAGCCCACCGGCGGCCGCTACCTGCTGCACGGCCAGGACGTCACCGGGCTCACCCCCGACCAGCTGGCTTACATCCGCAACCGGCAGATTGGGTTTGTCTTCCAGAGCTTCAACCTCATCGGCAACCTGACGGCCTGGGAAAACGTCGCTCTGCCCCTGATCTACGCTGGCGTGCCCCGGCGGGAAATGCAGGCCCGGGCCATAGCCGCCCTGCAGCAGGTAGGATTAGAAGGCCGGGAACACCACCGGCCCAACCAGCTGTCCGGCGGGCAGCAGCAGCGGGTAGCCATCGCCCGCGCCCTGGTCAACGACCCGGCCATCATCTTAGCCGACGAACCCACCGGCGCCCTGGACACCCGCACCAGCGTCGAGGTGATGGCCATCTTCCAGGAGCTGCACCGCGAAAAAGGACTGACGGTAGTCATCGTCACCCACGAACCCGACATCGCAGCCTACTGCCGGCGGCTGGTACGAGTACGCGACGGCCAGATCGTCGCCGACGAAGACATACAACAACCGCGGCAGGCAGAACAAGAGCTGGCAGCGCAACCGGCAGGGGAGGAAAAAGCATGAACTTCAGAGCAGCGCTGGCCGTAGCCTGGCGGGGACTCATGGCCAACAAAATGCGCTCGCTACTCACCATGCTGGGCATCATCATCGGCGTCGCCGCAGTAATCGTCATGGTCAGCATCGGCCAGGGAGCAACAGCCCAGGTAACGGAAAGGATAGCCCGCATGGGGTCAAACATCCTGATGATACGTCCCGGGACAGGGTTCGGGCCGGTGCGCGGCGCCGCCGGCATCGAAAGCCTCACCTTAAAAGACGCGCAGGCCATAGCCGGGCTGCCTCTGGTACAGAACGTTGCCCCGGAAGTCAACCAGGAGGTAACAGCCGCCGCCGGCAGCCAGACCTGGAGCACCACGGTCAAAGGCACCAGCGCCTCATACCCGAAGATAAGAAACCTGGAGACAGCCGTGGGGTCCTTTTTCACCGAAGAAGACAGCGAAGAAGCCAGACAAGTAGCCGTGCTCGGGCCAACGGTAGAAGCCAACCTCTTCCCCGACGGCAGCAGCGCCGTCGGCCGGACAATCACCCTGAACAATTTAAGGTTCACCGTCGTCGGCGTCCTCAAAGCCCAGGGCGGCGGCATGGGGGGCCAGGACCAGGACGACATGATTTACATCCCCATAACAACAGCCCAGCAGCGCTTCAGCGGCAGCCGTAACGTCCAGGTCATCAACGTCCAGGCGCGGGACGCCGGAAGCCTTGCCACGGTCGAAGAAGAAATAACCGCCCTATTACGCCAGCGGCACCGCCTCAGCGACCAGGAAGAAGACGACTTCAACATCCAGAACATGACAGCCATCATGGAAACCGTAGAAGAAACCACCAAGACCATGACATTGCTATTAGCAGGAGTAGCGGCGGTATCCCTATTAGTAGGGGGCATCGGCATCATGAACATCATGCTGGTATCCGTCACCGAACGCACCCGGGAGATCGGCATCCGCATGGCCGTAGGAGCCACCGGCGGGGCAATATTAAGCCAGTTTCTCATCGAAGCCCTGGTATTGAGCCTGGCCGGCGGCATAATCGGGATGCTGGCCGGGTTCACCGGCAGCCGCCTGGTAGCCGTTCTAGCCGGCTGGCCGGCAGTCATCGCCCCGGCCTCCATCCTGCTGGCCATAGGTTTCTCGGCCCTGGTGGGAATCTTCTTCGGCTACTACCCGGCCCGCCGGGCCGCCACGGCCAATCCTATCGAGGCCCTGCGGTATGAGTAGGCTCTCTTACTCCCGGCCAACCAGGCAAAATTCGGGCCTATGTCACCCCGGTATTATATAGATGATATCAAGATTGAGGTAACTTATGCTGGGTATTCTGAGAGCAGCGACATGGCGACCATCGACCTGGAAGCCGTGGGGGGCGATGCCGGCGACGCCTGGGACGCTCTGAGCAGCAGAACAATCGAAAATGATGTCCTGGATATTTGCGAAGACGTCGTCGGCGTTTTCGACGATGTCGGCGTAAGCCTTGAAGAGATGCGAGTATACTTATACTATTACGATTACAACTTGCTTGACAGCTTCACCTATTACGTAGACGACGAAACTCTGTAATGAACCTAAAAAATTAATCTCGGCCGGGAACTTTTCGCCGCTCAGCGGTGTCTAATTAACTGGTTGGGCGAGGAAAAGCCGTCCAGTCCGGCAGAAAAACGGCTGGCGGCGTAGAATATTCCTCCCATGGCACATTTGCCTAATCCCAGCAGTAGTCGTAGCCTTAGCCGTAGCAACAATTGCGAAATCAGAGATAAGGAGGGAGATACCGGGCAAAAAGGCCTCCCTGGCCGCAGAGAAGCAAGTTGCCGCCCTACATACGGGCAAAAAATCAAGGAGGGAAACTAGTTGTTAAAGACGAGGAAAAAATGGATTTCCATCCTGCTCACCCTAGCCATGCTGGTGGGCCTGATGGTGCCCTTCGCCGGGACAGCGATAGCGGGAACCACCTATGAAGCATTAGATGCACCATCAGTAAAAGACGATGCCGTAAGGGATCTAGGCACCCTACGCATTAACGTCGATCCTACCGTGCCTGGTAAAACTTCAGAAGCCTTGATTTCTTTACCTGATGATTTTGATATTGTTTATGAAGAAGGTACCGACGTGCAAAATTTCGCTGACTTTGCAGCGGGCATAAGCGCGTATCTTGAAGATGACGGTGTAACGAATGTAACGAATGCCGTATATTTAACTGAGGTTGACGAAAACTCTTTTAAGCTGTCTTATACTCCGTCGGGGAGCGGCGAACTCAACATATACATCCCGTTTGAAAATATATACGTAGCCGACGGTGCTCCCAAAGGCGATATTGAAGTAACTATCGATGGTATCAGCGGCCAATTCGGCGATGGCAAGGTAGTCATCGGTAAAGTCAGCGGCAGCGCTGTGGAAGTCAGCGTCGTCGAAGACGATACTTTCTCTGACGAAGGCGGCACGGTCACCATCCGGGTAGAAGAAGACGTGGCAGGTAGCCTCAATGAAGAGGACACGTTAGACTTAGTCTTGCCAGACGGATTTGAGTGGTCTAAGCCAAGTAATAAGAATGTCCTATGGGGCAGCTTAAACGCGAGCGATTTAAATATTGTTGTGGATCCGGATGATAAGGATGAGTTACACATTTCTTTGCAGAGCGAAGCAAGCAAGTCAACTTCAAGATCTGCTTTTGAGTTCACAGTAGATATAGAGGTAGCTGAGACGGATGATGCGGAATATGGCGATGTAGTGGTGGATGTTAAAGGGGATTATTCTGCCACCCCTGACGAGATCATAGTCGGTACCTACGGCGATTACGACGTGACCATCGAAGCTGATGATCCTGATGTCATCGCTTATGCCGGTTATAATGAGCAGGACGTCAGCGACATCACCATTAAGGAAACTGTAGCCGGTAGCCTTATTAACGGTCGCTCCATTACTTTGACCCTACCCGCCAACGCCAGGTGGGTCAAGATTGATGATAAAGAAATTGATCCGGATAATGGCGTAACCAATGTAGCAGAAGATGGCGACGTTCGATTAGACGCCAAGCTCCAAGGAACTGACGATCGGACATTGAAACTGACAGTGGACGGAAGTTCCGAGGGTGACGATGCTGTTGAATTAACTATTGAAGACATCCAGGTAGCCCTGAAAGCTGGCGTGACCGGTGACCTGGTGGTAGAAGTTGGCGGCAGCGCCGGTCTGGAAGGCGAGATTACCATCGCCAAAGTAGTTGCTCCTATTAGTGTATCCGCTGATAAGACTAATATTGAGATTGGCAAGTATGGCCAAGCTGCCGGTGACATTGTGATTACCGAGTATGCTGCAGAAGCAATTAAAGCTGACGACTTGGTGGTCACGCTGCCTGACGATGTCGACTTCGATGGCACCCCCGATGTTGAGGTGACCGAAGGCGATCTGGAGATCGAAGATATTGACGTTGATGATAATGTTTTGACTATAACTATTGGCGACGAAAGTACCGAAGCCAGCACGATCGTAATCAGCGACATTAAGTATGCCGTTAATCGCGTCTTGCCCGAAGGCGACATAGAAGTTGAAATCGGTGGCGACGCAGTGGTAGAAACTGATAAAGTAGGTTATGAAAGTGACGACCCCTTCTTTGAAGATGACGATGTAGCTGCTGTAGTAGTCAACGCTACATGTGTAACTGCTGCCGGCGGTGCGACCAAGCAGAGTGCATCCTTTGTCATTGGCAGCACCACATACTCAGTAAACGGTGTGGAAGCCACCATGGATGTCGCCGCCTACGTGAAAAACGGCCGCACCTACCTGCCTGTACGATATGTTGCATACGCCCTGGGAATTTCCCCGGAAAATATTCTCTGGGACGGCAAGACCGCTACATTTATTGGCAATGGTCGCGTAGTGCAGGCCACTCCTGGCAGCGCCATACTTTCCATCAACGGTGCTCCCGTAACCATGGACGTTGTCACCGAAGTGGTCAACGGTCGCGTAATGGTGCCGTTCCGTTGGATTGCTCAGGCCTTTGGCGCCCAAGTGGATTACAATGAGACAACTCAGACCGTCAACATGAGTCTATAAGCAATGAAAAAACGTTCACGTTAGAGTAGTAGCAAAGGGACCCGGATCTCAGACATAGATCCGGGTCCCGGATTTAGGAGTGAAATATATGCGGCGCGCGGGTATCTATATCTTGCTGCCAGCTTTACTTTTATTTAATCTTTTTCCCTTCCAAGCGTTTGCAACGGGAACAAATACGGGGGAAACCTCGTTGACCCTTCAGCAAGCGATTGACCTAGCCCTCCAGAATGATAAAGAACTAAAGAAAGCCGAAGCGGAAATTGATCGAACGAAATATTTGAGAGATAATGCGGCCGAGAGTGTAACATTTACGCCAGAAATGGGCAGTAGCTACGATTCGACTTATGAGGTTAAATGGAACAATCTATTATCAGCCGATCTCACCTGGCGTATGAGCAAAAAATCTCTGGAAGCAAAACGAGATGCGGTGGTATTGGAAACATGCCAAAGTTATTGGAATGTGCAATCTGCCCAGGAGGAGGTTGAACTACAGGAGAAACTGGAACAGCAGGCCCTTTTAAACCTACAGAACGCACGTGCAGGCTTGCGAGCAGGGACCGTGGCCGAGTCAGCTATTGTCGCTGCAGAGGGAGAGTGGCAAAAGGCAAAAAACAATTTGCAGGCTGCACGGCATGATTTGGAAGAGGCTTATAATTCTTTTAACCAGCAAATCGGCCTGGATACAAACGCAAGGCCGACTTTAACCGATAAGCCGACCTATGAACCTCTGGAAATCGACGATCTTAATTATGAAGTAGCAAGAATTATCGAAAGCAGCCCCAGTGTCTGGCAAGCCCAGCAGCAAGTGACATTAAAAGAATGGGCGGCAGATATGATATTTTCTTCTGGAGAATATACGCCATATAAGGCTAGACAAATAGCGGTTGATCAGGCCAAGTTGGATGCGGCAAGCGCCCAGGAATTAATGGAAATGGTAACTAAACAAATATATTATAACACAAAAAGCCTGGAGGAAAGCTATCAAGCCGCCCGGGAAACTTTAAAAATGGCCCAGGAGAATTTAAGGGTCGCCAAGGTAAAATATGACACCGGTATGGCTACAGAGGCAGATGTTGTGGCAGCAGAAATTGCCGTAGTCCAGGCAAGGATAAACTTGAATGAATTGACCCGACAGCACGCTTACATGAAGCTTGCTTTTGAAAAGCCATGGGCAGCATCTGGCAGTTGAGGAGAGTTGCATGTGGGTGAATAAGCAGGAGGATAGGACAATGCTGAAAAGCAAACCGTTACCTGCCGGAATTCTGCTGTGGATAATGGAGGGTGGGAAGTTCAAGATAACCATTTTCCTTGGGAGTGTAAATCATTAAGGTCCCAGTACCAATTATCCCTGGGAGAACTAGCGATAAACCTCGGAGGTTTGGGGGCAGAGCCCCCAAGAACTATCTCAGTTAATATTCCCTTGTATGCCAGTTAAATAATCATTCTTGCCGTCAGTCTATCATCAAAGTAGATTTTTAGTTGAGAGAGACACCTGCCCCAATCTCTTATCGGCATAGTCCATTTTCTTGCAATGTCGAGGATGGCCAGGTAGATGATTTTACAGAGAGCATCATCCGTCATATAGACCGATTTAGTTTTAGTAACCTTTCTCAGCTGTTGGTGATAACCCACGACGGTATTGGTGGTATAGATAATCCGGTGTATTTCTGGTGGGTACTTGAAATAAGCGGTTAATTCCTGCGTAAGCGCCAAACCAAACCCACCTTGGCATCATACCCAAGTTTAGGGGATAATCCTTCTCAGAAAACACGCTGAGGAGGGTTTTTCTTATGACCAAAGCCGAAGGCAAGCACTATGGGAAGCCTGGATAGCCGAATATAAGATGAGCAGGCAAAGAGTTAAAGAGTGGTGCGCCTCCCATGAAGATGTTAGCCCCAAACAATTATGGTACTGGCTGCGGAAGTATAAAAAACAGAACGGAGTTTCCTCAGGAGAATCCAACCGATGGTTGCCGGTAGAAGGTAAGCGTCAAATACTACCCACTTTTTGCGTTACGTAAGCATAAAATAACCCCCACCTTAGATAATAGGTGGGGGTTATTTTACGCTTACGGCCTTGATTAGTTTGTGCCGGCGACAAAATTTGTGCCCACAAGAGACAAAAGGGGAAAATTGCTGGTATAATAGCTTTGAGGCATGTCGATTATTGCTGAAGGAGAATGTTATGTTAATAAAACGCCTGGTACTGGTTATCTTGTTTTCCGTCTGGGGTTTAATTAGTTTTAGCGGCCTGGCCCGGGCCCAGGACAAGGTCCTGTACATACCCCTGGATGAGCGGCCGTTGAACCTGGATTATGTTATCACTGCTATGGCGGACGTCCTATATGTGGAAACACCTCCCGATTTTATGTTGCCTGACCACAGAACGCCGGCACCGGTGGAGCCCCTTTGGGATTGGGTCTTTAAAAACGCAACTGACACAAGAGGGATGGTGCTGGCTACCGACACTTTGATTTACGGCAGCCTGATCTCCTCCCGGAACCACGAGCTTTCCCGGGAAGAGCTTCTGATCCGGGTGGAAAACTTCAAAAAGCTAAAGGCCCTCAACCCTCGCTTGAAGGTTCTAGCCTTTACCACCCTTATGCGCACCCCGGCTGTAAATACGGCGGTGGAGGAACCTGCTTACTACGGTACCTACGGTGCGGCTATTTACAGGTTGACTGCTCTGGAGGATAAAAAGGAAAACGGCGGTTTAGAACCTTGGGAAGCAACGGAGCTGGCCGGTTTAAAGTCCTTCATACCACGGGAGTACCTCCGGGACTGGCTGGAACGGCGGGCGAAAAACCTGGAGGTAACCTCCCGCCTGCTGGAATTGACGCGGGAGGGGATAATCGACTACCTGGTCCTGGGGCGGGATGATACTTCCGCCCCCAGCCAGTCCCACTGGGAATACCGTTACCTGTTGCAGCAGGCGGAGGGCCTGACGGCGGACAAATTTATTTCTTTTCCCGGCGTTGATGAAGGGGGCCTCGTCCTGCTGACGCGCCTGGCCAACCTACTGGCTGGAGAAAAGCCCGGGGTTTATCTGGAGTACGCCCCGGGGCCGGGGGCGGCCACCGTAGCGCTTTATGAGGACACCACCGTCGGCGAAAACGCAGCCGCCCACATTGCCGCGGCCGGTGGCCGGATTGTGACCGACTCCCGCTCGGCCGACCTGGTGTTAATGCTCAACACGCCGCCGGACGGCGTTACCAGGGAAGCTGCTTCGCCAGCTAACAGCGCCGCCTTGAGGCCGGCGGCGGCAGCTTATGCGGACAAAATCGCGGCGTACATCGCCGGGGGACGGCCGGTGGCCCTGGCCGATATTGCCTTCGCCAACGGCGGCGACAATTCCTTGCTGGCGGCCTTGGAGCAGGCCGGCTTGCTGCCGCGTCTTCAGGCCTATGCGGGCATGAACACGGCCGGCAATTCCATCGGCTACGCTCTCTGCCAGGGGCTGCTGGCCCGCCAGATGCAGCCGGAGGACCAGCAGGCCATCCTGGCCGTGCGCCTCCTCGATGACTGGGGCTATCAGGCCAATGTGCGCGGCCAGGTTGACCGGGAGATTATCCGGCCCTACGGGGTGGATAAAAATAACCTGGGAGCTTATGCGGATCGTATTTTCACCGCCATCAGGGAGGGTATGGACCGGTTCGCCCGGGCCCACTTGCGTGATTTTAAAATTGACTCCCTGGAGATTTCTTTCCCCTGGAACCGGGCTTTTAATATTGGCGTGAAGATCTGGTGAGGGTTTGACGGACCATTTTAATCCGGCTTTTCAAGACATCCAGTTTTGTGTCCATGGTCAAAGGGAAGCTAGAAGTTATTCTCTATTATCTTTAAAATTTCAGTTAACGTTGGTTCTATAGAGGGTTTAATTTGATCCTCTTCGTGCCTATTGATGTGGCCTGATAAACCTGATGAAACCTCTATTAAGAGCAATCACTTCCTTAATAAGCCGGAATTCCTGGCGATTTTCTTTAGGAAGTCGAAGTATTCCTGGATCATTTTAATACCCCGAGCAAGGCTTCTTTTTCTATTTTTAGTTCATCTAGCATATCTTTTGTTGCTTTCCACTCAAAAAAATCCATATTATCATCCAGACTACCTTGAACAAAGGCCTGATAAAATGCTTCGGTACTCATCCCATATTTCCTTTCAAAGTAGCCAAGGCTTTTTTTAAGTTCTTCAACAGTACGGTTTATTTCTTCTACCTTGGCGAGTAAAGTTTTCAGAACAAGTCTTTTAACCATTTTCTCACTGGCGTTTATTTTATCTGCATCCAATCCCATTTGCATCACCCTTCTTGGGAAAAAATTAGCTGGAAGCGGAACCGTCCGCTTTTTCTGACCATTTCTTTTAGCCATTACTAAAATATTATATCACGCCAGCGGAGATGCGAAGAAGCCTTTAGAGCGGCTCATGCAACGATGTGGCTTAATATCAGATCGGTGATATGCTTGAGCCTCTTTTCCATATTGCCGGGGCATAAGGGGTCCTCTTCCCAGAGGATGGCCAGGATGTCCCTGTTGGTGAAATAGCCGGAGCAGAGGGTGGTGATGCTGGCCAGCACCTGTTTGAGGTCCAGGTCGGGGCGGAAGACGCCCCGGGAAATGCCTTCGGCGAGGATGGCCCTGAGGGTGGGCAGCCCCTGTTCCCACACCTCCGGTAAAACTTTACGGGCGTACTTACCTCCCTGAAGGGCCTCCCAGGCCATGAGACGAGGGTAGTTGGGGTTGGCGGCCAGGAAATAAAAGTAATTGCGGATGGCCGCCGCGACCTGATGCTTCAAGTCCCCCTTCTTGCGGAAGGCCTTTTTCCCGGCGGCGAGGCTTTTTTCGAAATTCACCTTGAGGACGTAAGTATAAAGTTCTTCTTTGCTGTTGAAGTAGTGATAGAGCATGCGTTTATTTACCCGCGCCAGGGCGGCGATTTCATCTACCCGCGCGCCATCTATGCCTTTGGCGGCAAAGACTTCTTCGGCGGCAGCCAGGATGCGTTCCCGGCTGCCTTTTGCTCTCCTTTCCATCCCTTGCTCACGCCTTGCCTGTTAGGTTTACAAAATAAATTTTACCCCATTTTTTCCGGTCCAGCCAGGGTTCCGGGTTTATTTCCAGCGGGAGGGATACGAGGGGCCGCTGTTTATCGCCGTCCCGGCGTTCGGGGGCGGGTTGAGCCGCTTGGGAAAAGTGACGGCAGCCAGCACCGCCAGGAGGGCCATCAGGCCTAAGGCCCGGATGTGCGGCAGGACATAGCTTATATCAAGCTCCTTCAGCGCGACCTGCCGGAAGCCCAGCATCATCCAGGTGGAGGGCAGCAGCCGGGCCAGGTAATTGATAAAAGCCGGTATATGGGTCCAGGGCCAGGTAAAGCCGGAGATCATAAAGAAGGGGACGGACAAAAGCATCACGTACCTGGTAACCTGCAGGGAGTTGGGTGCGCGGGTGGAAATGAAAAAACCGGCAGCGGTGATGATCAAGTCGTAGAGCAGGCCGAGCAGGATAAGCAGGGTCGGGGAGCCGCCGATCTTTACGTGGACGAAGCGGGAGGCGAACCAAAGCAGGAGGGCATAATTGAAAAAGCCGGCGACGAAATAAGGGAGGGCCTTGCCGGCGAAGATTTTCCACGCCGGCACAGGAGTGCTTAAGTACTGCAGCCAGGTCCGGCGCTCTTTCTCCCGTGTTACGGTCAGGCTGACGCTGAGGAGGCCGATCTGGTGCAGGATAATCATGATTAACCCCATATATAAAAAGTTGGTATAGCTAAAAGTGGGGTTGTACCAGACTTCGGTGTTCAGGGAGACCGTGTCCATAATGGCGCGGATCTCGTTTTTAGTATAGCCCATGCCCGCTAGATAGGAGGCCGTGCTGCTAGCGCTGAACTCGTTAAACACCTCGCGGATGTACTTGCGGGTATTGTACCCCCAGATTAAATTGGAGCCGTCGTAAATGGCAAGTACCCTGGTCAAGGTGTGCCGGGATATGTCCTGCTCAAAGTGTTCCGGGATGACCACGCCGGCCCGCACCCGGCCGTTTTTCATCCCCTCCTGAAGCTCAGGATAAGTCTTTATGTCGTCGACGACCTTGAAGTGAGGGCTGTTGGCGAAGGCGGCGGCTATTTCCCGGCTGAGTTTTGAGTCATCCAGGTCGACGATGGCTATAGGCACGTTGTTAAGGACGGCGGTGACATAGGCGGCGCCGAAAAGGGCGGCGTAGCCGAGGGGGACGAGGAAGACCATTAGAAAGAGGATTTTCTCTTTGAAGATGTGGAGCATTTCGTAGTGGGCGATGCTGAGGATCTGCCGCATGAGCCTCTTCCTCCTAACTCCGCGCGATAAAGATAGCAGCTGCTCCATAGCATACGGCGGCGACGGCCAGTATGGCTAGTATATAATGGGTCATCAAATTCCACCCTGCGTTTTTGAAGGCGAAGTAGTTTAACCCCTGGAAGAACCACGTCTGGGGCAGTATCCAGGCAATCTTCTGCAGGTAAACCGGCATGGCCTCCAGGGGCCAGGTGTAGCCCGACAACACAAAGGAAGGTAAGGCGATAATCATGCCGAACCTGGCGGCATTAACGGCGTTATGGGCGAAGCTGGAGGCCAGGGTGCCGATGCTGTGGACGGCTACAGCAAAAGCCAGGGTGAAGAAGAGAAGGGCCGCCCAGCTGAAGTTAAGGGGCATCTTAAAGACGCCGAAGGCCAGGACATAGATGGGCAAGACGACGGCCATAAAAATAAATATCTGGGCTATCGACTTGCTGGCGAAGAATCTAAATTTGGAAATGCCGCAGGCCTTGATCTGCAGCCAGCTTTTCATGCCCCTTTCGCCGATGACGTTCAGGCACGCCGCCAGGGTGCAGCATTGCTGCCAGATGTTTAAAGCCAGGGCCAGCACCAGGAAGTAGGCGTAGTTGAGGGCCGGGTTGAACCATGCTTCCTCGCTGATGTCGATGGCCTGGTAGGCTTCTTTGGCTTGCTGCAATTGGACTCCCCGGGCCACCAGGGCGCTGACGCCGGCCTGGGCGCTGAGGGTGCGGGTGACGGTCAGCAAAGCCGCGGAGGCGTTGGTGGCATAGATCATGTTGCTCCCGTCGATAACTGCCAGCACCCGCGCCTGCCGGCCGAGGGCCAGATTCCTGCCGTAGTTCTCGGGGATGACGACGCCCACGACGGCTTTCCCCTGCTTGATTAACTCCTGCAAGTCGTCGTAACTCGTGACCGAGGCGACTAGCTTTAAATATTCCGCCTTTCCTATCTTGTCCACCAGCTCGCGGCTGGCGGCGGAGTTGTCCAGGTCGACGACCGCGGTGGGGATGTCTTTTAATACCTGGGCGCTGTAGACGGCGTAAAAGAGCAGCAGCCCCAGTAGAGAGCCGCAGAAAAGGATATAACGCAAGCCCCTGTCGCGCCAGAGGTAAAACACCTCGCGCCGCATAATGGCCAGGCACTGTCTAAACATCGCCGTCACCGCCCTGCCCGGTGAGGGACTGGAGCCGGGCGTTCCACCGCATCAGGGCTTCGGCGGGCGGGTAGAAGGTGATTTTACCCTTCTCCAGCCAGCCGACCCGGTGGACGTGGTGCATAAACTCGGCGTTGCTGAAAGCCCAGATACAGGTCCCGCCTCCGGCAAGAAAGTTATCTAACTCCCGCAAGATGATGCGGCGCGAATCCAGGTCGATGGCGCCGATGAGCTCGTCGGCGATGAGCACGCGGGGTTTATTGAGGAGGGCGCAGGCCAGGGCCAGGCGCTGGTATGGTCCCACTTCCATGTTGCCGACGGGTTGATTTAAAATCTCGCTCAGCTCCAGCCGCTCAATCAGCCGGTCGATATTGTCCCGGTCGGCGTTTTTCAGCGCGGCGATAAAGTCGAGGTTTTCCGCGGCGTTCAAATCCTGGAAAAGGCTGCGCTCCTGGGTGACCAGTCCCAGGTATCTTTTAAACTTCTCGTTCCTGCGGATATCCATCCCGGCTATCTCTACTTTTCCGGAATTGAACCTGTCGATGCCGGCCAGGATGTGGAGGAGAGCCGTCTTGCCGCTGCCCTTCATGCCGAAGATGCCCAGGCATTCGCCCGCGGCCACTTCCAGATTCAGGCCGTCCAGGACGGTTTTTGGGCCGATTTTCTGCGTCAGGTCTTTAACGGCAACTATTATCTCCATTTACTGCTGCTCCCCTTCCAGGATCTTTACCCTGGCCGTCATGCCGGTCTTTAAGACCAGGTCCGGGTTGGGGACGTCGATTTTAACCTCGAAGCTGCGGATGTCGTGCTCGTACTGATCATTAATCGCCTTTTTGACGGCAAACTCGCCGGCGTCGTTGATCCACACCACCTTGCCTTTAAAGGTTTTGCCCGGGAAGGCGTCTACCGTTACCTCCGCCTCCTGGTCGAGGTGGACGCGGCCGATCTTCTTTTCGCTTATGTAAACTTTGACGTAGGTATGGAGCAAATCGGTGATTTCAAAGACAGGCGTCCCGGCGTTTACCATTTCGCCCTGCTCGAGGTATTTCTGGGTGATGAAGCCGGCTATGGGGGCTTTTAAAACGGCATCGGCCAGGTAGGCTTTTGCTTCCTCTACCGCACCGCCAGCCTGTTTGGCCTGGCCGGCGGCAGCTTCTAGCTGGGCCTGGGCTACCGCTATCCCTGTGCGCGCTGATATTGCCTGCTCGAGGAGGGCCCGGGCCTCCTGCAGCTTCTTTTGCGCGACGTTATAGGCGTTTTGGGCGCGCTCGTAACCGATTTTGGCTTCTTCCAGCTTGCGGTCGTCCACAGCGCCCTGCTCGTGCAGCAGGCGGAGGCGGTCGTACAGGTCTTTGGCGTTGTTCAACTGGTCCTGGGCGTCTTTTACGCCCACCTCGGCTGCGGCGACACCTGCCTCGGCCTGCTTGATCTTGGCTTCAATTTGCTGGCTCTGTAAGGTTACGTTGTGGCTGGCCTGGTTTACCTGCCCCTGGGCGGCGGCATAGGCCCCTTCGGCCTGGGCCAGCTTGGCATTGAGCTCGCTGCTGTCCAGGCGGGCCAGCTCCTGGCCCTGCTCCACCCTGGCGCCCTCGTCGACGAGAATGGTTTCGATCCTGCCGGGTATTTTAAAGGCCGCCACGGCTGTCCTGGCTTCTATGGTGCCGGTGGCGGTGAGGCTGTCGCGCTCTTCGACGATTGCCATTTGTTGCTTGTAAAAGTAGTTGTGAAAGATAAAGACGGCAGCGGTGAAGATACCTGCCAGTAAGACGGTTACTGCCGTTTTTTGGAGTTTGATGCGGGTTAAAGCGTTCACAGTGGTCACCTCTTTGCATTGCTTAAGTGCGTGTGACTTCCGGGCTGGCTTTGTTTTATGTTAGTTAGCATAATTTTGTATACTAACTAGTTAGTTACCTATCTACTATCTATATAGCCTGGCGTATACGATGTCAAACACGAAAAAAGACCGTCCTGGACCAACGGTCTACCTTATTTACCAGTTCCTTCCCTCTAATGGCTTGAAACAGGGTTTTACAAATTTTTTAGTTACTTTAACTACGCAAAACAAAAACAGTACCACGGGGCAGGTAAGGTCTTCATTCAAAAGGTAAACCCTTGCTAGCCGGCTTTTTCCGGTGTAAACTTTAATTAAATTCTCGTCTTTGCCCTTGGCGGCGAAGACTTCTTCTGCGGCATCCAGGAGGAAGGAACCCTTGAAGCTTAGATTTACCTTCCATGCTGAAAAGCAGCTAATAGAAAGGAAAATCCCTAAACAGCTGGTGAATGAGACAGTACGTAATCCGGAACAAATAATACCGCAAGGACAGGATGTTTTAATCTACCAGAAAATTTATAAGGAACTGGGGAAAGAATACCTGCTCAGGGTTGCCATAAAATTATCGGGAGATACACAAGTGGTTTTAACCGCATATAAAACGTCAAAAATTAAAAAGTACGGAGGCGATAAATCATGAAGTTTCGTTATGATCCAGATGCTGACGCCGTATATATTCGTTTTAATGACAACTCTATTTATGAAACTGAAGAAATATCCCAGGGTGTATTGTTGGACATCGATGAAGAAGGCAAGCTGGTAGGCCTGGAGATTCTTAATGCATCTAAAAAATTGGGAAAGCCCCCTTTAACTGTGGAGGTAGAGCTACCGAAGACGGCTACTATATAGCCTGCTTTTTATTTCCACTATTGGTACAGAGGATGATTCGTTAGCCGGATGAATTGCAACGTAAATACTGCGATGCCCCGCCGGGGCAATCCCGGCTGGTTTGAGGCCGTACCAACGAAAAGGCGCGGCCTTTACATTTTCTGGTTGACTGCTGCGCTAGAGATTTGGTAGCATCAGATAAAGAGTCAACAGAATCTATAAAAACCTGGTTGATGTTCCTGCTGCTGTAGATATACTTATAGAAACTTCAGAAAAAAATAGAAAGACACCGGACGTTACGAGGGTTAGTTTATGCTGAGGCTGCAAAAGGGCTGGTAGTTTATGAGCGATGAAGAGAGACAATGACCTTGGAGGTGCCGGTTTCAGCCTGGACCCACGGGTAGAGCGGTAACAGTTGACAGAGCACCATGGTGGTGCTATTATTTTTATCGTTGTTACTTCGATATCGTAATATTCGATTTCAAAGCAGGTGGTGGGATTGCAGGAGATCCAGCTTTTAGAGCTTTTCAGCCGGGTGTACCGGCGGCTGGTGCGGCGGCTGGCGCCGCTGTTCCAGGCGGAAGGTTTTTCCGGGACGGAGATCCTGGTCCTCTGGAAAGTGCAGAAACGGGGTTCTTTGCGGGTGACGGAGCTGGCCGGGCACACCGGCATCCCGCCCAGCACCTTTACCGGCGTCCTGGACCGCTTGGTGGCCCGGGGGCTCCTGGAGCGGGTGCCGGACCCGGGGGACCGCCGCGGCATCCTGGTGCGGGGTACTCCTGCCCTGGCAGAATTGATGGACCGGCTGGCGGCAGCCCTTGAAGGCGAACTGAGGCGTATCTTTAATGCCCTGCCGGAAGACTGCAGGCGGCGATTGGTGGCTGATCTAGAAGCGCTCAATCAATACCTGGAACGGGAAGAAGGGGAAAGTCATGGCCGGGCGTGAGCGGGAACAGGCCGGGGCGGGAGCAGACCTGCCGGCAACCGGCCATGGACGGCAGGACTCCTGGGTTGTCCCCGTCCTGGTGGCCCTCATCGGGGCTTTTATGTCTATCCTGGATTCCAGCATCGTCAACGTGGCCATCCCCACCATCATGCACGTTTTTAACACCGATACCAGCACGGTCGAATGGGTGGTCACCATTTACATGCTGGCGCTGGGGGTCGTCGTCCCCTTAAGCGGCTGGCTGGGGGACAGGCTGGGCTTTAAAAAGCTGTACATCCTCGCCCTGGTCATCTTCACCTTCGGTTCTCTTTTGTGTGCTTTGAGCTGGAACATCGATTCCCTCATCGCGGCCCGGGTGGTCCAGGCCCTGGGCGGCGGCTTGATCATGCCCACCACTATGGCCATGATTTACCGCATGGTGCCCCGCGACAGGATCGGCAGCGCCATGGGGGTGCTGGGGATCGCCCTCTTTGTAGCTCCGGCCATCGGGCCGACCCTGGGCGGCTACCTGGTGGAGTATGTTGACTGGCGCTGGATCTTTACCATCAACCTGCCTATCGGGGTGCTGGGGGTGCTGCTTTCCCTGGTCCTCCTGCCCGACTTTCCGGCTACCGGGGCGGGTAGCCTGGATATCGGCGGGGCCATCACCGCGGCGGTAGGACTTTTTACCCTCCTGTTAGCCTTGAGCAAGGGAGCGGACTGGGGCTGGACCGCGGAAGCCACTGTCCTCCTGTTTTACACCAGCGCCGTTTCCCTGGGCCTTTTTGTGTACCTGGAGCTTACCTGTCCTAATCCCCTGCTGGACCTGCGGGTGTTCCGCTATCCGGCCTTTACCCTAGCCAATCTCATGGTGGTGGTGACCACCATCGGCCTGTTTGGGGGCATCTTTTATGTTCCCCTTTTTCTCCAGACCATCCGCGGCCTGGGGGCTATGGAGACAGGCCTGTTGTCTATGCCCGGTGCCCTGGTCTCGGCGCTGATGATGCCGGTAACCGGCCGCCTTTACGACCGCATCGGCCCTCGTCTGATGGCGGTGACAGGGCTGGTAGTGCTGGCTATAACTACCTATCTCTTTCACTTCTTAGATATTGTTACCCCCGACAGGGTCATCATTACCTGGCTGATCCTGCGTAGCGTAAGCATGTCCTTTGCCTCCATGCCGGCCCAGACGGCGGCCCTGGCGGGGCTGCCGCCCGAGCTGGTGGGCCGGGCTTCGGCCATGACCAATATTATCAACCGGGTGTCGGGCTCTTTTGGGATAGCCATCCTGACCTCGATTTTAAACCACCGTACGGCCCTGCACACCATGCAGCTAGCCAGCCAGGTGACGGCGGACAATCCGGCCGTTGTCACCTTTTTCCAGCGGGTTGATGCTTACCTGGGGGGCGGGATGCCGGCAGCCCAGGTTAAAAGCCTGGCAATCACCTACCTGGCGGGGCTGGTGTCGCGGGCGGCCTTCGTGCGGGGCATAGATGACATCTTTATAGTAATGGCCGGCTTTGCCCTGGCCGGCGTTATTCCGGCCTTCTTCCTTCAGAAGGGGCCTGGTGGTGCCCGACCGGGCTTTGGCGGCGGCGAGTAAACAAAATAGGGAGTGAGCGGCAGTTGTCAAGGAAGCTGGTAGTCATCCTGGTGCTGGTTCTGGCCCTGGCCGGTGCCGGCGCCATTGCCTTTTACTACTACTATGAAAACCTCAACTATGCCAGCACTGACGACGCCCGGGTGGCGGCGGATACGGTGACGGTAACCCCGGAAATAGCGGGGAAACTCCTGGAATGGCGCGTCCAGGAAGGTGATGAGGTAAAAGCCGGGCAGGTTCTGGGCCGGCAGGACCTGGAATCTACCCTGACTTCCAGCGCCGTCAATCCCCAGGCCCTGGGTACGGCGGCCGGCGTCATGGCCCGCAAGGCGGAAATCCGGGCGCCTATAGACGGCCGGGTGCTGCAATCCAAGGCGGTGGTGGGGCAAATGGCGGCGCCGGGCATGACCCTGGCCATTATTGCCGACACCAATAACCTCTACATCAGCGCCAACATCAAGGAGACTGTCATTGCCAGGGTCAAGGTAGGCCAGGCGGTGGACGTGCGGATTGACGCTTACCCGGGCCGGGTCTTCAGCGGCCGGGTGACGTCCATCGGCCGGGCGACGACGTCGGTGTTTTCCCTGCTGCCGGCCCAGAATGCCAGCGGCAATTATACCAAGGTGACCCAGGTCATCCCGGTGAAGATCCAGCTCGTTGACGCCGGCGATGTGCAGCTGATGCCGGGGATGAACGCTACGGTGCGGATTCATATTTAGATAGAAATTTATCCATTGCGGAGGGGAACGAGCCATGCGAATGTGGGGGAAAAGGGCGCTTGCCCTTTTGCTTGCCGCTGTCCTGCCTTTGGGCGCCGCCGGTTGCGGCACCAGGGCCAGGGCCAGCGACCGGGTGACTGTTAAAGCCGTGGCCGCCGGCAAGGGGAAGCTGGCGGCCACGGTAGAAATAACCGGCGCCCTGGTGCCGGCGCGGGTGGCCAATGTGGCCAGCAAGCTGGTGGGGCAGGTGCTGGCCGTGAAGGCCGATGTCGGCGACCAGGTTAAGGCCGGTCAGGTCCTGGTGGAGATCGATACCAAAGAACTCCAGGCCCAGCTCCAGCAGGCCGAGGCGGCCGTCCGCGGCGTTCAGGACCAGGCGGAACAGGCACGCATCGGCATGGAGGCGGCGCAGGTAGCCGTAGCCAATGCCAGGGTGGCGCTGGACGCCGCCCAGAAATACTACGACCGCATTAAGGCCCTGGCGGACGCCGGTGCGGCGTCCCAGAGCCAGCTGGACGATGCCCGGACCAAGCTGGACCAGGCAAAGAACGGCTATGAGGCTGCCAGCAAGCAGTACGAGGTGGCCAAAAAGCAGTACGAAACCGCATCCGGCTCCGGCCTGGCCCAGGCCCAGGCGGCGGTGAACACCATTAAAGTGAATATGAGCAATGCCGTCATAACCAGCCCGATCACCGGCGTGGTCACTAACAGGAACATTAATCCCGGCGAAATAGCCGCACCAACGAGCCCCCTGCCCCTGCTGACCGTTGCTGATATATCAACGCTGAAGCTCCAGGGTACTATCGGCCAGGAGGCAGTCCCCCTGCTGTCAACGGGACAGAAAGTGACAGTCACCCTGGACGCCTTGCCGGGCCGGGAGTTCACCGGCACGGTGACCCAGGTAGGCCCGGTGGCGGCGGCTACGGGACAGCGTTTCCCGGTGGAGATCAGCCTGGCCAACCCGGGCGAGCTGAAGGCCGGCATGACGGCCCGGGCCGTATTTAAACTGACGGCCCCGGAGGGCGTCCTTGTGCCCCTTGCTGCCGTACGTACGGACGGCGGCCAGGATTATGTCTTCGTGGTAAAAAACGGTACGGTAGAGCGGCGGCCGGTTGTTCTGGGCCTGAAAAACGAGGAACAGGTGATGGTACTTAAGGGCCTTGAGGCCGGCGAGCAGGTGGCCGTGACCAACGTGGGCGTGCTGCAGGACGGCATGGCCGTGACGGTGGAGTAGTGTTAGTACGGGCAGGATTGACTGGATAATTGGCTAATGATAGGATGTAAAATAAAGAAATACTTCAGCCAAGAGAGGGGAAAGGTGATTACATGTATGGAGAAAGGGCTAATCTGGATGCCGATTTTTTACGTAAGGTAGGTCCTGTGCTTAGGAGTATGGGGTTTGCCAATGAGAGGGAAGCACTTAAGGAGCAGGCTTTACTCCTAATTTTAAGCAAGATAAACCGATATCGAGCCGAATGCTCATACTACGAAAAAAAGTATGGTATGACTTTTGAAAAGTTTACTACCATGGTTAATGAAAATGGTGGTGAGGATTTCGAACATGAAGACGATCTCCTGGACTGGCGGTTTGCAAAGGAAACATTGGAAGATTTAATGCGCCAGAAAAAGGAGATTGAGGATGCTTAATGTCCTTAAAGCCTTCCAGAGTATTAATAAGACTTATGTCGTTGAACTTTTTGAACGGGAAACCAATCGTAAGCGTTTAAAAGCAACCATTACTTTTATCGATGGTAGCAGGCTTTTCATAAAAGATTATAATTTTGGCTCTGAACGGAAGTATTCGTATCACTGGGCAGATAGATATGGAGAACTTATTATTCGCTGGGACAATGCTCCTCACTGGCGCCAGATTACCACCTTTCCTCATCATAAGCATATAGGTTCATCAGAAAGGGTAGAACCATCATTAGAGATAGATCTCAGCGCGGTATTGCTGTTCATTAAGAGCCAAATAAGTGATTAGGTATCTTTCAGGCCCCCCCGGAGAGGATAATATGACACAAGAATCTTGTTCCGTCCCTGCCGGCGAGCAATGGCATAAAGAGTTGCCTTCAGGCACGTTTTCCGTAACATTTATGGTTTTAGCCTCGACCCGGATAAAATTCGCCAGCTCCTGGAGGGATTGCCGGATCTGGCCGGTGATTTTAAGAAGGACCTGCATTGAAGAGTAAAGTTTGAACAAGGGGAGGAAAATTCCTTGGAAGAAGTTCTTAAGGACGTAGTAGACAGAATAGTGAAGACCGTAAATCCCGACAAAATAATCCTTTTTGGGTCCAGAAGTAAAGGGAAAGCAGGATTTAATAGTGATTATGATCTCCTGGTGCTGAAGAGCGGAATAAATAATCGCCGCGCTTTGGCTCAACAGCTTTATAAAAACCTGGTCGATGTTCCTGCGGCTGTAGATATACTTGTAGATACTCCGGAAAAAATAGAAAGGTACCAGACTTCACAGGGGTTGGTTTATGCTGAGGCTGCCAAAGGGTTGGTAGTTTATGAGCGATGAATTATGGCGGCTGTGGTTAAAAAAAGCAAAAAGCAATCTCGCCAGGGCAAAACTGGGCAGGCAAACACCTGATATTCTATACGAAGATCTTTGTTTTGACGCCCAGCAAGCAGCCGAGAAAGCTCTTAAAGGTATAATGGCCTTTTTTAAGATTGAGATCCCAAAAACACATTCTATTGGATACCTTTTAAAGTTAATTGAAGAAGCGGGGGTAGGGCAAGTTACTGAAAGCCTTAAGGAAGCTGCAATACTAACTGATTACGCTGTAACGACCCGTTACCCGGGAGACTGGGAACCAATAGATGAAGCAGAATACAAACAGGCAGTCTCTCTCGCCCAGGAAGTTTACCAATGGGCTTTATCCCTTACCAAACAGCATGAAGAAAAATAAACATTTGAGCATATTTTCCCTCCCGTCCAGGAAGGCGATGAGGCTATAGCCGGGCAGGTCCTGGGCCGGCTGAACCTGGAATCTACCCTCCTTCAAGCGCCATTAACCCCCAGGCCCTGGGAGCGGCGGCTACGGGACAGCGTTTCCCGGTAGAGATCAGCCTGGCCAACCCGGGCGAGCTGAAGGCCGGCATGACGGCCCGGGCCGTATTTAAACTGGCGGCCCCGGAGGGCGTAGTTGTGCCCCTTGCTGCCGTGCGTACGGACAACGGCCAGGATTATGTCTTCGTGGTAAAAAACGGTACGGTAGAGCGGCGGCCGGTTGTTCTGGGCCTGGAGAACGAGGAGCAGGTGATGGTACTTAAGGGCCTTGAGGTCGGCGAGCAGGTGGCCGTGACCAACGTGGGCGTGCTGCAGGACGGCATGGCCGTGACGGTGGAGTAATGTTAGTACGGGCAGGGCTTAAACGGTGCCCCGCGGGAGCGGGTGGCGACGATTCTAATGCCGACCCGGGTGAGATGGGGAACCTCTTTCTCAGTCCGCCCCGGCGATTTCCCAAAGGGACAATCCCGGCCCGGTTTGAGGCCGCACCAATAAAAAGGCGCGGCCTTTACTTTTTTTGGTTGACTGCTGCTCTGGAAATTTGGTAGCATCAGATATAGATCATTCTTTCATGATATCATTCTTACATGCCGAATCCATGTGCCTGGGTATAGATTTTAAGCCTGTGAAGGGGATGCCATTATCTTTCAGGAACTCGCTGGAGAGGATAGTATGACACAAGAATCTGCCCGGTTAAAGCGGCTTCTTGACATGAAACGCCAGGAAGAGTTAGATAAGCGCCGCGCTCTGGCCTGGCAGAAGGCCCGGGAGGTGGCCTCCTTTTTGCGGGATACTTACGGCGCGCAGGAGGTTATCCTCTATGGCTCCCTGGCGCGGGGCGATTTCCGGCAAGGGTCCGATATTGATCTTTATATCAAGGGCTTTACAGGCTCTTACTGGCAGATGCTGGCCCGGGCCGGCCGCCTGGCAGCGCCCTTTGAGGTCAGTATCGTATGCGCCGAAGACGCCCTCCCATCTTTACAGGAAGAAGTCGCCCGGGAAGGGGTGGAAATTTGATTCCTGAAAAATACCTCCTGCTGGAAGCCCGTATTCGTAAAGAAGTAGCCAACTTGGAAAGGCTGGAAAGGGAACTGGCGCGGTACAATTTATTTCCCAGGATTCAAGCCGATTCCCTGGGAGGTTTCAGCCTTGCTGATGAAGCCTCCCTGCGGATTATAGGTTCCATATTGCACGATTACTATACGGCTATAGAAAAGATTTTTAGAATAATAGCCAGGGATATTGACTGTTCCGTCCCTGCCGGCGAGCAATGGCATAAAGAGTTGTTGGATCAAATGACCCTGGAAGTGCCGGGCTTACGCCCGGCGTTGCTTGCCGGTAAGACAGCCCGGAGCCTGGATGAACTCCGGGCTTTCAGGCACGTTTTCCGTAACATTTATGGTTTTAGCCTGGACCCGGCAAAAATTCGCCAGCTCCTGGAGGGATTGCCGGAGGTGGCCGGTGATTTTAAGAAGGACCTCCATCTTTTTACCCTTAGAATGCGCCGGATCCTCGGGCTTGACAGTGGCAGCGAGGTGTAACCAATTCTTATTCCAGCTCTCCCCGGAGGTAATCGACGAACTGCCGGGCGGTGCGGCCGGATGTGCCGTTCTGGTAGAGGGCCCACTGCAGGGCGCGGCGGCGCAGCTCGGCAGGTGCTATTTGCAGGCCGGCTTTGCGGGCCAGCTCGCCTACAATGGCCAGGTACTGCTCCTGGTCCGGGCTGGGGAAAATGACGGTAAGGCCGAAGCGCTCCGCCAGGGAGAGCTTCTCCTGGACGGTGTCCTGCAGACGCACCTCGCCGCCAGCATTCGGCGCGCGGTCGGCGAAGAATTCCTTCACCAGGTGGCGGCGATTGGAGGTAGCGTAAACCAGGACGTTGGCCGGCCGTACCTGCAGGCTCCCTTCCAAAAGACCTTTAAGCTCTTTATATTCCACCTCGTCCTCTTCAAAGGAAAGGTCGTCGATGAAGATGATAAACTTCTGCGGCCGGGTGGCGAGGATTTTTAGTATCTCCTGGTAGTCGCCCAGGTACTTCTTGGGTAACTCTATAAGCCGCAGGCCCCGGGAACCGTAGGCGTGCAGGAGGGCCTTGACCGTTGACGACTTGCCGGTACCCCGGGCGCCGTAGAGGAGGATGTTGACGGCCGGCAGGCCGCGCAGGAACTTCTCGGTATTGTGAACGACCTCCCGGCGTTCGGCTTCATACCCTACCAGGTCGGCCATGGTAATGGGGTCGGGGCGGTCGATACATATGAGCCTGCCGCCCGCCGGGCCGCGTTCCCAGCGGAAGGCCCAATAGGCACCGAAGATGCCCGTACCCCAGGTGTGGTAGTAGTCGGCCAGGAGCTTGATACCGTCCCGGCCCCAGTCACCGGTAGCCAGGAGTTTTTCTTTGATCTCCCGGCGGGCCGCCTCTGGTGGCTGGAGGGGTTGGTCCGGGTTGAGAGGTTGAAGCTGCGTCCAGTCGGGGATGGGTGCCCGGCCGGGGGTAAAATCTTCGGCTAGTGCATGTCCGCCCGCGTTGGGATTCGGGACACAGGCCGGCAGGGGGGCGCCGGCCGGGTTGTTTGCGGTGGCAACGGGCGGGGAGCCCATCAGGGCCAGAGCGGCTTTGTAGGCGGCGGGGCCCAGGCCGGCCAGGGCCTGGAGGGAACGCAGGTCCTGCCGGACGGCGTCTTTAAGGGCGGCGCCCATATCATTCCACCCCTGCTGCCCGGCCTTGAGGGTAAAAGTATTTTCCGCTTCAATGATGCGGTCGAGGAGGTAGTTCTCCCAGGGGTCGCCGGTAAAGGGTCGCTGATAGAGCTCGGTGTAACCCGCCAGCAGGCGAAAAAAGCGGCGGCAGGCGGCGGCCAGCTCCTCGCCGGGCGCCTGTTTGCCTGTGCCGTTACTGGCGCTTGCCCTTGTCCCGTCGCCGGCGCCTGCCCTGCCGGCCCCTTCCCGGTCCTTTTCCTCCCCTTCGCCCAGCAAGCGGCAGACTTCAAGGAAAGCAGCGATAACAGGATCGCCGGTGAGATCCTGGTAGATAAGCAGGTCCCTGTTCTGGCGGTAGATTTGCTGAAAGGTATTGGGAGCAAACATTTGATGAGGAACCTCCTGAAACACAAGCAACTAACTCAGTCATATAAAAATTACACTACAATTTCCGGCTTAAAGCAAGGATTTTTTGCCTAAGTTAAAGGTGAGCATGGAGCTGGCCATTACCTGCATCATGGATATAGGCAATTATATTATCAGCGCCATGGATTTACCCGAACCGGAAACCTATGCCGACATCCCGTTGATTCTGGGTAACGACTGCCCGAGGAACTGGCTAAAAAACTTATGAAGATGGCCCAATTTCGTAACATTATTGTCCATGATTATGCTCGACTTGATGCTGAGATCATCTGGGGAATATTAAAACGTGATCTCGGCGATTTAAAGCATTTTATGTTAACCATAAAAAACTATTGGGTATTAGCTAATGGGGCAACGGTTGCTGTTATTTTTTTTCGCTTTATGTTTTATGTTGACTCTGACCGGTACGGGGAGCCGGCCGGAAGGCTGGCCCCTGGCGGCACCTGTGGTCCGTACGGATATCGTCGTTTACGGCGGGGGCCTGGCCGGCTGCGCGGCGGCCTGGAAGGCAGCGGCAACGGCACCGGATAGAACGGTGGTCCTGGTGGTCCCCTACCCCGAGGGCGAATATGGCGGGCTGGCCACGGTGGGCGGCCAGAACTTCTGGGACGTGCGCTACTGGCTCCGGGATGGAAGGCTTGCGCAGGGGGGCTCTTTTGCCCACTGGTTTAAAGCGGTGGGACCATTTTACCGCACGGCAGATCTTGGGGCACGGATTGCTGCTGACCTGGGGAGACTGCCCAATCTTCATACTTACTGGGCCATGGATATTACTGCCGTCCGGAAGGACCGGCGCGGGCGGCTCCAGGCCCTGGCCCTGCGGGAGCTACAGAGGGATGCCGCCGGTACCATAGTTTGGGGTAACAGGCGCCGGGTACTGGCCGCGTCCATCTTTGTCGACGCCTCGGAAGATGGGCGGCTCAGCCGCTTGAGCGAGGCCGGCGTAACGGTGGGCCGGGAAGACTGGCCCGTTGAATTTTTGGCGGCGGACCTGGTTAGCAAGGAAGAGGCGCGGCGTCTGAAGAGCTTGCGGCTGCAAGGCGGTACTGCCGGCGCCGGAGGAATAGCGGCTGGCCGGCCGGGGCCCGGCGACGATGGGGATATCCTGCTGCCCCGCCAGCAGGCGGCTACCCTCATGTTCAAGGTGCGCGGGGTGCAGCCCGGCCGTTACCGGGATATGACTTTCCGCCAGGAGCGGGGTGCGTGGGGGGCCTATGGCGGCAGGGAAGTTTACATAAACGACCCGGTTGTTACCGCCTTTAACGACAAGTACGGGCCCCTGGGCTTTGCCTTAAAGCCACTTAATGCCGCCCAGGACGGCCCGGGAAGCCCGGAGTGGTGGGTCAATGCCCTCCTCATCTTTAATGTCGACGGCCGGGCGAATGCCCGCGACCGCGGGCATGACCCATACCCTCGCGATATGGCTCCGGGCGCTCTGGATACCGATACGGCCTGGCATAAGGCGCGGGAGATTTTGGATAACCCTGATTTTCTCCGGGCGCTGCGCCGTTTTGAGGGTTTTGATAAGGTGGAACTGGTACGCGATGGACAGGGCCGGCCGGTCACCGGGGGGATGCTATACTTACGGGAAACCGTGCATACGGTGGTCGACCCCCGGGAAGCGGGACCGGGGACGGAGAACAGCAACTACGCCCTAACCGCGGCGGCCACCCAGGGCGCCGGTCCAGGCCCGGCGGAAGGCAACGATCTTGGCAATTATATAAACCGCATTGGCCTGGGCTTCTACTGGCAGGATATCAATGCCTATCATTTCAGCGACCTTAAAGGCAGCGACGGTCGCTACCGCTGGCCGGTGACGCCTTTCTTGCGGCCTGATTATCCCCGGACCACGCCGGGACCGGGCGGGTGGCCGCAAAACCCGGTCTATATCCCCTTTAACACCCTCCTCAGCCGGTCGGTGCCCAATTTGCTCATCCCCGGCTACGCGGCCAGTATTTCCTCACTGGCCTGGGCCGAGCTACGGGTCCTGCCTAATAGTTGCGTCCTGGGGGATGCTGCCGGGGTGGCGGCGGCCTACGCCGTGACGAAAGGTCGCGATCCCGGTACCTTCACCGATGCCGACGTGGCGGCCGTCCGGGAGATACTGGTGCAGCGCTTCGGCGCCCGGGTGGATAAGTAAATTTTTAATCAGCAAATCCTCTTTCTTTAAGGTAGCGTTGTACGGCGTGGATAAACTTTTCCGCAGCTTGCAGAAGTTCAAGAGCATCTTCTACTACTATAGGAGTAACTTCGCCATAATCTCCTTGTTGCCGGAATTCAAAAGCGCGATGAAGCGATTTACTAAGTTCTTTTTGGAATATCCCTGGCTTAACGAAATAACGATCGAAGAGGGCGATAACCCCGCTATGTTTGGCGGAACCCTGGTCGATAGTTACTAGAAGAGCCAGGGTAGCATAAAACATGGCATAATAAGAACGATTGATTATACTGCGCGGGCTGCCCTGGGTTGCCAGTAGTTTTTGCGCATCTGCCAGCACTTCATATGCTTCGTTTAACCTAAAGCTCGTTTATATTATCTTCTTTTCATACTTTTATTCCTTCTTTTTTTATAGAACGGTACAATGACGAAATAGAAAAAGGTCCGTTTAGTACTTCATTACGATTAACTGCCAGTGGTACGATAACCACATTGTTTTCAAATCCAACTTCCCAGGCTACATCGCTGATTAAACGTTTTTGCTCACGTGAAAGAGGACCTGTTTCTAAGTAAAGATCAAGATCGGAATCTGGTCTAGCTTGCCCGCGTGCCCGGGAGCCAAATAGACGTACTTCGTATAGAGGAATCTTCCCTGTGAGACGCTCTTTTACCTTCCTGGCAATGGCCAGGTCTTTAGTGTTCACTACGTTTTTGCTCCTTCCGTTATCTATTTGTTTTCATGTTAACATTTATTGGGAAAAAGATCAATGCAATCAAAAAATAGGAGCAGGAAAAGAACGTACTCTACCGAATAGTTAAGAACATCAAACCGGGAGAGGGGAAATGACGGTATGATGCCGAAAGTGCGGCGGTGGGTTTTCTTTCTGGTGACGTTTTTTGCCCTTTTCTTGGGGGATTTGGCTGTAGCCCGGGCTGCAGCGCCGGGATGGTCCCTCCTGGACGAGGTGCGTTCTCTCACGGAAAAAAATTATGCCGGTCCTTTAAACCGGGCAGCCCTGGAAGCAGGGGCCGTCCAGGGCCTGGTGGAGTCCCTGGGCGACCCTTACAGTGAATACATAGCCCCGGAAGATTTACCGTCTTTTGCTTCCTCGCTAAATGATGAATATACGGGTGTAGGGGTTGTTTTCCAGGAAATTGAGGGACAGGTGGTGATCAGTAATATTATCCCCGGCTCGCCGGCCGCCCGGTTGGGGGTCGCGCCCGGCTCGGTGCTGATGGCCGTGGACGGCCGGCCGGTCAAGGGCTTGCCCCTGGAGGAGATAGGCCGGCTGTTGAGCGGTAAGCCGGGAACCTATGTGGACCTGACTGTTACCCTGCCCGGCGGTGGCAGTCGCCGGAGCTATTACCTGCGCCGGGAGGTAATCCGGCCACCGGTGGTCAGCAGCCGCCTGCTCGCCGGGCCGGTAGGCTACCTTTACCTGCGCTCCTTCCCCTACTGGGCGCCTGCGGAGGTGGAAACGGCGCTGGCGGAGCTGGAAGCCCGGGGTGCCCGGGGAATTATCCTGGATCTCCGGGGCAACCCCGGCGGCTACCTGGACGCTGCCCTGGAGATTGCTTCTCTGTTTTTGCTCCCGGATAAACCTGTGGTACAGGTGGTGGGCCGGGATAAAAAAGTTACCGTCCTCCGTTCCCGGGGACCGGGACAGGACCTGCCCCTGGTGGTCCTTGTGGACCGGGGCACGGCCAGCGCGGCGGAGCTCCTGGCCGGGGCCCTGCAGGGCAATCGCGCCGCCATCCTCATCGGCACCCGGACCTACGGCAAAGGGGCGCTGCAGACTATCTTTCCTTTGAGCAACGGCGGCGCTTTAAAATTAACTACGGCATATTATCGTACTCCTGCCGGTCAAGCTATTGACGGGGTAGGGCTAATACCTGATATTGAAGTGACGGAGGGACGGAAGCAATTGGACCGCGCCCTGAAGGTCCTGCGGGCGCAAATTGCCCCACCCCTGGTGGTGGGCAACCTGGCCTGCCGGTAATTTACTTTGCCTTGATTTTTTCAGGCAACCACATGATGCCGGCCTCACCGGTGACTTTATGAAACTCCGGGTCGCCGGTTACTATTTGACTTCCGGTTTGTACTCCGAGGGCCAGGGTAAAACAATCGGCATAGGCGATTGGGTTTTTAGCTTTATATTTAGCGGCTTTTAGTGCAAATTCTTTATTTACGTTAACAATTTCTATCGGCAACGTTTCCAAAAGAGCCATGGCTTCATTTAGCTTTTTTGTGCCTGCTGCTCTTTCGATAATATAAGCAACTTCGCCAAGATTAACGGCACTCATCAAAATTTGCGCCGCCTCGTTTTGGGCTTCTTCGATTATAGCTTCTACTTGATCGGCTCCCGGCTCGTTTTGTAAATATGCCAGGACGGCGTAACTGTCAAAAACGTACTTCTTCATTTTTTACCTCTTCTTTTCTGGTGGCGAGGAGTGTTTCTACCAGGTGATAACCTTGAAGCATTCCTTTACCTGAGGCGATAGGATTCGGGGGAACGGGCGTAAGATTGAGGCTGCCATCATTTTCTGTAAAAACAATCTTGGTTCCGGGGCTGATGTTATAACGCTGGCGCAGTTCTTTAGGTATAACGACCCAGCCTTTTGAAGATACGCGAACAATATAAGGCATACACATCACCGCCAAATTATACTATTTGTTGTAAAGTATAACGCTAAAATATGTATTTATCAAGATATATTTAAGAAAGGAGAATTTGCTTATGCCGGTAACCCTTGCGTCTATTCGCGAGCGGGCCAGGGTGCTCCTGGACGGCATCTGCCACGTTTGCCCGGTATGTGACGGGCGGCGCTGTCCTACCGGTGTACCGGGGATGGGGGGCATTGGCACCGGAGCGTCGTTCCGCAATAATGTAACGGCCCTGGCGGCCTGGCAGGTCAACATGCGCGTCCTCCACGACCGCAAAGACCAGAACCTGGGGTTAAGGCTTTTCGGCCAGAAGCTGGCCTTTCCCATCCTGGGGGCGGCTGTGGCCGGGGCCAGGGTCAATTTCCAGGGGCGTATCGGCGAGGAAGAACTGGCGCGGGCCTTTGTCCTGGGGGCGGCCGGGGCCGGCAGTCTCTCCTTCACCGGAGACGGTCCCCTGCCGGAACTTATGGACGCCGGGCTCAAAGCCATCAGGGCCGCAGGCGGGCGGGGCATCCCGGTCATCAAACCCCGGGAAGACGCAGAAATAGTGAGCCTCATTCGCCGGGCCGAGGATGCCGGCGCCGTGGCCATAGCTATTGATGTCGATGCTGCCGGGCTGGTGAATATGACCCGCGCCGGCCAGCTGGTGGAACCCAAGACGGTGGAGCAGATTGCCGGGATCGCGGCGGCGACCTCTCTTCCCCTAATTTTGAAGGGCGTTATGACGGTGGCCGACGCGGAGGCCGCCGTGGCCGGCGGGGCGGCGGCCATTGTGGTTTCCAATCATGGCGGCCGCGCCCTGGACCACACGCCGGGGACGGCGGCGGTGCTGCCGCAGATCGCGGCGGCGGTGGGAGATAAAATAACGGTCCTGGCCGACGGCGGCGCGCGCTCGGGGGTGGATGTTCTGAAAATGCTGGCCCTGGGCGCCCGGGCGGTCCTGGTGGGCCGTCCCCTGGCCATTGCCGCCATCGGCGGCGGTGCCGCCGGTGTGCGGCTACAGCTGGAAACTATGGCCGACGACCTGGCCGTTGCCATGCGCCTTACTGCTTGCGGCGATTTAGGGGATATAGGACCGGGGATATTGCACCCCATCCGAATTTCTTGATTTTGTCCGTTCAAAGTTAAATATGCAAAATAGTAAAATTTAGTGACAAAAAAGTTACTGACTGGTGCGTAGATTTAGTGTTATAATAACACTAAATTGGTGGAAAACATTTGATGGGAGGGTTGGCTAGATTTGATAGATCCTGGTGGCAATAATGATGCGAACATTAAGGCAAAAGCCCTGGCGGAGGTCCTGGAACGCTATGCTGGAACTAAAGGCGCCCTGATCCCTCTCCTCCAGGAAGCCCAGGAGATTTACGGCTACCTGTCGCGAGAAGTGATGCAGGAAATTGCCAGGAGGCTGAAAATCCCTTTCAGCCAGGTTTACGGCGTGGCTACTTTTTATACCCAGTTTCACTTGAAACCCCGCGGCCGGAACATCATCCGCGTCTGCCAGGGTACGGCCTGCCACGTGCGGGGGGGTGCCCGGCTCCTGGAGGCTATTTCGGCGACCCTGGGTATAGGTAAAAATGAAACCACCCCCGATGGCCGCTTTACCCTGGAAACGGTGGCCTGCCTGGGTTCCTGCGGCCTGGCCCCGGTGATGATGATTAACGAAGAAACCTACGGGCGGCTGGCGCCTGAGAAGATCCCGACCATACTGGAAAAATACTAGCTATACGATGTGACGTCGCGAGCTTCTACAGCTTGGATAAAAAGACTTCGATTTTAGGCGGGGGTGAAACCGAATTGCTGGACCTGAAGGAATGGCGGGATACTTTGCAGCAGCAATCTCACCGGGGGGACAGGCCGTCCCTTACCGTGGGCATGAGCACCTGCGGCCAGGCGGCCGGGGGAGCGAAGGTAATGGCGGCCCTGGTAGAAGAGACGGCCAGGCGGGGTTTGCAGGTAGATATAAGCCAGACGAGCTGTATCGGCATGTGTTACGCCGAACCCATCGTAGAAGTAGTCTTGCCGGGGAAACCGCGCGTGTTTTACGGCGATGTAACCCCGGAGCGGGTCCCCGTCTTGATTGAAAAACATGTGGTGCAGGGGGAACCTGTCAGGGACTGGGCCCTGATCCAGGTGCCCGGTGAGGTAGCTCCCTATGAAGACATCCCGGTGATGGCGGCAAGCCCTTACTACGGCCGTCAGGTGCGGGTGGTGACTTCCCGCCTGGGTTTGACCGACCCGGAAAGCCTGGAAGAATATATTGCCACCGGCGGCTATGAGGCCCTGGAAAAGGTCTTGAGCCGGATGACCCCGGAACAGGTTATCGAGGAAATCAAGATTTCGGGTCTGCGCGGCCGGGGCGGAGCCGGTTTTCCTACGGGCTTGAAGTGGAGTTTTACCCGGCAGGCCCCGGGGGACAAAAAGTATGTGGTCTGCAATGCCGATGAGGGCGATCCCGGCGCCTTTATGGATCGCAGCGTCCTGGAAGGCGACCCATTTACCGTTATTGAGGGCATGACCATCGCCGCCTACGCCATAGGCGCCGATGAAGGCTATATTTACTGCCGTGCGGAGTACCCTTTAGCCATCAAACGTCTGAAAACGGCCATAACTGCAGCCGGAGAAAAGGGCTTGCTGGGCCGGGATATCCTGGGGACGGGCTTTAATTTTGACCTGCATATCAAGGCCGGCGCCGGCGCCTTTGTCTGCGGCGAGGAGACGGCTTTACTCGCTTCCATCGAGGGCAAGCGGGGCATGCCCCGGGTGCGGCCGCCCTTCCCGGCACAGCAGGGGTTATGGGGTAAGCCTACCAATATCAATAATGTCGAAACCTACGCCAACGTCCCCTTTATTATCAAGAACGGCGGCCAGTGGTTTGCCTCTATGGGCACGGAAAAGAGCAAGGGGACCAAGGTCTTCTGCCTGACGGGCAAGATCAAGAAGACCGGGCTCATCGAAGTGCCCATGGGTATAACCCTGCGGGAAATTATCTTTGATATCGCCGGCGGTATCCAGGATGATAAGCAGTTCAAGGCCGTCCAGATCGGTGGGCCGTCGGGCGGCTGCCTGCCGGAAGACAAGCTGGACCTGCCGGTGGATTACGAATCCCTCACTGCCGCGGGGGCCATCATGGGTTCCGGCGGCATGGTGGTCATGGATGAGAATACCTGCATGGTGGATGTGGCCCGCTTTTTCCTGAACTTTACCCAGGCGGAATCCTGCGGCAAGTGTACTCCCTGCCGCGAGGGCACCAAACGGATGCTGGAGATCCTCACCCGTATATGCGAGGGTGAGGGGAAGATGGAGGATCTGGATACCCTGGAAACGCTGGCGCGGGTAGTCAAGAACACGGCCCTCTGCGGCCTGGGGCAGACCTGTCCCAACCCCATCCTCTCCACCCTCCAGTACTTCCGCCACGAATATGAGGCCCACATCAAAGATAAGCGCTGCCCGGCCCACGTCTGCCAGGCCTTGCTGGTCTATACCATTGACGCCGACAAGTGTACCGGCTGCGGCGCCTGTGCCCGGGCCTGCCCGGCGGGGGCCATCAGCGGCGAGAAAAAACAGCCGCACCGCATTGATTCCGCCCTGTGCATCAAGTGCGGCAGTTGTATGGAGAAGTGCAAGTTCGGGGCGATATCCAGGTTGTAGCGTACTTTAAGCTCCAACTTCCCACCTCCCACTTCCCACTTCCCATTTCCCACATCTATTTACGTAGGGGGGAAAACAGATGGCTGATGTCACCTTGACCATAGATGGCAAGAGAATAACCGTACCGGCCGGGACAACGGTCTTGCAGGCCGCCCGGGACAACGGCATCTTTATCCCTACCCTCTGCCATGACCCGAAGCTCACGCCCTGGGGCGGCTGCCGCCTGTGTGTGGTGGAAATCGAGGGTATGCGCGGCCTGCCGGCCTCATGCGTGACCGCCGTCGCCGAGGGCATGGTGGTGCAGACGGCTTCGCCGGCTGTAATTGAAGCCCGCAAAATGATGTTGGAATTATTGCTGGCCAACCATCCCCGGGACTGCCTCACCTGCAGCAAGAGCGGCGCCTGCAGCCTGCAGGATTACGCCTACTATTACGGCGTAAGGGGAGACAAATTCCACGGGGAAAAACACGACTATCCCCTGGAGGATGACAACCCCTTCATCGTGCGGGATATGAACAAGTGCATCCTGTGCGGCAAGTGCATCCGCGTTTGCGCGGAAGTCCAGGTTAACAACGTCATCGACTTTGCCCACCGCGGTTTCAACACCAGGGTAACCCCGGCCATGGATCTGACCTTAAGGGAATCGGAAGAATGCGTCTTTTGCGGCAACTGTGTCCAGGTCTGCCCGGTGGGGGCCCTGACGGAGAAGGCGAGTTTATGGCAGGGCCGCGAGTGGGAGCTGACGAAAGTGCGGACCACCTGCACCTTCTGCGGCGTGGGCTGCAACCTGGAGGTCAGCGTGAAGGACGACCATGTGGTGCGCGTCCGCGGCTATGACAACCCCCTGGTCAACAGCGGCTGGCTCTGCGTCAAGGGCCGCTTCGGCGTCGACTTTGCTGAAAGCCCGGACCGCATTACCCGGCCCCTCATCCGCGTGGGCGAGCGGGGCGAGGGTCGCTTCCGGGAAGCTACCTGGGACGAGGCCCTGGAATTTACCGCCCGGCGCTTGCAAGAGATCAAGGAGCAGTACGGCAGCCGGGCCATCGGCGCTTTAAGTTCGGCCCGGTGTACCAACGAAGAAAACTACCTGATGCAGAAGTTCATGCGGGCGGTGATCGGCACCAACAACGTCGATCACTGCGCCCGGACCTGACACGCCCCTACCGTGGCCGGTCTGGCCATAGCATTCGGTAGCGGCGCTATGACGAACTCCATCGCTGAAATCGAGCATAACGACGTCCTGCTCATTATCGGTTCTAACACCACCGAAGCCCACCCGGTCATCGGCCAGAAGATGAAACAGGCTGCCCGGCGGGGAGCAAAGCTCATCGTTGTTGACCCGCGCCGGATTGAGCTGGTGGAGCACGCCCACCTGTGGCTGCCCATCAGGCCGGGGACCAATGTGGCTTTAATTAACGGCCTGATGTATGTCATCATCACGGAAGGCCTGGTGGATAAAAAGTTTATTGAGGAACGGACGGAAGGTTTTGAAAACCTCTGGGCTGTAGTCCAGAACTACCCGCCGGAGCGGGTGGCGGGGATTACCGGCGTGCCGGCGGAGAAGATCTACGCCGCGGCGCGGCTTTATGCCACGACTGACAGGGCGGGGATCTTCTATACCCTGGGCATCACCGAGCATACCAGCGGTACCAGCAACGTCATGAACCTGGCCAACCTGGCCATGATTACCGGCCATGTGGGCAAAGAGTTCAGCGGCGTCAACCCCTTACGTGGCCAGAATAACGTCCAGGGGGCCTGTGACATGGGTGCCCTGCCCGACGTCTTCCCCGGTTACCAGAAGGTGGCCAACCCGGAGGTTCGAGAGCGCTTTGCTGCCGCCTGGAACTGCCGGCTGGACGCCACCCCGGGCCTTCGCATCCCGGAGATGATCGACCTGGCGACGGAGGGCTATATCAGGGCCATGTACATCATGGGCGAAGACCCGGCCCTGACGGATCCGGATATCACCCACGTGCGCAAAGCCCTGGCCAACCTGGACTTCCTGGTAGTGCAGGATCTCTTTATCTCCGAGACGGCGAAGTTTGCCGACGTCATCCTGCCCGGCGCCAGTTTCCTGGAGAAGGACGGCACCTTCACCAATACCGAGCGCCGGGTGCAAAGGGTGCGCCGGGCCTTGAGGCCCAGGGGAGAATCCCGGCCCGACTGGCAGATTATTTGCGATCTGGCAACGCGCCTGGGCTACCCAATGCACTACGACTCCCCGGAGCAGATCTTCGCCGAGATGGCCAGCCTCACCCCCAGCTATGCCGGTATGAGCTACGCCCGCCTGGAGGGTAACGGCCTGCAGTGGCCCTGCCCAACGCCGGAACACCCGGGGACTAAATTCCTCCATGCCGGCAGGTTCCCGCGGGGCAAGGGCTTGCTCCAGGGTATTGAGTATCAGCCTCCGGCCGAGCTGACGGACGAGGAATATCCCATTTTGCTGACTACCGGCCGCATGCTGTACCACTACGGCATCACCACCCGCCATTCGCCGTCCCTGGAAAGCTACCGGCCGGAAGAATACGCGGAAATAAACCCCGCCCAGGCGGCCGAGCTGGGTGTCCGGACGGGGGACAGGGTAACAGTAGTCTCCCGCCGCGGCCGACTGGTGACGAAGGTTAAAGTGACGGACCGGGTACCGCCGGGGATAATGTTCATGACCTACCACTACAAAGAGTCCCCGGTGAACATCTTGACCAACGCCGCCTTTGACCCCATCGCCAAGACGGCGGAATACAAGGTGACCGCGGTACGGTTGGAACCGGCGAGTTGAAAACCGTCCAGCGTTAAAAACTAAGGGGTGCTGTTATGCACCCCTTTTCCAGTTTGCCATCAAGACGGTTGATATCATTTTTTACTTCCTGGCGTAGGGCTTCAATTTTATTATCAAACCTGGCTTCCTGGGCTTCTTTAGTGTCACTTATTTGCTTTTGTAGATCGTTTTTGACATTACTTATCTTGGCCTCAAGGTCATTCTTAGTGTCGCTGATTTGTTTTTGTAGGCTTCTTCAGCCATAGCTGCCACCCCTTTCGCTCCTCTGATAACATCTTACTATGCTTTACCAGCTTTGTCTATCTTATTTTCCTCTTTTAACTTCCGCCACAGGGTGGTGCGGCTGACGCCTAAGCGGCGGGCGGCTTCGGCCTTGTTGCCCCCCGTTTCGGCCAGAACGCGCATGATCAGGCCGCGTTCCAGGATGTTTACCTGGCCGGCCAGTCTTTCTATCCGTCCTTCTCCTGGTGCACCTTCTCCGGGGTTCCCGGGCTCCGGCGCTGTTACCAACCCCAGAGCCTGGCGAACCTCAGCAGCGCTGATGGTGGTCCCATGGCAGCGTAAGGCCAGGCGTTCCATGCAGTTGCGCAGCTCCCGGATGTTGCCCGGCCACTGGTACTGGAGCAACTCCCTGGCTGCCTCCGGCGTGAGGTTCCCTGCCGGCCGCTGCAACTGGCGGCAGAACTCCTGGAGGAAATGTTCGGCCAGGAGGAGCACATCAGCCCCGCGCTCCCGCAAAGGCGGGATTTCCAGGTTAAGGACGTTGATGCGGTAGTAAAGGTCTTCCCGGAAGGCCTGCTCCTTGACCATCTGCGCGAGATTGCGGTGGGTGGCCGCAATAACCCTTACGTTGACGGGGATGATGCGGTCATCCCCCAGGCGCATGATCTCCCCTTCTTCCAGGACCCGCAGTACCCGGGCCTGGAGGCGGGGCGACATTTCCCCGATTTCATCCAGGAAGATGGTCCCCTCGTGGGCGAGTTCGAAAAGGCCGGGTTTGCCGCCTTTGCGGGCGCCGGTAAAGGCCCCCTCGGCGTAGCCGAAAAGCTCGCTTTCCAGGAGGTTTTCCGGCAGGGCGGCGCAGTTGACGGCTACAAAGGGACCGTCCTGCCGGGGGCCGGCCAGGTGGATGGCATGGGCGAACATTTCCTTGCCTGAACCTGTCTCACCATGAATGAGGACCGTGGACTGGACGGAGGCGTACTCCCGGGCCAGACGCACGGCTTCCTTCAAGGCCGGGCTTTCGCCAAGGATGTCGGCAAAGGTATACTTGGCCACGTGGCCGCGCCCGGCCAGGCGGCGCCGGACCTTGTGCTCCAGGCTTTGCAGGCTGGAAATATTCTGGAAAGTAGTTACCACTCCTACGGTGCGGCCGTCGACAATGATGGGTACGCGGTTGGCCACCACCCTGGTATTGCCGATGTCCAGCAGCTCACCAAGTTCCGGCTTTCCTGTCTTTAACAAGATATGGCACTGGGCATTGGGGATGACCTCCGTTACCGGGCGGCCGATAGCATCCCCGGCGCGCCAGCCGGAGAGTTTTTCCGCCACGGGGTTGAAGACGGTTATGCGGCCTTCTTCATCCAGGGCGATAATGCCGTCATAGGCAAAGTCCAGGATGGCCTTGAGTTGTTCGGCCCGGCGTTTCTCCTGGTGGCGGACCTGTAACACCCGCTGGGCCTCCTTGAGGGCCTGGTAGACCGTTTCCTTGCCGGAGGTAATGATGACGCTGTTTAGGCCGAAATTGCGCGCCTCGCGGGCCATGGCAATTTTGCCGATGATTACTTCGGCACCGGCTTCCTTGAGGGCCAGAATGCCCCGCCGGATGTCATCATCCTGGTTTTTTAGAGTGTATTTGAGAAAAGTATCTCCCAGGATGGTTTCCAGGCTCTCCAGGCCCTGGATGACATCGGGGACATCAGCGATGCCGATGGGGCCGCCGAATTGTTTGGCCTGGTAATAGGCTCGCAGGATATCGTAACCGCCAATGGGAACGTCGACCACCGGGAGGTCCACGGCCTGCTGGATGAGCCAGGCTGTTACGCCGCGGCTGACAATGACCTGGCAACCGTTTCTAGCCAGATCGCGGGCCAGGTTTGCCCCTTCTTCCATCCTGGCAACGTGGATGGATAGATCCAGGCCCAGCTCCAGGCTCACCTGGCGGGCGATGTGGGCCAGGTCTTCGTAGGGAGCAATAAAAGCAATTTCTGCCACGAAACCGTTCCCCCTGAGTTTCAATCCGGAAACGGCGATAGGCCGTTACAAAAAAGAAACATGACAGATTTTGATGTTACTATTCGACGTTAAGATGGTTTTTCCTTGCCGGGTTGCAAAATTTTCGTTTTTAGTTCTATATTTAAAAGAAACTCGTTAAACCAGGAAAAAAATGGCTGCTATAAAAAGCAAAATGTTGTCAAGGAAATATTTCTGTTTTTAACCGCTATCCCCTTGAAACATACATGAACGTTACGTTTGGTCGTATAAGTAATATTGATGAAACATAAGGGGATCCGTCCGGCTGCTGCGGCCGGCTTTTCTTTCCCCGGGGTCTTTAAATAGCAAGGGTTGTAAGGCAGTAAAAAAATACCAGGTCATTTCCCGCGGGCTGGCATGAATTTTGCAATATTAATTAATGTCTGTTGTCTTAGCGGAGGAGGCGAATAAAAGTGGCGGCTAAAGAGCTACCGGTAGTACCATCGGCCAGGCCGGGTACCATGGCCGCGGGGGCGGCCATGGAGCGTATCCGCGAGCGGCGGCCGGTGATTGATAAACAAAAATGTAATCTCTGCCGCGAGTGCCTGCTGTATTGCCCGGACGCAGCCCTGGCGACAGATAAAGGGGAAGTGAGAGTGGATTTGCGTTTTTGCAAAGGATGCGGCATCTGCGCCGTCGAGTGCCCCGCCCGGGCTATCACCATGGTTCCGGAACATGCCGGCAACCGGGGGTTTATTGAGAAGTAAGCAGGGAGTGAATGAAAATGCACCTGTTATTAAACGGCAACGAAGCGGCCGCCCATGCCGCCCGCCTGGCGCGGGTAGAAGTCCTGGCTTCCTACCCTATTACCCCGGCGGCGCCGGTCATGGAAAAGATTACGCAGTTTATAGCCGACGGCAACCTCAAATGTAATTTTGTCCGGGTGGAGTCCGACCACAGCGCCATGGCCGCGGCCCTGGGGGCGGCCATGGCCGGAGCCAGATCGTTTCTCATTACCAATTCCCAGGGCCTGGCCTATATGAGCGAGGTCCTCTACCATACTTCCGGCCTCCGCCAGCCGGTGGTCATGGCTGTAGTCAACCGGGCCCTGGCGGCCCCCCACAGCCGCTTCCCGGAGCACGGCGATGTTGTGGCTCAGGAGGCATGCGGGTGGATCCAGCTTTTCTGCGAGAACAACCAGGAAGTCCTGGACAGCCTCATCCAGGCTTTTCGCCTGGGTGAAGACGAGCGGGTGCGCCTGCCGGTAATGGTCAACTATGAGGGTTACATCCAATCCCATACCCGGGAAACCGTAGACCTGCCGGAGCAGGAAGCAGTAGATACCTTCCTGCCCCTGGTGCGGCGGCCGGTCCTGGATGTAAATAACCCCCTGGCGGTCAATACCGTTACTGGCCCGGAACTATATATGGACTACAAATACCATCAGGATGCCGCCCTGCAGCGGGCGGGCGAAGTCTTGCAGGAGGTTAGCGCGAATTATGCCAAACTAACGGGCCGCGACTGGGGCGGTGCCGTATCGGGCTACCGCCTGGAGGATGCGGAAATCGTACTGGTGGCTATGGGCTCCCTGGTCAGCACGGCCAGGATTGCCGTCGACGCTCTGCGGGCCGCAGGAGAAAAGGTGGGGCTGCTGAAAATCCGCCTTTTCCGGCCCTTCCCGGCGGATACGGTGCGAGAAATGATGCATCATACCCGGGCCGTAGTCGCCCTGGATAAAAATATCGTTTACGGCGCCGGGGGCGCCCTGGGCCGGGAACTGCGGGCCGTTCTCTACGGATTTACGAAGGTACCGGTTTACAGTTATATCCTCGGCCTCGGCGGACGGGATGTAGGTGTTGAAGATTTAATCACCATTTACCGGCAGGTAAACGAAGGACTTGCCGCCGGAAAGATTCCGGCGCTCTATCAATGGCATGGGCTGTAAGGCCGGAGGTGAGAAGATATGGAAGTATACAAGACATTGGCCGAAATACCGCAAGACGAGCTTTTTACCGGGGGCCACGGCGGTTGCCGCGGGTGTGGGGCGGCCCTGGCGGTGCGCCAGGCCATGAAGGCCCTGGGTCCGCGGACCATTGTTACCATTCCTGCTTCCTGTATGGCCACCATCGGCGGTTCGGGCTTAAGTACCGCCTGGGAGATACCCTTTTACCATTCCCTTTTTGAATGCGCTCCGGCCGTCGCCTCCGGTATCCGGGCGGCCCTGGACATCCAGGGGATTATAGATGTCAATGTCGTTTCCTGGGCCGGTGACGCCGGAACGGCCGACATAGGCTTCCAGTCGCTGACCGGAGCGGCGGAACGCCAGGAGAATATCATCCACGTCTGCTATGATAATGAAACTTATATGAATACCGGCGGCCAGGCCGGCAGCGTTACCCCTTACCAGGCGGTCACGCCTGACACGCCCGCCGGCAAGCCTACGCCGCGCAAAGACATGCTGGCCATCATGGCCGCCCACCACCCGGCCTATCTGGCTACGGCTTCAGTCGCCTATCCCCTGGACCTGATCCGGAAATTCCAGAAGGCCAGGGCCATTCAGGGCTTCCGCTATATCCACATCCTGGCCCCTTGCTTTAGAGGCTGGGGTATTCGGGAGGACCAGACGGTGCAGCTCGCCCGTCTGGCAGTAGAGTGCGGCCTGTGGCAGCTTTATGAAGAGATAGGCGGCCGGCGGCGGTTAACAGTCGTCCCGGAACGCCGTATACCGGTGCGGGAGTACCTGCGGCTTCAGGGGCGCTTTAAGAACATGGATGAAGCGGCCGTCGAGGCCCTTCAGGCCGAGGCTGACCGCCGCTTCCAGGAGGTGCAGTCATGATCGAAATCCGCTTCCACGGCCGTTACGGCCAGCCGGTGGCCGCCCTGGCCGGTAAAGTAGCTCAAGCCGCCCTGGCGGCAGGTAAATATGTCCAGGTCTTTGAAAACTTTGCCGCTTACCGGCCGGGGGCGCCTATGTATACGGTGGTGCGTATTGCTGATAGTTTTATCCGGGAACGCTCGGCCAATGCCAGCCGTCCGGATGTCGTGGTGCTCCTGGATAACAGCCTGCTGGGTATTATGGATGTAACCCGGGGATTGAAAGCTGGGGGGATAGTTATAGCCATTAACGTCGATCCAGCGGTAAAAAGAAGTAATCAGAGGGTAAATTGGCAGTTGCTATCCCTTGATTCGGACGCAAGTATAGATAAAAAAGAAGAAATGATTTTAGCGGAATTAAGTAAGTTGGGCATGCTCCAGCATCACAATTAAGGGAAGTTTTTCTGGCGTTTTGCTTATAGAATTTTAGGAAAGGAGTGATGCTGAATATTTTACTAAAAAGAATGGGGGGATGCCGTATAAGTTGTTATGAAGGAAAATAAAGAAATCATGACGAAAATAAAAATTAATAGATAGGGGGGAACCTTATGATTATCCAAAACGCAGTTGTGGCTTTATCGGCTTTTGTGGCAGTTATTGCTTTGTTATTTTTGTTTATTGGAAGGTTCAAATGGCATGTTTTCCTGGCGCTTTTAATTCCCATCGTCCTAATGGGTCTTGTGCCTGGCCTGGATATGGATAAGTTTATTAAAGCCTTTGAAACCGGTTTTGGTAAAACAGTCCAATCTATTGCGGTTGTTATAGTCCTTGGCTCTATTATTGCCGAGGCCTTAAAAAATACGGGTGGTATTGAAAAAATCACCTTAACTATGATTAAATGGATCGGCGAAAAAAGGATGCCGCTGGCCCTAACCTTGACCGGCTTCGTTATCGGTATTGCCATTTTTTCCGACATCGGTTACGTTATTCTGAACCCATTAGTGCATTCGGCAGCTATTAAAGTAGGCACCAATATGAGTGTAATGGCTACGGGACTGGTGGGAGCCATGCAGCTTACCCATGCCATGGTGCCGCCTACACCGGGACCGCTGGCGGCCGCGGCCCTGGTGAAAGCCGATGTGGGTAAAATTATTGTTTTTGGTAGCATTGCCTGCCTTGTAGGCTCCCTGGCGGGCTGGGTTTATGCACAAATAGTGGGGCCACGGGTGCCTTCACCACCTTCAGAAGAGTTTCTGGGTCAATCATTTGCCGAAAAAGGGATGGAATCCGAACTGCCCACCACGGCGGCAGCATATGCACCTATCCTCATCCCCTTAATTTTGATTGCCGGGCAGAGTGTAGCTTCTTTTGCCCTTCCTAAAGAAAGCCTTTTGAGGCTTGCCCTTACCTATTTAGGCTGGCCGGTTGTGGCCTTATCCATTGGTGTTTGGCTGGCCTACCGCAATACCAAGGGAGAGCAGAAAAAGAAACAAAACAGTGAGTGGATTGAAAATGCCCTGCGGACTTCTGCTATGATCATTGTTGTAACTGGCCTGGGTGGGTCCTTGAGTGCAATTTTAAAGGGAACACCGGCGGTAGATCTGATTGCCAAGTCCGTGGCCCAGACGGGGGTTCCGGCCATTTTCCTGCCCTTTGTTTTAGGCGTAATTGGCAACATGATAACCGGTTCGACGACTGTAGGCGTCATTACCGCAGGTTCTCTGGTAGCTCCCATGCTGGGAACTCTTAATTTAAGCCCGGAAGCTGCCATGCTGGCCGGGGCCGCCGGTTCGGTAATTATCAAATATGTTAATTCCAGTTATTTCTGGGTGTGCACTTCTCTCTCCAAGATGGAACTTAAATCTGCCTTGATTTCCTACGGCGGTGTTACGCTGGTTGGTGGTATCTTCTCCATGATTGCCGTCTATGTCATGTGGCTTATGCATCTTATTTAATTATGTAAACAAAAACCTGGCCCGGATGGAAGTTGCTTGCAGGCGCCCAATCCGGGCCAGGTGAGCTAAAAGCAGAAAAAAGGCTAACCGATACTGCATTGGGCGAGATAGATTTTACAGGCATCAGACGTTTTTACCATGTACCCGGGTATGTTCGAGTGGTTGTATAGGCGATTATAGTGCAAAAGATAAAACTGAAGGCTAAATTTTTAGAAGGGAAGTCTTCAGGTATGAACTTTTTCCTTAAAGCCCTGGGAGCTGCCGCCGGGATACAGCGAGTAGTACCGGGCGAAGAGATAACCATCAACGTTGATTTAATTCTTGCTCATGATGGAACTGCCGCCAAAATCCTGGCTGCCTGGCCTGAAGGGGAACAAGTCGCGCAACCGGCAAAAGTGGTTTTCACTCTCGATCATGCTATGCCGGCGCCGACGATAGCGAGCCGGCAGCTGCATTTGCAGTTAAGGGCTTACGCTCGCCGGCAGGGAATTAACCTTTTTGAAAGGTGTGAGGGGGTTCTCCACCAGGTGGTGGCTGAATACTTCCATCCCCGGGCCGGCATGATTATTGCCGGTGCCGATGGTCATGTAACAACGGCCGGCGCCTTTGGTGTCATAGCGTTTTCTCTTGCCCCTGCCGAACTGGTACCGGTACTGCTTACCGGACAACTTCCATTAGTGGTGCCAGAAACAGTAATAGTAACAATAAAGGGCGGCTTGCCACCAGGGGTATCCCCGCGGGATCTGGGATTGGAACTCCTGCGACGCTTGGGAGGAGGCGTCTTAAAAAATAAAGCCCTGCTGCTGCAGGGAGAGGGTGTCTGGAAGCTTTCGCCAAGTGGACGGATGAGCGTTTGTAACCTGATCGGCGAAATGGGCTGTATGACAGGAATGATTATCCCACCAGAGGAACAGGTTGCTGACAGCGATTTAACTATTGATGCTTCTACCCTGAAGCCCCTTGTTGCCTGTCCTCCAGCACCGAATAACGTCCAGCCGGTACAGAAGGTCGCTGGCTTACCCTTAACCCAGGTTATGGTAGGGGGTTGCGGGAGCGGTCGCCTGGAGGATTTTGAAGAACTGGCCGCTGCTATGAACGGCAGACCTGTTCACGGGGACGTAAACCTGCTGTTAGTACCGGCATCCAGGGCTGTTTTGCAGGAAATGGAAGCCCGGGGCTTGAGTTGGAGCTTACGACAGCAGGGGGCCGTAATTTTGCCTCCCGGTTGTGGCCCCTGTCCGGGGCAGCATGCCGGCTTGCTGGCGCCGGGTGACCGGGTGCTGGCAGCTACGGTCCGCAACACTCCCGGGCGCATGGGCTCTCCCGAGGCGGAGATTTACCTGGCTTCACCCCGGACGGCCGGCCTGGCGGCTGTCGCCGGCGCCATTGTGGCCGGTTGACGAATACCTTCTTGAAATAGGCCTCCCTCCCATAGGGAAGGCTTTATTGTTTATAAGAACTCAGAGTGCCGATTCTCCTTGACGCCCCGTAAAGGGTCTGGTAAAATTATAATGTTGTTCTGGCTAATCCCGTTGCGGGGGCTATTTTTTTGCCCGGAAACAGGTTGAGGAGGGGAGACGGATGGCTGGAAAATATGATGTGGTCATCGTTGGCGCCGGCCCGGCAGGGATTTTCACCGCCCTGGAGCTGGTGCGGCAGGAAAGCGGGCTCAAAGTGCTCATCCTTGAGAAGGGACACGGCTTAAATCGCCGGGTGTGCCCGTCCAAGGAGACGCGTTCCAGCTGCCTGCACTGCAACCCCTGCTCGGTAGTATCCGGCTGGGGAGGAGCCGGGGCTTTCAGTGACGGCAAATTAACCCTGTCGCCGGAAGTAGGCGGCTGGCTGAGTGAATATATACCGGAGCGGGAAGTAACGGCTTTAATCGATTATGTCGACGGCGTTTACCGCCATTTCGGGGCGCCGGATAAGGTCTACGGCAGCCTGGAAGATGAGCGCATTGCCGACATCCAGCGCCAGGCCGTCCTGGCGGATTTAAAGCTGATTCCGGCTCCCATCCGCCACCTGGGCACCGGGCGCACCCAGGAGATCCTCCAGGCCATGAAGGATTACCTGGAGGAGCACGGCGTAGAGGTGCGCACGGATACGCCGGTTGAGGAAATCCTGGTAGAAGATAACCGGGTTACCGGGGTGGTTACCCGGCGGGGTGAAGAGATCAGCGCCCGTTATGTGGTCCTGGCTCCCGGCCGGGAAGGCGCCGACTGGCTGCGCCGGGTGGCTGCCGGGTTGAACCTGAAGCTGGTCGTCAATCCCGTGGATATTGGCGTGCGGGTAGAAGTGCCGGCGGCCGTCATGGAGCACCTGACCAGCGTCATTTACGAATCTAAATTTATCTTTTACTCGCGGAAATTTGACGATCGGGTGCGGACCTTCTGCATGAACCCCTACGGGGAAGTAGTGCTGGAAAATAACGAGGGCCTGGTGACGGTGAACGGCCATTCCTATGCGGACAAAAAGACTAACAATACCAACTTTGCGCTGCTGGTCAGCAAGACCTTTACCGAGCCTTTCAAGGAACCCATTGCCTACGGCCGTTATGTGGCCCGGCTGGCCAACCTCCTGGGCGGCGGTGTCCTGGTCCAGCGCTTGGGTGACCTCCTGTCGGGGCGGCGGACCACAGCTGACCGCCTGGAAAAGGGCCTGGTAACACCGACACTGACCGAGGCCACGCCCGGGGACCTGTCCCTGGTCTTCCCTTACCGGCACCTTACGGCCATTGTGGAGATGCTCGCGGCCATGGATAAGATCGCGCCGGGGGTTTATTCCCGGCATACCCTGCTTTACGGCGTGGAGGTTAAATTTTATTCGTCCCGGTTAAGTTTAAGCCAGGAACTGCAAACAAATATCCACGGCCTGTACGCTGCCGGTGACGGCGCCGGGGTTACCCGCGGCCTGGCCCAGGCTTCGGCGGCCGGTGTCATTGCCGCCCGGGCTATTATAGCCAGCGCTTAACTGGTGGTGGCCTGGCTTGCGCCCGGCCCCGATACCAGGCGAGGATGAAATAAAACAAACGAATAAACAAACAATAAATTGAAAGGCGGTGCTTGCATGGCGGCGGTAGTCCTGGTGGGAGCCCAGTGGGGCGACGAGGGCAAGGGAAAAATTACCGATTACCTGGCGGAAAAAGCTGAAGTGGTGGTTCGTTACCAGGGAGGGAGCAACGCCGGCCATACGGTAATGGTCGGGGAACAGGAGTTCAAACTGCACCTGGTGCCTTCCGGTATCCTCTATCCAGGCAAGCTCTGCCTTATTGGCAATGGTGTGGTGGTCGACCCGGCCGTCCTGGTGCAGGAACTGGACGGCCTGGCGGAGCGGGGTATAGATACCTCAAGTTTGAGGATCAGCGACCGGGCCCACCTCATTTTACCTTACCACAAGGGCCTGGATGCCGCCGAGGAAGAGCGCCGGGGCCAAGCCCAGATCGGCACCACCAAACGGGGCATTGGCCCGGCCTATGTTGATAAAACGGCCCGGACGGGCATCCGGGTAGGGGATCTCCTGGATTGGGAGGAATTCCGCGGGAAGCTGGCCCGCAACCTGGCGGCAGTCAACGAGATGCTGGCTAAAATTTACGACCGGCCGGGTTACGTCCTGGAGGCCATCCTGGACGAATATGCCGGCTATGCCAGGCGCCTGAGGCCCCTCATTGCCGATACCGTCCGCCTGGTTAATGAGGCTTTAAAGAACGGTCGCAGGGTCCTCTTTGAAGGTGCCCAGGGGACCCTCCTGGACCTGGACCAGGGGACTTATCCCTTTGTTACTTCTTCCTACCCGACGGCTGGCGGGGCCTGCATTGGTGCCGGTATTGGCCCGACGAAGATTAATAAGGTCCTGGGGGTGGTCAAGGCTTATACCACCCGGGTGGGAGCCGGGCCCTTCCCGGCTGAAATAACGGGGAGTATCGGCGATACTTTGAGAGAGCAGGGAAGGGAGTATGGTACCACCACCGGGCGGCCGCGCCGCTGCGGCTGGCTGGATACGGTCATCTTGCGCCATGCCGCCGAGGTCAACGGCCTGACGGGCCTCGCCCTGACCAAGCTGGATGTCCTGACGGGAATTGATCCTTTACGCATTTGTACCGGCTACCGTTACGGCGGCGAGATAATCCGGGATTTCCCAGCCAGCCTGAAGGTCCTGCAGCAGTGTGAGCCCGTTTACGAAGAAGTCCCCGGCTGGCAGGAAGATATCACTGCAGCTAGGTCCCTGGCGGACCTGCCTGCTGCCTGCCGCAGCTACATCCGGCGGCTGGAAGAACTGACCGGCGTGCCCGTTCATCTCATTGCCGTCGGCCCGCGCCGGGACCAGACCATTGTGGTGGAAGACGTTTTCTAGCCTTGCTTGTAGCAACACGCCGGTGCCTGGCCCTGAAGACCAGTCGCCGGCGTTTTTTCTTTGCTTTGGGCAACCCGGAGAAGGTTTTACATGGCGAAACCAGATTGAATGAAAAAATTAACGGATCTTTTTTAATTAAGGGTAATAGATGTTTGTGAAAAGGATGGCATGCATTAAATATATCAGGTATTGAAATTGCCGCAAAAATGGTTTAACATAAAAATTGCCTGACAGTCATGCCGGGGAGGGGAACGCCGCCGCGATGAAGCAGGACAGGCAGCGTGAGCCTTGCTCTGGCCTGGGATTTTAATTAGGGAAGGGGGGGTATTCGCGCTTAGTAAGTAACTGGTCTGATCGCCTGAATGTCATAACAGTATATTCGGAATTTAATGATGGCAAGGAGGCGCTGAAATAATGCCCTGGACCCAAGTCTATGATCCGGCCAACAATCTTGCCGTATCAGCCTTGCTGGCTGCTATCCCCATTATTTTCCTTTTTTATGCCCTGGCCGTTCGAAAAATGAAAGGACATATTGCCGCTTTTCTGACGGTGGTGGCGGCTATTGCTGTCGCTGTTTTCGGCTACCGCATGCCGGCCGACCTGGCCATTCTTTCTTTTGTTAACGGTGGACTGTACGGTCTGTTTCCCATTGGCTGGATTGTAGTTGCCGCCGTCTTTTTGTACCAGATAACTGTAAAAACGGGGCAGTTTGAAATTATCAAGGATTCTATTGCCGGTATTACTGAAGACCGGCGCCTGCAGGCATTGCTGATTGCTTTTTCCTTTGGTGCTTTCCTTGAAGGTTCGGCTGGTTTTGGCGCTCCGGTGGCCATTACCGCCGCTATGCTGGCAGGCCTGGGCTTCAACCCCGTTTATGCCGCCAGTATTTGCCTGCTGGCCAACACGGCGCCGGTGGCCTTCGGTGCTATTGGCGTTCCTGTGCTCACCCTCGGCCAGGTGGCAGGGATTGATTCCATGCTCCTTAGCAAAATGATCGGCCGCCAGTTGCCTTTCCTCTCTGTCCTGTTGCCTTTCTGGCTGGTGGCAATCATGTCGGGCTGGAAAGGTGTCAAAGAGACGTGGCCGGCTTGTCTTGTAAGCGGCGGTTCTTTTGCCGTCAGTCAGTGGTTTTCCTCCAACTATTTAAGTCCCATGCTGCCCGATATTATCTCCGCTCTCTTTTCTCTAATCTGCCTGATATTGTTTCTGCGCGTCTGGCAACCCGGACATATCTGGCGTTTCCCCAACGAGACTGCCTCAAAGGGGCCCCGATCCCACCATGCGCCCGGCACTATTCTGAAGGCGTGGACGCCTTTTATCATCCTCACGTTGATGGTAGCTGACTGGGGTATCGGTCCGGTAAAGGCTGTACTAGATCTGGTTACTATCAAATTCGCCATACCTGGCCTGCATCAGGCCATTATCAAGGTCGGTACTTCCGAACCCATGAACGCTATCTTTACCTTTAACTGGCTTGCTGCCCCGGGTACAGGGATCCTGATTGCTGCTTTCATATCGATGCTGATTCTAGATATGCGCTTTAGCGACTGGCTGCGCCTCTTCGGCGAGACTTTACATGATCTGCGCTATGCTGTCCTTACGATATTTTTAGTTCTGGGCTTTGCTTATACAGCAAACTATTCCGGGATGAGTACCACTCTGGGACAGGCCCTGACAGTTACCGGCAAGGCTTTTCCTTTTGTAGCACCCTTTCTGGGTTGGCTGGGTGTCTTCATTACGGGTAGCGATACGTCCGCCAATGCCCTTTTCGGTAAATTGCAGTATATTACCGCCCAAAATATCGGCGTCGATCCGGTGCTGACGGTAGCTGCCAACTCCTCCGGCGGTGTCACTGGAAAAATGATCTCCCCTCAGAGCATCGCTGTTGCCACGGCGGCTACCGGTCAGGTGGGTCAGGAGGGTGAGCTCTTCCGTTTCGCTATCGTACCCAGCATCTTGATGACGGTTTTTATCAGCGTCATAACAACCCTTCAGGCCTATTTCTTTACATGGATGATCCCGGCCCACGGCGACCTGGCTCAGCCGGTTGTTAACACCGCCATGGTCAGCCTGTCCGACGGGTTATGGATCCTTGCCGGAACACTGATCGTTATTGCCATCTTAGCGGTTATTGTTACTGCCAGCAACCGCCGTGCCGGTCGGCGGGAAGTTTATACGCCGGGCAAATAGGCTGTAGGAGATGATAAAAGCCCCGCCGGCCGGGGCTTTTTTAATGAGCGCTGCAGTCCATTAAGTCCTCGTGAAATAGCGGGGGCTATTCTGCGAAATAATTATTGAATTGCCGTAAAAAAATGTTATAATAGAACCACCAGGTGGTCAGGCCGGACAAAATTGTCTGATCATTGAAGCGGTTATCCGGCGGCGCAAGCAGGCCGTGCCTCTGTGGAGGCGTTAATTCAGGGAAAGCTGGTAGGCCCCTTGCCGGCAAAGGAGCGAACTGCCGTGAGTCTTTTCGATGATTTAGCTCTGGTAGAAGAGGAAATGGCTAGATGCATGAAGTGCGGCAACTGCCAGGCGGTCTGCCCGCTATATAAAGAAACCCTGGAGGAAACGGCGGTAGCCCGGGGTAAGATCCAGCTGGCCTATGCCTACCTGAAGGGCGAGATCCCGGCCACCAACATCCTGGCGGAAAAGCTGCTTTTTTGTCTCACCTGCATGGCCTGCGTCGCCAACTGCCCCAGTGGTGTCCGGGTCGATACGGTAGTCCTGGCTGCCCGGGCGGCCATGGTGCGGGAAAAGGGCCTGCCCTGGGTAAAAAAAATAATCTTCCAGGGCTTGAAGCGTCCTTGGCTCTTTGACACGGCCCTCAAAACCGGCCGCCGTCTCCAGCCCCTGGCCCTGCGTTACCGGCCGGAAATCCAGCGCTGTCACCCCCGCTTCCCCATCGGGCTGGAACTGCGGCGGGTACTGCCGCCCCTGGCTAAAAGGACTCTGAAAGAAGAGTTCCCCGAGGTAATCCGCCCGGTAAAACCCCGGGCCCGGGCGGCCTTTTTCACCGGTTGCCTGGAAAATTATATCTATACCGACATCGGCCGGGCGGTGGTCAACGTCCTGCTGGTCAATGATATCGAGGTTATAATCCCCCGGGACCAGCACTGCTGTGGTATCCCGGTCCTGGTACACGGCGACGTCCCGACGGTCAGGGAAATGGCCGCTTCCAACCTGCAGATTTTCCAGCGTTATAACTTTGACTACCTGGTGGTGGCCTGCGCCACCTGCGGCGAGGCCTGGAAGCATTTTTACCCGCAGCTTCTTGCGAACAGCTTCCAGGGAGCGGCGGCCCGGGTCACGGCCGCCAGGGCCCGGGATATCAACGAACTGCTGCTGGAGATTGATTACCGCCGGCCGGCCGCCGGCCTGCCCCTCAAGGTGACCTACCATGATCCCTGTCACCTGGTGCGCGGCCAGGGTATTAGCAATGAACCGCGGCAGGTTTTGCGCTCCATTCCCGGCCTGGAGTTCCAGGAAATGAAAAATGCCGGCCGCTGCTGCGGCGGCGCCGGTTCCTTCAGCCTGACCAACTACAACATATCCATGCAGGTCCAGGCCCACAAGGTGGCGGCCATTAAGGCCACCGGGGCTGATACGGTGGTTACCGGCTGCCCGGCCTGCCGTATGCAGCTGGAAGACGGCCTGGCCCAGGCGGGGTTTTCGCCGCGGGTCCTCCACGTCGTCCAGCTCCTGAAGCAGGCCTATGCCAGGAGTGAAGTGAGAAGTGAGAGGCGAGAGGTGGGATAAAGAATATCTAATCACGGGGAGGGTTTATTCTTGAACCAAGATGATTTAATTGCTTTCTTTACCCGCCAGGCTGAGGTCATGGGGGCGCAGGTCATACCCGTGGAAGGCGCGGGGGGGATCGGGCCGAAATTGGTCGAGGCTTTACAGCCCTTTGGGAACAGGGTAGCCCTGGTAGAGTCTTCTATGTGCAGGGAAGCGGGGCTGGAGGCGGCCCTGGCAGCAGCCGGCTTCGGCATTGAGAAGGAAGGCGCCGATTTTGCCCGCCAGGCCGATACTGGTATTGTTGAGTTTGATTATGGCATTGCCGAGACGGGAACCCTGGCCATGGACGCCACTGACCTGAAAACACGCCTGGCGACCATGCTGCCCCTGACCTGCGTGGCTTTGCTGCGGGCGGAGCGAATCCGGGCCGGTTTGACCGAGGTAATCGACGCCTATTTGGAGCGGGGGAACTGGCCGGGGTATTTCACCCTGGTCACGGGTCCCAGCCGTACGGCCGACATTGAACGCAGCCTGACCATTGGCGTTCACGGCCCGGAAAGGCTGCTGATTATCCTGGTGAGGAATAACGGAGGTGGCCGCCATGGCCGGTAAAGAATTCAGGGAGCGTATACGTCAGGCCTTGAACAATGCCAGCCTGCGCGGGGCGCTGGGGCGTTTTGCCGACTCTTACATCGTTTCCCGGGAACAGGTCTATGCCGGCCGGGATTTTGAATCCTTAAGGCAGAGGATTGCCGCTATCAAGGCCGATGCCGCCGGACGTTACGAGGAACTGGCCGACCGGTTCACCCGGGCGGTGGAGGCCCGTGGCGGCAAGGTATTCCGCGCTAAGGACGCCGCGGCCGCCAGGGAATATATCTACCAGGTGGCTAGAGAACACGGCGTTACCGATATCGTCAAATCCAAGTCCTTTGCTTCGGAAGAGATCCACCTGAACGAATTCCTTCAGGAGCGGGGCATCAACCCCCATGAGACCGACCTGGCCGAGTGGATACTGCAGCTCATGCCGGGAGAAAGGCCTTCCCACATGGTCATGCCGGCCATTCACCTGCCCAAAGAAGAGGTGGCCCGGGTCTTCAGCCGTTACCTGGGTGAACCGGTGGAACCGGATATTAAAAACCTGGTCCGCATCGCCCGCCGGGAGCTGAGGAAAAAGTTTCTTACCGCCGGCATGGGCATCAGCGGCGCCAACATTGCTGTGGCTGAAACGGGGACCATTGTCATCTGCACCAATGAGGGCAACGCCCGCCTGGCTACGACTGTACCGCCGGTCCACGTGGCCATTGTCGGCTACGAGAAGCTGGTGCCGGAGCTCAAAGATATCGTTCCTATCCTTGAGGCCCTGCCCCGCAGCGGTACGGCCCAGCCCATTACCAGCTATGTGACCATGATTACCGGTCCGGTCCCGGCCTGGCAGGGCGAAGGTGAGGGGATTAAGGAGCTGCACGTCGTTCTCCTGGACAACGGCCGTACCCGGATGGCCGCCGACCCGGTCTTCAAGGAAGCCCTGCAGTGCATCCGCTGTGCCTCCTGCACCAACGTCTGCCCTGTCTTCCAGCTGGTCAGCGGCCAGGTCTACGGCTATATTTACAGCGGTGGCATCGGCAGCATCCTGACGGCCTTCTTTAATTCCCTGGAAGACGCCGCCGACCCCCAGAGCCTGTGCATCGGCTGCCGGCGTTGCGCCGAGGTCTGCCCGGCAAAGATTAATATCCCCGATCTGGTGTTGAAGCTGCGGGAGCGGGTCGTCACGAAGCAGGGCCTCTCCAGCGGGTACCGCATTGCCCTCCACGGGGTGGTGGCTAGGCCGAAGCTCATGCACACCCTGCTGCGGACCGCTGCTCGTCTTCAGGGCCCGGTGACCCATGGCCGGCCCCTCATCCGGCACCTGCCCCTCTTCTTCAGCAGTCTCACGGAAGGGCGCAGCCTGCCGGCCATTGCCCGGGTGCCCCTGCGTGACCGGGTGAAGGTTCTGGAACGGCCCTTGAGCCGGCCCCGCCTGCGAGCTGCCTTTTACAGCGGCTGCGTCATTGACTTCGTCTACCCGGAGATCGGTGAGGCCGTTTATAAGGTACTGGGGCGGGAAGGGGTGCAGGTAGTGTTCCCCCAGGAGCAGGCCTGCTGCGGCGCCCCAGCAGCTTACGCCGGCGACCGGGAGACGGCAGTTAAACTGGCTAAACAGAATATCGCCGCCCTGGAAGGCGCCAGTGCCGGGGTTATCGTTACCGCCTGTCCCACCTGCGCCGTGGCCCTGAAAAAGGACTTCCCCGAGCTCCTGGCCGGAGACCCGGCCTGGGAAGCGCGGGCCCGGATTCTAGCTGCAAAGGTCAAGGATTTTACCGAACTCGTCCATGAACTGACCAGGGATCGCCAGGGACCTTCCGGCCAGCCGCTTAAAGAAAGCGGGCGGGCCCTTAAAGTCACCTACCACGATTCCTGCCACTTCAAGCGGCACCTGGGCCTGGACCGGGTGGCGCGGGAGGTGTTAAAAGGCCGGCCAGAGGTAGAACTGGTTGAGATGCAGGAAAGCGACCGCTGCTGCGGCTTTGGCGGCTCCTACAGCATCAAATACCCGGAAATCAGCAGGCCAATCCTGGCGCGCAAGCTAAAAAATATTGCGGCGAGCGGGGCGGAATTGGTGGCGGTGGACTGCCCGGGATGCGTCCTCCAGCTCCGCGGCGGTCTGGACCAGATGGGAAGTACTGTACAGGTTAAGCATACGGCCGAGATACTTGCAGCCGCTCAAGACTGAAACATGGGGGTAAAAACTGCACCTGGAGGGAACCTGTGCGGACTTTATACCGGGATTAGACAGGCTATTTTTTAGAGGTGAGGACAGAGGTGGACCTGAGGCCTATCCGCCCTAAAAAAATATATGAAGAAATTGTTCGGCAGATCAAGGACCTTATTGGTGAGGGCAACCTGAAACCCGGGGACCGCCTGCCTCCGGAGCGGGAACTGTCCGAGCGCCTGGGTGTCAGCCGCGCCTCCGTGCGGGAAGCCCTGAGCGCCCTGGCGGCCATGGGGGTTATCGACATCCGGCCGGGGGAGGGCACCTTTGTCCAGAATATCCGTCACGGGGCCATTGTAGAACCCCTGGCAATGGCCCTGCTTCTGGACCGCCAGGTAGCCATGGAACTTCTGGAGGCGCGCCAGGCCCTGGAAGGCGAGGCCGCGTATCTCGCGGCCCGCCGCGCCGGGCCGCAAGATTTAGAAAAAATGGCCGAGATTTTAAAGGAGATGGAGCGCGACCTGCAGAAGGGCACCCTGGGGGAAGAAGCCGACCTGCGCTTTCACCTGGCCATAGCCGAAGCGGCCCGCAATTCCGTCCTGGCCAGGCTCATGCATACGGTTTCCGACACCATGCGCCAGGCCCTGCGTACCAGCCGCCAGCGCCTCTATAACACCCCTGGCAACCAGGAACTTCTCTTTGAGCAGCACAAAGGCATTTACGAAGCCATCAAAGCCCACAACCCCCGTGCCGCCCGGAGGGCCATATGCCAGCACCTGCGTTTTGTCGAGCGAGAACTGCAAAAGGAATAGGAGAACTGCCGCCCGGACCTTCTTTAGCGGGATAATATGCATTAGACCCACCAGGGACATCCAGGTGGGTCTAATGAATCATATCGCCGGTTATATCTTCGGCATTATATAATGTCCAGGGATCAATGGTCAGGCAGTTTGTTTCATCCCTTTTTCCTGCTAAATCCCATGCCGCCGTATTATCCAGGATCGTTAAAGTGTTTTTAAAAACCTCTTTATCTCTTAAGGGTTCAAAAACTCCGTATAAAAGTTTTTTCATATCGTAACGGGTCACTTTGCCGTCCACGAACTGGCAGATAATGGCGTAATCCCTTTCTTTATCTGCATATACCTGGATCAACGCCGGTGGTATCATATTTATCACGCTCCTATCTGAGGGGATCGATTTTAAAGAGCTCTTTTTTATGATAAGCGTTATGCCAGTTATCCATTAACTCATCCTGGTGCAGTAGGGTCCAGGCTATGACCAAACTCGCCTGTTTTTTGGGCAGATGGCCTTTAATAATAACCGCCTTTTGAATATCGACAATAGCATGGTAATCCCCATATTCCACATGAAAATGAGGCGGTAAATGTTCGTCATAAAACATTGAAATCTTGATGCCATAGAACCAGCTAATTTGTACCATAGAAAACACCTTCCCGCATTGCCTGCAAACCCCGTCGGTGCATTCTCGAAAATTATTACAGTCTCATCATACCCTAAAAACTGCTTATACCTCTACATTTATTATACCATGCTATACGTAGCAAAAAAGCCCCTTCCCGGGGCTTCATTCTTTCCTGGCGGAGCCGACGGGAATTGAACCCGCGATCTCCGGCGTGACAGGCCGGCATGTTAGACCGCTACACTACGGCTCCTGGTTTGGTGACCCGTGGGGGAATCGAACCCCCGTTACGAGCGTGAAAGGCTCGTGTCTTAACCTCTTGACCAACGGGCCATATATCTGGTGAGCCATGGTGGACTCGAACCACCGACACCCTGATTAAAAGTCAGGTGCTCTACCGTCTGAGCTAATGGCCCACAGGTCAGTATATTACATGCTTATTTCAGTCCTGTCAAGAGGGAAATATTTGCTTGATTATTATTAATAGCCACGATTTTCACCTTAGTATTGTGAAGCAAGTATGGCGATAGAATTATTTTTTGGGAAAACACAGGATACAAATTTGTAAACCCAAATTTTAAACAAAAAAATTTGCGCAACCAGAAGGAATTTCTGGGTATATGGCGAATTAATTAAGCAAATCAAAGATAACGATATTTGTTTTCGGAAGGGAGGGTTGAGGGCTTGCGGGCTGAAGACCGGCGGCGAGAAATTATCAGGCATTTGGATGACCAGGGTATCGTCAAAGTTACCGAACTCAGCAGTATTTTTCAAGTCACGGAAGAAACCATCCGCCGCGATTTGGAACGCCTGGAAAACGAAGGCTATTTGAAGCGTACCCACGGGGGCGCCGTAAAAATAGCCTCTAACCAGGAAGAAACCGCCTTCCATATCCGCAATATGCGCAATCGCTACGAAAAGCAGCTGATAGGCAGGAGGGCGGCTGAACTGGTCCAGCCCGGTGATGTTATCGCCGTTGACGCCAGCACCACCGCTCTGCAGTTTGTTCATTATCTTAAAGATAAAAAGGACCTGGTGATAATTACCCATGCCCTGAAAGTTGTTATGGCCCTCATGGGCAATCCCGATATAACGGTCATCTGCACCGGCGGCACCTTGCATTCGCGGACGTTGTCCTTTGTCGGACCTCTGGTTGAAAGCGCCTTGGCCAATTACAATATTAAGAAGGCGTTCATTTCTTGCAAGGGGGTAACCCTGGAGGAAGGCATTACTGAATCCACGGAGGTGCAGGCCAGGGTGAAAGCGGAGTTGCTGCGGGGAGCCAAGGAGATAATTCTTCTGGCAGATCATGATAAATTTGGCACGGCGGCCCTGGCCACGGTGGCGCCAGTAACGGCTGTACACAAATTGATTACTGATATGAGAACTCCTGAGGAGGAATTAGAGAAATTTCGCCAGGCCGGGGTGGAAGTGATTGTGGCCGGAGGGGCGAGCGACTCATCAGGAGAGCGATTAGCAGACAAGTTGTTAACCACATAAAGGGCTATAAAAAATAACCAGAGTATCCTGGCCGATCGGGGAAGGACGGAATTTTATATGAGTCGAAAGCCTTTTCTGCAAATGAGAAATATAAGCAAAACTTTTCCGGGTGTTCGAGCCCTGAACTCAGTTCAATTGGAAATATTGCCGGGTGAAGTTCATGCCCTGGTGGGTGAAAATGGTGCCGGCAAATCAACCCTGATAAAGATATTGGCTGGTGTGGAGCAACCCGATCCGGGAGCGGAAATTTTAATCGACGGGCATCCGGCGAACATCCGGCAGCCCATTGATGCCAATCAGCAAGGTATAGCTGTTATTTACCAGGATTTCAGTCTTTTTCCCAACCTTACGGTGGCGGAAAATATAAGTTTTGGCAAGGAAATCGGCCAGGGCAAGCGCTTTGTTAACTGGTCCGAGATTAAAGAAACAGCTACAAATGCCCTGGCTGAGCTAGGGGTTGAATTGGACCTTAATCTACAATTAGAAAGATTACCTGTAGCCAAACAGCAACTTGTAGCTATAGCCCGTGCCCTTGCCTTTAAAGCGAGATTTATTATTATGGATGAGCCCACCTCTTCCCTATCTCGCGGTGAGGTTGAGAACTTATTTAAAATCATCGGTACTTTAAAAGAGAAGGGAATCGCCATTCTTTTCGTTAGCCATAGATTACAGGAATTATTTACTATTGCCGAACGCTTTACTGTTTTGCGTGATGGTAAATATATTGGTACTTATCTTAAAGAAGAACTGGATGAAGAAAAACTCATTTCATTAATGGTGGGACGAAAGATAGAATTTATCAAGCAATCCAGAAACGAAACGGGATCGGTCCTGTTAGAAGTAAGGTCGTTAACCAAGAAGGGTAATTTTAAAGACATTTCTTTTACCTTGCACAAAGGAGAAATATTGGGACTTACCGGGCTGGTAGGCGCGGGGCGGACCGAAGTCGCCCAGGCCTTATTTGGACTTAATATTCCCGATAGCGGCGAAATTTTCTTAGAAGGCATTAAGGTTAATATACGCTCTCCGGAAGAAGCCATGCGTCTGGGTATTGCTTATATTCCTGAAGGCAGGCAGCGTGAAGGACTGGTATTAAGGCAATCAGTAGCCAATAATATTTCCCTGGCCATGCTCAAAAAAATGCGGGGCAAATTTGGCCTTTTGAATACCGGCCAAGAGAGAGAACTTGTAGGAGAGTATATGGAGGCTCTGGACGTAAGGCCCCGTCTACCCAATATGCTGGCGATGCAGCTTTCAGGTGGCAATCAACAAAAGGTAGTACTGGCCAAATGGCTGGCAACACGTCCTAAAATCTTAATTATTGACGAACCAACAAATGGTATAGATGTTGGTGCTAAAGCAGAAATTCATAAACTCCTGCGCCAGCTGGCATCACAGGGGATGGGTATCCTTATGATTTCTTCGGAACTACCTGAAATTTTAGCAGTAAGTGATCGTATTCTGGTAATGCGCCGCGGCCGGCTGGTGGGTGAGTTTGATATCGAGGAAGCCACCCAGGAAAAAATTATGAACAGGGCTTTTATGGGAATGCCGGGTCGGGTAACGGCTTAAACCTGTCTTTGGCGATACAAGGAGAAGGTGTAAAAAATGAAACAACGTACCAAATCAAAGGAACTATGGATTTTTATAATGCTGGTAGTTTTATCAGTTTTGATAAGTGCTCGCAGCAATGTTTTCCTGCGTCCGGATAACTTAATTGATTTGTTAAAAAACAATGCTGTCCTGGGCATTATGGCTTTGGGAATGACGCTGGTCATTATTACAGGGGGCATTGATTTATCCGTCGGCGCGGTGGTGGCTGTGCTAACGGTTTTGATCGGCAAATTTATGGTGACTTTTGGCGGCAACCTGCTGCTGACTTTTTTAGTTGCTGTTGCAGGCGGGGTTATCATTGGAATAATAAATGGTACTTTAATTGCCCGGGCTAATATTCCCGCCATTGTAGTTACCCTGGGCTCCATGAGCATTATAAATGGTCTTATGCTTTATTACACCAACGGCACCTGGATTAATGATATTCCCTCTTGGTTTATAGATTTCGGTAAAATCACCTTTTTTAAGTTTCCTGATGCCAGCGGCAATATGGTGGGAATCCCTATTCAGATAATAATTTTCCTGATAATGGTTTTGCTGACCTGGGCGTTATTAAAATATACCCTGATTGGCAGGGCGGTATATGCCGTGGGGGGTAATCCTGTCTCGGCCAAACGAGTGGGTATTAATATAGAACGCACTTTGATATTTGTATATGCCTATATGGGCTTCCTGGCCGGCGTGGCGGCAGTTGTCCATACATCTATTATGCGTCAGGTCGATCCCAATGCCTTTTTAGGATTTGAATTACAGGTAGTCGCGGCAGTGGTGGTCGGAGGGGCCAGCCTTGCGGGTGGCAACGGTTCTATCATTGGCACAGTCCTTGGCGTCTTATTTATGGCCGTTCTTAATAACGGCCTTATCCTGACCCATATCCCTACCTTCTGGCAAAAGATTATCGTTGGCCTGATCATCATCTTGGCCGTCAGCTTTGATGTAATCCAGAGGAAACGGATGGAAAAGAGCCTGCCTAGAGTGGATGTAGAATATTAAAGAGGGTGGAAACTTTGTCGAAAACTAGCAAAGAAATGATACTCCTGTATGTTTTTGCGGGCCTCTTTCTGTTAATGTCAGTAATCTCTCCCTCAAAGTTTTTGAGCCTGGGAAACCTCCAGTCCATGGCGACCCAGATGCCCGAATTAGGCCTGATAGCCCTGGGCATGATGGTGGTTATTATTACGGGCGGAATAGATCTTTCGATTACCTTTACTGCCGCCCTATCGGGAATAGTTGGAGCCCTGGTCCTGTCTTCCGGCTATAGTGCCGGGGTTGAGGGAACAGCAGTTCTACTTTTAATCGTGAGGGCCCTGCTGGCAACCCTGATCACCGCCTTAATCTGCGGTTTTGTAAACGGCTTCCTCGTATCATATGTTGGTGTTTCGCCTATCCTTGTCACCCTTGGAACTATGACGCTTTTTGAAGGGCTGAGTGTTTGGCTGACCAAAGGCGGCGCCATATCAGGGTTCCCGGAACAGTACCAGTGGATTGGCAATGGCTATTTGGGATTTATTCCCGTTCCAATTTTAATATTTATCGTCTTTGCTGTCTTGACCGGGATTCTACTGGAGCGGACGGCCTGGGGGAGAAGCGTTTATATGTTTGGCTGTAACTCAGTGGCTACCTATTTTTCAGGCATTAATACCAAAAAGGTGGTAATGCTTGTTTATCTCTATGCAGCAGTGATGGCTGCCATGGCCGCCATCATTATGACCTCCCGCTATAATTCCGCCAAGGTGGATTATGGTTCATCATATTTATTACAGAGCGTGGCCATTGTGGTCCTGGGTGGGACCGATATCGCTGGGGGCTATGGCAAGGTCGTGGGAACGGTTGTGGCAGCAGGTATAGTCCAGGTACTCTCCAGCGGGTTGAATTTAATTGGTATTAATAGGTTTATAGTCGACGTTACTATGGGGGTTCTGCTAATTGCTGTATTGTTATTAAACTACTTTATTAGTAAAAGAAGACAGGGGAAGGAGGTAAAAATAGAGCAAAAAAAGACGAGTATTGCCACGTGAGAAGACAGGTAGGGGGATAAATACGATACTAAGGAGGTGAGATGGAAAAGAAAAGATATTAAGAAAGAATTTTACCATATCTCCCAAATTCATACTTTAGCAAAGGAGGTTGTCAGTTTTAAATGAAAAAGCTCATAGCGTTTCTATTATCAATGCTATTAATAATTTCTTTAGCCGGTTGCGGAAGTAAACCATCCGAGACCCAGCAGCAACAAGGACAGCAGCAGACCACTCCAGCCAAAGATAAAAAATATAAAATTGTTGTCATGCCCAAACTGGTAGGCATACCCTATTTTAACGCTTCTGAGCAGGGCGCCAAGAAGGCCGGCCAGGATCTGGGCGTAGAGGTGATTTATACCGGCCCCACCAAGGCCGACGCCGCTGAACAGGTAAAAATGATTGAAGACCTTATCACCCAGGGTGTTGATGCCATTGCCGTGGCTCCCAACGACCCGGCTGCTTTAACCCCTGTGCTCAAGAAAGCAAAGGATAAAGGCATCCTGGTTGTCGACTGGGATACGCCGGCTGATAAGTCGGTGGTCGACCTATCCGTGCACCAGATTGATGACAAACAGTATGGTGAACATATCTGGGACCTGCTGGTCAAAAGCATGGGTACTGATAGCGCCGAATACGCCATTATCACCGGCGGTCTCTCCGCGGCTAATCTAAATAGCTGGATTAACTATGGCCTCGAGTATGCCAAAACCAAATATCCCAACCTGAAACTGGTTACCGATAAGATCCCGTCCGATGAAAAGCAGCAAGTGGCTTACCAGAAGGCTCTGGAGCTGATCAAGGCTTATCCCAACCTGAAAGGCATCATTGGTATCAGCACACCGGCTCCCATCGGTGCTGCCCAGGCGGTTCAGGAAAAAGGCTTGCAGGAAAAAGTCAGTGTTGTCGGGACCGCCCTGCCCAATGACTCCAAGACCTATTTGAAGGACGGGTCCCTGGATGTTGCGACTTTATGGGAACCGGCCAAACTGGGTTATCTTACGGTAGCATTAATTAAAGACATGCTGGATGGCAAGAAGCCTACCGACGGGCAGGAAGTGCCCAATGTAGGCAAGATTCAGGTCAAATCAGACGGCAAGACGGTCATTATGGGACCGCCTACCGATTTTACCAAAGACAACGTCGATCAATTCAACTTCTAAACGTTTAATTGGGGAGGGACAGGGGCCTGCCCCTCCCCTTTTAACTTGAACTAACGTGCAGGCAGGTGGGATAAGCATGGAAACTAAATTTTCCGCCGGCGTCTGGGCCTTTGACGGCTGCGGTGACCGCTTCCTGTTAAGCGGCTATCGCGACGGCAAACCCGTGGTGGAGCGCATCAAAGAGGCTGCCAGCATTCCCGGTTTGAGTGGCGTAGAGTTAAACTACCCGGCCGACGTAACCGATGCCAATCTGGATGAAGTCGAAGAGGCCCTGAAAGCTAACAACCTGCAGGCTTCTATTATTGGCGTGGATCACAGCGGGCAGCGCAAGTGGCAGTTTGGCAGCCTGGCAGCGGCCGATGCCAGTATCCGCGGGGAAGCCGTAACCCTGGCCCAACGCGGTATGGATGTGGCCGCCCGGCTGGGGGCGAATCAGGTCAATATCTGGCTGGGACAGGATGGTTTTGATTATTGTTTCCAGGTGGATTATTTAAAGGCCTGGCGCTGGCTGGTGGAGAGTTTAAAGGAGATAGCCGGTTATCGTAGCGATGTCCGGGTTTGCGTTGAGTACAAGCCTAAGGAGCCGCGGACTCATGCTTTCATTAATAACGCCGCCAAGGCCCTCCTGCTGGTCCAGGAGGTAGGGCTGGACAATATCGGGGTTACCATTGATGTCGGCCATTCCCTCAATGCCGGGGAAAATGTGGCTGAAGCCCTGGCGTTACTGGCCGGCCACGGCAAGATGTTCCACTTCCACTTCAATGACAACTACCGCAGCTGGGACGACGACCTGCTGGTGGGCTCGGTCCACCTGGTCGAATACATTGAACTCCTGTACTGGCTGCAAAAGGTGGGCTATGACGGCTGGTACTCCCTGGACGTCTTCCCCTACCGGGAGGACCCGGTCCAGGTATGCCGGGAGAGCATTGCTACGTTGAAAGGTATCTTAAACCTTATAGAGCGGCTGGGAATCAACAAACTGGATGAGCTAATCGCTAAAGGTGATGCCATAGCTACCTTGAGCTTTATCCGGCAGCACATTCTGCCCTGAAGGCATAGGTAGCTGGTAAGAGAGGAGATTTCATAGTGGCTTCCGAGTATCAAATCAGGCAGGACATTTGTGAAGTAGGCCGGCGTATTTATGCCAAAGGATTTGTTGCCTCCAATGACGGTAATATTAGCGTCCGCATCGGGGAAAATGAGGTTTTAACCACCCCTACCGGCGTGAGCAAGGGCTTTATGACGCCCGACATGATCATCAAGGTGGACCTGGAAGGGCGAAAAATAGCCGGCAATCTTAAACCTTCTTCAGAAATTAAAATGCACCTGGATGTTTACCGGCACCGGCCCGATGTGCGGGCGGTAGTTCACGCCCATCCGCCTGTGGCCACCGCCTTTGCCGTGGCCGGTATCCCCCTGGACAAGCCGGTACTGCCGGAAATCATCATCACCCTGGGGGCTGTCCCCATCGCCAAATACGGCACCCCGTCTACCGAAGAGATACCCCTGGCGGTCAGGGAGTACCTGGATAAATACGACGCCGTCCTGTTGGAAAACCACGGCGCCCTTACCATGGGGACGGACGTCTACAACGCCTTTTACAAGATGGAATCCATCGAACACTTTGCCAAGATCAGCCTGGCGGCCCGGCAGCTGGGCGGGGAACGCGTACTGCCCTGTGAGGAAGTAGAGAAGCTGCTGCAGATCCGGGAAAAGCTCGGCGTCAGCGGCCGTCACCCGGGATGCACGGGGTGCGGTGCCTGCAGCATATCCGGCCAGGTGGATAATGGGACGAGCGGCATCCCGGCAGAAGAGCTCCAGGAAATCATCAGCGCCGTAACCCGGCGCGTCCTGGCCTCCCTTAGGGATAGGAAACAGTAAAGGAGGGGCAGGGTAGCTCCGTCTTCCCTTAAGTCAAGTTAATTACAACCATTGCAACTCAATTTCGGAGGCACACCATGAACAATCAAGCCCTGGGTATAATCGAAGTGCGCGGCCTGGCCGCCGCCGTCGCCGCCGCGGACACGGCCGCCAAAACGGCGGCAGTCACCATCCTCGGCTACGAACCGACCAAAGGCAGCGGCCTGGTAGTATTAAAAATCAGCGGTGAAGTCAGTGCCGTCACGGCAGCCATCGAAGCCGCCAGGGAACAGGTTGCGGCCATAAGTACTGTTTTTGCCAGCCGGATTATTGCCCGGCCCCATGAAGAACTGGCGCGGTATTTAAGCTAAGAAACCCTCCAGGTAAAAACCCAGGAGAACCTTAGAAATTAAAGGAGGAAGAGTGAACCCATGAGCGCTTTAGGCCTCATCGAAACCAAAGGACTGGTCGCGGCCATTGAAGCGGCAGATGCCATGCTCAAAGCCGCCAGCGTCGAGCTGGTGGGAATGGAGAAGATCGGCTCGGGTCTTGTCACCGTCATGGTCAGCGGCGAAGTAGGTGCCGTCAAGGCCGCCACCGAAGCCGGCGGTGCTGCTGCTACCAGGCTCGGGGAAGTCATCGCCGTCCACGTCATCCCGCGGCCCCATAGCGACGTCGCCCGCATCCTGCCCGCTAAAAAAGACGCCTCTGCCAAGGGGGTAGATTAACATGAAAGACGGCGCCCTGGGGCTCATCGAAACCAAAGGACTGGTCGCGGCCATTGAAGCGGCAGATGCCATGCTCAAAGCCGCCGGCGTCGAGCTGGCCGGTATGGAGAAGATCGGCTCGGGTCTCGTCACCGTCATGGTCAAAGGTGATGTCGGAGCCGTCAAGGCCGCCACCGAAGCCGGAGCCGCTGCCGCCGGGAGACTCGGCGAGATTGTCGCCGTCCACGTCATCCCGCGGCCCCACACTGACCTCAGCACGATATTACCAGCCTGAGCGGTGAGCAGAAATGATCGACGAAACCACTATCGCCAGCATTGTCGCCGAAGTATTAAAAAACATCCAGCAGCAGTCCCGCAATGGGACAACAGCTACTACGGCAACAACGTGTAGCGGTGCCTGCCAGGCGCGGGCCGGCCAGGCCGCGGCCACTACCTCCCGCGGTGACAAAGGCGTATACAGCGACTTGAAGGCAGCTATCCGCGTTGCCAAAAGAGCGCAGCAAGAACTGGTAAAGTTAAGCCTCAAAACCAGGGGCGAGATCGTCGCCGCCATCCGCCGGGCGGCTATTGAAAACGTAGAAACAATTGCCCGGCTGGCCCACGAAGAAACCGGCTACGGCCGGGTAGAAGACAAGATCCAGAAAAAGCTCTATGCCGCCCGTCTAACCCCGGGCCTCGAGGATATAAAGACGGAAGCCATCAGCGGCGACAACGGCCTCATCCTGATTGAGCGGGCGCCCTTCGGCCTCATCGCCTCCATCGAGCCGGCCACCCATCCAGGCTCCTGCGTCATCAACCACGCCATCAGCATGGTCGCCGCCGGCAACAGCATAATCTTCCTGCCCCATCCCAAAGGGCTCAAGACCACCCAGTACCTGGTGCGCCTTTTCAACGCCGCCATCCAGGAAGCCGGCGGGCCGGAGGATTTATTAGTCGTTGGCGATAAAGTCAGCCTGGAAAACCTGGACCTGGTCCTAAGCCATCCCGATGTAGATCTGGTCGTCGCCACCGGCGGGCCGGAAGTAGTCAACCGCGCCTTAAGAAGCGGCAAAAAAGCCATTGCCGCCGGGCCAGGCAATCCCCCCGTAGTCGTCGACGAAACCGTCAAGGACCTGGACTATGCCGCCAGATGTATTGTCGACGGCGCCGCCTTTGACAACACCGTCCTCTGCATAGCCGAAAAGGTCATCATCGCCGTGGAAGCAATAGCCGATGAGCTCCTCTTCCACCTCCAGAGCCACGGCGCCTATCTCGTGCGGGATGAAGGGGATAAAGAAAAACTCATGCGCACCATCCTGCCCGACGGCAAGCGCTTCCACCCCGACCTTATCGGCCGGGACGCCACTGTTATTCTAAAGCAAGCCGGCATCGACGCACCGGAAAACACCAGGATCGCCCTCATGGAATGTCCCCCGGAGCATCCCCTGGTACAGGAAGAACAGCTGCTGCCGGTCCTGCCCCTGGTACGAGTGCCGGACTTCGACGCCGCCCTGGAACTGGCCGTGCAGGTGGAGCACGGCTTCAAACATACAGCCATCATCCACAGCCAGGACGTTAGCCGCATCACCGCTTACGCCCGCAAGCTCCGCACCGACATCCTGGTGGCCAACGCTTCCTCGGCTGCCGGTTTAAACATCGGCGGCGAAGGGCACTTCAGCCACACCATCGCCAGCCCCACAGGCGAGGGCATCTGCACACCCCGGACCTACACCCGGGAACAGCGGACGGTCATTGTCGGGGCGCTGCGGACGGTAGATTAGTAATTAAATGCAGTTATATTGTGAAATAAGGAACGAGAGCGGAGTGGATACCGCGTTGAAGGAAATGCCTGGCAGCGAACTAAACGCCATCATAAGTAAAATAGCATCTGCCGGCGTGGTCGGCGCTGGCGGGGGCGGTTTCCCCACCGCCTTTAAACTGAAGACCGGAACACCTATCCAGACCATTATCATTAACGGGGCCGAGTGCGAACCCTTACTTAAAGTCGACCAGGAACTCATGGCCCGCTACCCGGCGGAACTCCTGGCCACTTTAGCCACCCTTGTTCAGGCCACCGGCGCCCGAACAGGGGTTATAGCCCTCAAAGAAAAATACCGGGAGGCCCATGCTGCCCTGGCAGGAGAAATAAGCAATTACCCGGGGCTAAAGCTCCACCTCCTGCCGGACGTCTACCCCATGGGGGACGAGCACTTATTGACCTATAGCGTCACCGGCAAAATAATTCCGCCGGGAGGGTTACCATTACAGGCGGGAGCGGTAGTTTTAAACGTCGAGACTTTATATAATATCCACCAGGCTCTGAAAGGAAACCCTGTAACCCATAAGTACATCACCGTCACCGGCGCCGTCCGGAAGCCCATCACTGCCAGGGTACCGGTCGGCACCCCGGT